>JANMMJ010000039.1:0-57578 GCA_031373255.1 Hyphomicrobiales bacterium
TGGCACTTTATTGCGCTTGAAGTCGCCGGGCGCATGGCACCCGCTGGATCAGGCACGCTGGCCGTGGCCGTCCTGGCGGCGTTGATACTTCTGCCAGCCGCAATTCTCTCCTGGCAATTTCTGGAAAAGGGCACTGAACGGTTTCGGACCCGTCTCGGCCTTGATCACGCCGGGCCAGATCAAGAGCGGCGGATATCGGCTGCTCTTCCTCTCGCATTGCCAGAAGGCGGCAACCTGCCGGTGCCCAGATGAACCAGGTAACCGGTCAACAGTACAAAGATGAAGTGCACCGAATTGTTGTGGTGCATGACGTTGACCTCGACAAAGCTCCATTCGGTGATGGCAAAGAGAAGCATCGCCAGCCAAAGCCGGGCATCAAGCGCCCTGGCCCTGGCGTTGAAGGTCCAGGAAAGTGCCGCGCGGATTGTACGCGCATAAACGTAGGCCAGCATGAAGAGGCCGGCCAGACCCAACTGGGACGCCGTCTCGATCCAGGCATTGTGCGAGCCTTTGGGCGACCACGAAAAACTCCGGGTAACGGCAATTCCGCCATCACTCGCAGTCGTGGCCCAATAGGTGTCATAGCCGAAACCCAGTATCGGCCGGCTTTCGATGGACCTGAAGATCATGTTCCACAGTTCGCCACGACCAGTCAGGTCGGGATCCTTGCCGAGCATGGACATGGCCCATTCCCATCCGCCCAGGAACATGGCGAGTCCGAGGGCTACCGCCATGACTACTATGCCGCCCAATGCCAGCCTTATGCTGCGCGACATCCGGGCCATGCAGGCGGCGCCAACGCAAATGGGCATCAGGGCACAGATGACGAGCGCCGTCGTGGACCGCGACATCACACAGCAGAATATGACTATTGCAAGAACCAGGATGCTGATCCAGCGCAGCATGCCGCGATTGAGGACAGCGCAGCTGAGGAATGTGGCGAAGGCAAAGGTCAGTTGCGTGCCGAAGTGGTTCTTGTGAATGAAGACGCCACGCCAGGCACCGAAATACATTTCCGAGGTTGTCAGGCCAAGTTCGGGGCGGACCACGACGATGACGAGCGACATCACAATCAGCACGGCGTAGGTGAGCGCAGCAGTCGCCAGCGCGCGATCCAGCGGCAGCCTCTGGCATACCGCGAGCGCGAATATGGTCAGAACCGTGAGCTGTGCTGCACCATAAAGGGCCTGCCACGGCACCTCGGACCAGGACGCCGAGGCAATGGCGAAACCCATCAGAACCAAAAAAACTCTGTTTTCCGCAATAGCGGCGGCGACGGCACGCCAGGACATGGCCATGCAGCCTGCCTGCAATGCAAAAGCAAACAGCCACATCATGGTGCGCGCCTGCGCGGCCGCGGGAAATCCGGCCAATGCTTCATCGCCGCCGGTAGCCATCAGTGGAAACAAGGCATCGGAGCCTGCGAACAGCGTGATCGCCAGAGCGCAGTGAAAAAAGATTTGCGGCCTCAGGGTGAGCCAGCGCGAGGACCCCGCACGGCGTGCGGAATTATTGAAGCCGCTCCAGTCCGCAGCTGCTCCTCTCATCGCTGCTCTCTCCATCTTCAACTCCACCACAAAGCAGGACCGGCATGGAGATAATGGAGAATATTTTACCGGCAAAGATTAATCGCCGATGTGCGTTAAGATCCGTAGCGGGCGCAGCGGCAAGCCTCGCTCTGCCATCCGCCATTCAAGCCGGCCAGAATGCATCGCTGGCGACACTGGCGGCAGCACGCGGCATGCGCTTTGGCAGCGCCATGAGTCTCAAGGGCCTGGCGCAAGCCGGTTACCGCGATCTCATCAATCGCGAGTGCGCCATCATCGTCTGTGAAAACGAGATGAAATGGCTGTTCCTGCGGCCGACTGCGAAGGCATTCGATTTCGCCAAGGCCGATCAGATCGTGTCATTTGCAAAGTCCACAGGCAAACGCGTGCGCGGGCATACGCTGCTGTTTCACCAAGGTCTCAATGCCGTCTGGGATGACCTTTGTGCGCGAAACGGCGCTGAACCCACCCTGACCGGGCATATCGCGGCGACCATCGCTCACTACAAGCATACCGTCCACTCGTGGGATGTGGTGAACGAGCCGATCGATCCAAAAAGCTCCAGGCCCGATCGCCTGCGAAACTCGCCATTTCTCGAAAGCATGGGGGAGAAATACGTCGATATTGCATTTCACGCTGCTCGCGATGCCGATCCCAGTGCCACTCTCGCGCTCAATGATTGGGTTGCTCCCTACAAGCCCAAATATTTCCAGAACCATCGCGAGTCGCTGCTGCGGTTACTGGAACGCATGCGGCGCGACGGCACTCCGGTCGATGCGCTTGGTGTTCAGGGCCATCTCGATGCCTCGCGTTCCGATTTCGATGAAAAGGCATGGTCGCGCTTTCTGGCCCAGGTCGCGGGGATGGGACTGCACATTCTTGTGACCGAACTGGACGTTGCGGACCGCGGCCTTACGCCGGAAATCATCGCTCGCGATCAGATCGTCGCCGGTCACGCCAAATCCTATCTCGATGTCACGCTGGCCTGCCGAAATGTGACGGACGTATTGACCTGGGGCCTGAGCGACAGGTTTTCGGCCGTGCGGCTTTACCTTCCGCGGCATGACAAGCTGCCCAACCGGTCGGCACCTTATGACGCCGACAACCGGTCCAAGCCGCTTCGCGAGGCCATCGCCAGCGCATTCCGCCACGCACCCCGACAGGAACGACAAGTGCTGGAGCAAAAGGGATGATCCTTCGCAATGGAATAATGAAGCCGCCGGTAACGGTTGTCATTCCCTACTATAACCGGCCTAGCGAACTGGAAGCCGCACTTGCGTCGGTCCTTGCCCAAAGCTGGACGGCATGGGACGTGGTTGTCGTCGACGATGCGTCCGCGATCGATCCCACGGCGATTGTTCGACGGGTTGTCGGTGAAGAGCGCGGACGCGTCGTCCGGCATCATGTCAATCGGGGTCCCTCGGCCGCACGGAACACGGGCACACAGTCGGCTCGTGGCGATTTCGTCGCCTATCTCGATTCGGACGATGCCTGGCATCCCCAAAAGCTCGAAGCGCAGATGAAGGCGGTGATGGCGCTTGCCGATCCAGCCAAAGCCTTCTGTGTTACGAAAACCAATGTTGTTTCCGGGAAAGCGCCAGCCCGGCTCTTGCCAACAAGGCCCCTGAATCGCGGCGAAGACTTTGCCGAGTTCCTCTATGTGCATCACGGATTCGCGCAAACCAGTTCGTTCTTGCTGCACCGTTCCGAGGCACTTTCAATCGGCTTCCCGGAAGAGCTGCGGCAATATGAAGACCATCTTTTCTTCATCAGGGCGGGGGCTCGCGGGCTCACCTACGTATTGGTCGAAGAGCCGCTGGTTACATGGAACAATGATGATCGCGCCGGCAGGCTCGGCAGCAGCGACAATCTCAATCGAGGCGAACAATTCCTGAAACTGGCGTCAGCGATCATGCCGGAGCGCGCTGTTCTCGCATTCCGTACGCGTTATCTCGGTGAACTTTTGTTTAGCGCAAACCCGCGCGAAGCTTTCGCCATCTTCCATTCGGCTTTCAGGACAGGGGCCGTCGGCCTGCGCGATCTCGCCGTGCTCGCGACCAAATGCGCGCTGCCCCGTCCTGCCTTTCAAATCTTGCGGAGGTCCTTCGCAAAATAACTTTGCGTTTGTTTTGAGTGTGAGGAGTGAGTGATGCGTAGTGTGGATGCGGCGAGGCTGCCAAGCGGACGATTCGACAGGATTTTCAGGAAGCTTGTGCTTCTGAATGACGAGACTTCGGTTCAGTCAATGACCAGACGGCTGGTGAAGGTGTCCCGGCCAACAATTCTCGGTTTTGTCAACGCGCATGCGGTTAATATCTGCTGGCAGGACTCGCGCGCTGCCTCATGGTTCTCAAGCTGCGACGTGTTGCTGCGTGACGGTGTCGGAATGAAATGGTTTTGCCACCTGCTGGGACTACAGCCTGGCCTCAACATGAACGGCACGGATTTTATCCCGGCATTTCTGAAGTCCTGCCAGACCCGATCGCTTGCGGTATTCGGCACCAGGAATCCCTATCTCGATGCCGGGGTGGAAAGACTTCGCGCCAATGGCCACGAGATCGTTCACGTGGAGGATGGTTTCAAATCCGACGCGCATTATCTTGGGCTGCTGCGCCAGAAGCCTGCGTCTGTCGTGATCCTCGCAATGGGCATGCCACGACAGGAGCAATGCGCACTCTATCTCAAGCAACATCTGCGCCATCCCTGCATCATCATCTGCGGCGGTGCAGTCATCGACTTCATCGGCGGAAAGGTCCGGCGTGCGCCGCCATTCCTCAGGTCGGTTGGCATGGAATGGATGTATCGCCTCGTGTGCGAGCCGCGCCGGATGTTCAGCCGCTACATCACCGGCGGCGCATTGTTCGGCTGGCGATTGCTCGCTCTCCGTGCCGGGAATTACCGGCCACCGGCATTCAGCATGGCCGGTTCCCCGCTCGACAGCAGCAGACATCAGGGATGGAACACGTGAACGCAGCAAGGAATCGGCAGCCGATAGTGGTGCTTGTCACTCCGGGTGGCATTGCAGGCGGTGGCGGCATGGGCAGTGTTTCAAGAACCATAGCCGAGTGGTTTGAAACCCATCAACCAAATGCCTGCCACGTCATCGATTCACGTGGCGAGGGAAGCGCATACAAATCGCTCTACTACACATCCGCCGGCCTCGTCCGGCTTGGTCTCCTCAGATTGAGGGGTGCAAGTGTCCTGCATCTCCAGGTATCCGAACGCCTGAGCTTTCTGCGCAAGGGATTGTTCGGCTTGGCCGGTAAACTGCTCGGTATGCGGGTGATTGTTCACCATCATGGCGCCGAATTCTTTCCGGCATTCGAGCGGGGCACGCGCGCCTACAAGGCTGTGGTTCGCGGCCTGATCGGGCTGGCCGATGTCAACATTGTACTGGGTCGGGCCTGGTATGATTTCATTGAACGAGAGACCAGTGCGTCGGGCGACAAGCTGACACTGTTGTATAATTCGATCAGCGATATTTCTCCTGAGATTGAGACGCGCCGCAGGCAGCTACCCCGGCATAAAGAAAGACGGCAATTCCTGTTCCTCGCCAATCTCACGCCCAGAAAGGGTGTATCGGAATTTCTGCAGGCGCTTTTGGCGATGCACCAGGAACAGCCGAATGTCAGCGCGGTCATCGCCGGGGGCGGCGAAGTGGAACGCTACAAGCGCGAGGCCGAGTCGCTGGGCATTGCGGAGATCTGCCGCTTTACGGGATGGATCGACAGGCCCGCAGTACTGCAACTTCTTGCCGAGAGCGACGCGATGGTTCTTCCTTCCTACAATGAAGGCCTGCCGATTTCTTTGCTCGAGGCGCTGTGTGCCGGTGTGCCGGTCATCGCAACGCCGGTGGGGGCAATTCCCGAAGTTTTTCACGACGGAAAGAACTGCCTGCTCGTCGAGCCTGGAAATGTCGAGGCGCTGACACGAGCAATGCGCCTGCTTGCGTCTGACACTTCGCTTGCCGCCACGCTTCGCCGCAACGGACGGCTCTCCTATGAACAGAATTTTATGGTAGACCGCTACATGCAGTCGATGTGCGAAATCTACCGATTGATGACGTCCGCGTCCGCCACGGTTTCTGCTTCCTAGACCGTGAACCCATAAATCAGCCGGGCGGACGACTTGCCGGCGTCCGCTATGCACCGAAGCGACCAACGTTTGCAGCGCAGCTAAATGACGCAATGGGCCATTCACGGACATGGTTGTCACTCGGTGAAGGTTTATGCTGTTCTATCGTCATCGTTTGGCCCAGCCAAAGGTCAAACGGACGCCGGCCCTGCTTCGATTGGCAGTGGACTTGCCTGACTTCGGGAACCACCGACGCCATGATTCTCATCGAGTACGCCGACCCACGTGCCAGGGCGCAGACCTGCGAGAGCATCCTGCGCGCCTTGCCAGATTGGTTCGGAATCGAATCGGCGTTGCTACAATACGTCCGTGAGGCAGCGGAACTGCCAATGTTCGTCGCCGTCGATGCAACTGCACCTGTCGGCTTCATCACGCTGCACCAGCATGGCCCGGCTGCATGGGAAATCCACGCCGTCGGTGTTCTGCCGGACCATCACCGGCTCGGTCTCGGACGCCGCCTGTTAGAAGAAGGAGAGCGGTGGCTGCGCACGCATGACGCGGAATTCCTTACGGTGAAGACCCTGAGCGCGTCCGCTGAGTACGAGCCGTATGAGCGTACGCGTGCCTTCTATTTGGCCATGGGCTTCCTGCCGCTGATGGAACTCCCGACATTATGGTCTCCGGAAAACCCTTGTCTTATCATGATTAAGCCTCTCGCCTCATCACGCTCATGATACGAAGGTTTCCCAACCGGCCCTTTCGCTCCGCTAGGCACGGCCGGCGCAGCAACGGGCTTAGGATCGTGGTTGCGATCGGGCGACTGCAGGCCCGTCCAGTGCGCGTCCAGTCCATATGGGATTGCCATGGCCGTGCCTCACACCGGGATGCCTTGAGCTGGTCATTGCGGGCCGGTCATCGCTCAGGCGATGGGTCTTGACATATGTTCCTATTATGTTCTAGTTGTCCTATAGAAGGAATTTTGCCGGCACATGGACTGGGACAGCGTCATCGAGAGAAATCAGGCGGCACTCATCCGTATCGTCGCGATGCTCATCGCCATGGTGGAAATGGGAAGTGGCGCCATGGTGGCGCTGCTTCCGCCGTCTCTCTACCGTGCGGTGTCGCGGATGTTGCTCCCTACGGAATCGGCGGTGCGCCGCCTGATTGCCATCGCCGCACGCGGGCTCAAGGTGAAACCCGCTCCCGCCCGTCCGATGTCCAAGGGGCTTGTTCTCGCGGGAAAGGGCGGCGGACAGATCGCGTTTCAGCTGTTCGACACGCGCCAGCGGTTCAGCCACCACAGCCGAAGGCGTTTTGCCACGGTTGTTCCCCGCATTCACGTCTTTGCCGACAGTCCGCTCATCCCGTTGTTCCAGCCCCGGCGGCCGGTTGAGAGCCCTATCCTCCCGGAGCCGGATGACACCATCGACGCGACGCGCCTCGGCCGCCGTCTCGCTGCGGTCAGGATGGCGCTGGACAACCTGCCGCAACAAGCCAGGCGTCTGGCGCGCTGGAAAGCCCGGCGCAACCGGATGCAAAAACCGACCTTCCTGTCGCCGTTCCGCCCCGGTCCTCCGCCCGGCCATCGCAAGGAGGCGATAGAGGAAATCGACTTTGTGCTGCGCGAGTGCCATGGACTGGCCCGGGACGCACTCTATGAAGACACATCCTGATCACATCCATCCATCGCAACGGCGGCGGGTTCGCGGTTGATGCTGCGACGTTGCATTGCGCTATAGCCTATTGGCGGCGCAGAAGCTTTCTTGCTTCCTGCCACTTCATGGCACCGAACACGTGACACGATATTGCATAGACCGTAAGTCCAAGTGCCAGGACCGCGGCTAGCACTGCGAACCGGAGTGCTGCAGAATTTCCGCCGGTGAAATAGTCCTGAACAGCCGTGGCGGAGAGCAGGAGAGAGGCGCCCATCACCAGACTTGCCAAAAGAATGCGCGGCAGGCGTCGGATGAGCTGGCGATCCAGGCGGTAGTGCCCCCGGCGATAGAGAATGGCGAGAAGAATAACCATGTTGATCCAGGCCGCGATGGCGGTGGAAAGCGCCAATCCCGCGTAACCCAACAGGCTGGGCAATGTAAAACTTCCAAGGACATTGCAACCCACCGACACAAAGGCAACGAGCATCGGCGTGCGCGTGTCGCTTCTCGAAAAAAAGCCGGGAGCCAGTACTTTGTAGGACGTATAGGCGGGCAGGCCTGCGGCAAATGCCATAAGGGCCAGCGAAGTGGCCGCGGTGTCGGAGGCGCTGAATGCGCCGTTTTCGAAGATCGTGGCAACCAGCATCGAAGGTATGAGGGTGAGTGCGGCAGTGGCCGGCAAGGTCACGAGCATGGCCAGTTCGAGCGCACGGTTCTGCATATCGATGGCACCAGCTTCATCGCCGGCGCGCAATTTACCCGACATTTCCGGCAGCAGCACGACGCCCAGCGCCACACCTATTACGGCAAGCGGGAGCTGGTACAGTTTTTCGGCGTAGTAGAGATAGGAGACTGCCCTTTCGATGCCGGTCGCCACCATGGTGGACACGAGAATATTGATCTGGGTAACGCCAACAACAACCAGGCTGGGGGCGGCCAGCCGGAACAGCCTGGCAACGTCCGGTGTAATCCTTGGCCAGTGCAACCTGAGACCCAGTCCGTTGCGCCGGCATGCATAGGCAAGCATGAGGAATTGAGCGACACCCGCAAGGCTCATGCTCGAGACGAGAGCATAGCCGCTGGCAGCGGAATTTCCCCAACCCAGCAGACTGACAGCCGTAAGCGCTGCAATCATGAGAATGTTGAGAAGAATGGGGGCTGCGGCCGCCGCTGAAAAAAGCCTGAGACTGTTGAGCATGCCGGCGAGGATCGCCGTCAGCGACATGAAAAGAATGGACGGAAAGGCAATGCGGGTCATGGCGACCGAAAGATCGAACTGCGCCGGATCGGCAGTGTAACCTGGTGCAATCACATGAATGAGCCATGGCATGGCGATCTGTGCCGCAGCCGTCAATAGAAGGAGCCCCGCGAACACCACCGAAAAGACCTCTTCTGCGAGCGTCCTGGCCGAGGGGAGGCCTTCGCCTTCGAGACGCCGCGAAAAAATTGGGACAAACGACGTATTGAAGGCTGCTTCCGCAAAGATGGTGCTGAACAGGTTTGGAATACGGAAGGCTACGACAAAGGCTTGCGCCACCGGCCCTGAACCCACGAGATAGGCTATGAAGGTGTCACGCAGAACACCCAGAACACGGCTCATCATGGTTAGACTGCCAACCGTGGCCGCAGACCTCAGCAACGCCATTCACTTCCCCGCACTCCTGCGTGCTCCGCCAAGCCGCATGCCGGTGCCCATTAAAGATAAATCGGCGTGCAAATCATTGTTTGTCGCGCGGCTTGCTTAATGCGAAGCGGGTCCGATGAGTGGAATTAATTTTAGGGAAATTGTTGCGATTGGTCGCGGCCATCGCGGCAGGATTTGGGCGGTGCCCAGCGACTTTCGGTAATCAGCCGAATGACAGCAACAGGGCCCAGAACAGCAGACCGGCAAGGGCTGCTATCCAATAATAGGAACGCGCCAGCCCGGGCTCTTTTGCGCTTTCTTCAATGACAAGCAGACTCGCCATCAACTCGGCTTTTTCATCTGCTCCGGCATCCGCTACTTGCCGCTTCGCTTCAATCAAGGTGGCACTCATGGGAAGCTGTTCTTTTCTCACGCTTTCAGTCAACCGCGTTACCATAGACCACTCTTTCCGCATGTGAGCATACCGTAAATGATCAAATTTTAGGCACTGGTAAAATTGGTATTCAGGTTAAGTAATTCCTGTTTATATTGGTAAGCAAAATTGACTAAATACTTATATTCCACTGTTTAAGTTAATAACTATGGCAACAACTTAATTTGTCTTTCAGAACTATATTGTCTTGCCTCGCATTCATAGTGAACGTAGAATGAAAAACGCAAAAAATCACGAGATGGAATCAGTCATGAGTGCCGGACTCCAACAAAAAAATTCACAGTATGAGTATAAAATTGCAAGTAATATTGAATATTTTGAACCTGAAATTCCCGTGAGGGAACTGGATTCTAGTTTTATTGTAAACAAATCAAACAATATCAGGCGATCATTGATGAAACGCCTGCTTGATGTACTGTTGTCTCTGGTTTTCATGATGATTTTTGCGCCGATCGGACTCGTCATCGCTGTGATGATCAAGCTCGATTCCCCTGGGCCGGTGCTGTTCCGGCAGAGGCGCTACGGGGCCAATGGCAAGACGTTCCTGATCTACAAGTTTCGCACGATGACCGTTATGGAAACAGAGGGAAGTTTCACCCAGGCAACGGTGGGCGACTCCCGTGTAACACGCATCGGCCGCGTCTTGCGGAGCAGCAGTCTTGATGAAATGCCCCAGCTTGTGAATGTCCTGGCGGGTGAGATGTCGCTAGTGGGACCAAGACCCCATGCTATCCCGATGGACGATGCCTTTGCTCCGGTCATCGAGAACTACAATGACCGCTATCTGGTGAGACCGGGCCTCACCGGCCTCGCCCAGGTGACCGGCCATCGCGGCCCGACCGAGTCGATCAACAAGATCAGGCTGCGTGTCCTGTGCGATCGCAACTACATTCGCGACTGGTCGATCTGGCTGGATCTCGTCATCCTGGCCAAGACTGCTCTGGTGCTCAGGGGACCAAACGCAGTTTGATCTGTCGGCACGGCTGGAATCCCTTCGATGCAGGTCATCACAGCTGCATCAGGACCGAAAAAACTTGAAGAGGCGAAAATGGGCTCGTACGATAACCACGGGCAATCTGACCAGGATACACCGGGATGCCAGTCGGATTTTTCGCCTGAAACTCCAAGCAAGACAGGGAGAGACACATGGCCTCCGAAGTTCAAGTCGATAATGGTGTAAACGTCGCTGCACTGCTCGCTGCGCGTGAAGCGCTGACCAACGCGCCTGCGGCCGCCAATTTCAAATGGCGGGCAACCTGCAATTGGAAAAATGGCACACACAGCCACTCGGTCGTTGAAGGGTTCTACGGCCTTGGCGAAGAACAGAAGCGCAAAACCACCTTCACTTTCGACGCAGATCATCCCGAGGTCTTTGCCTCGCAAGACAATGGCGCCACGCCGGTTGAGATGGTGCTTGTCGGTCTCGCCAGTTGCCTGACTGCCGGTGTCGCAGCGGTCGCCCAGCACCGGGGAATTCAGCTACACTCGGTCACAGCAACACTGGAAGGCGGCATGAACCTTCATGGCATCCTGGGCATCGACAAGGACGTGCGGAACGGCTTTGACGGCATCAAGGTCCATTTCAAGATCGATGCCGACGCGAGCGAGGACGATATCAAGGCGCTGGTGGCGCAATCGCAGAAGCGTTCCGCCGTCTATGATATCGTGACCAACCCGACCAACGTCGCCGTCAGCGTGAACTGACCGGCGTCTTTGCGCGATCTGAGAGTTGGGTAGCGCTCGCACCTTAACCACAGTTGTGATTGGCGCCGGCCACGCTGGGTTAGCGATGAGCCGGTGCCTCACCGAACGTTCCATCGACCACGTTGTCATCGAGCGCGGCGAGTTGGCCAATTCGTGGCGCACCGAACGGTGGGACTCGCTTCGCCTGTTGACGCCCAACTGGCAAAGCCGCTTGCCGGGGTTCGGCTATGAGGGCGACGATCCTGACGGCTACCGCACGATGCCCGAGGTCATTGCTTTCCTCGATCTGTACGCCGACGTGATCTCGGCGCCGGTGCAGACCAATACCAATGTGACCTCGGTTTCCATGGCGGAGAACGGTTTCGTTGTGGCCACCGACCGGGGCGATTGGCGCTGCCGGACCCTAGTGCTCGCAACAGGTGCCTGCAACGTCGCGCGGATTCCCGCCATCGCTGCCGCGGTTCCATCCAGGATCGCAACTGTTACCTCGATGGATTACCGCAATCCCAGTCAACTCGAAGACGGCGGGGTACTGGTCGTCGGAGCGTCCGCAACCGGCACCCAGCTTGCCGACGAGATTCACCGCTCAGGCCGTCCAGTTACCCTGGCCGTGGGTGAGCATGTGCGGGCGCCTCGGGTCTACCGCGGCAAGGATATCGAATGGTGGATGGATGTCGCCGGCGTGCACGACGAGCGCTATGACGAGGTCGATGACATCGTGCGGGCGCGGCGGGTGCCCTCGCTTCAACTGGCCGGCTCACCCGAGCGCAGAACCCTGGACCTGAATGCACTGACCAGCATCGGCGTGAAGCTGGTTGGCCGGATTGCGGGCATCTCCGGCGGAAAGGCGCAGTTCTCGGGCTCGCTGCACAACAATTGCGCGATGGCAGACCTCAAGATGAACCGGCTGCTGGGCACATTTGACACGTGGGCAACCGAGAATGGCATCGACACTGTGGTGGATGCGCCGCACCGCCTGATCCCTACAGAGGTCGAGAGCGCGCCGCCCATCGGTATGGATCTCGCGAGCGGCGAGATCAGGTCGATTGTCTGGGCTACCGGTTACCGCCCGGACTATTCCTGGCTCAATTTGCCGGTCCTCGATCACAAGGGCCAGGTGCGTCACGACGGTGGCGTCACCGATTGTCCAGGCATGTATCTGATGGGAATGCAGTTTTTGCGCCGCCGCAAGTCTGCCCTGATCGACGGAGCAGGCGATGACGCGCGCGATCTCAGCGAGCATATGGTATCGTATCTGAAGCAAAATTCACACTGACAGCGGACCAGGCCGATTTTGATCCGGTCGCCGCGAAAACAATTCGCTGATGAATCAAGCGCAGATTAGGATTGTACAATGTCTGGGCACCAACGGGAGGAAATAAATGTCCGAGTGTTGCAAACCGGAGTGCTGCGGTCCGGGCTATGCCTCGCCAGCGGAAGCGATGAAAGCCCCGCGGGAAAAATTGCTTTACACGATTGCCATTTACACCGGCACCGGCATTCAGAAGCCGGACTACCTGTGCACGATTGACGCCGACCCCGAAAGTTCGACCTACGCCCAAGTGATTTCGCGCCTGGAGGTGCCTGGCATTGGCGATGAACTGCATCACATGGGCTGGAATGCCTGTTCGTCCTGCCATGGTGACACAGGCATGGAGCGTAAATATCTCATCGTGCCCGGGGTGCGTTCGACCAATCTGCATATCGTCGATTGCGGCACCGATCCGCGCAACCCTACGCTGTTCAAGATAATCGACGGCGCCGAAATCAAAGCCAAAACCAACTTGTCGGCACCACACACAGTGCATTGCCTGGGCTCGGAAATCATTATCTCGATGCTCGGCGACGCACAGGGAAATGCACCCGGCGGCTATTTGCATCTCAGCAAGGATTTCGAGATCGTCGGCCGCTGGGAAAACGGCATGGGCAAAATCAAGTTCAGCTACGATTTCTGGTATCAGCCGCGGCACAACGTCATGGTCAGTTCGGAATGGGCTGCGCCCAACACTTTCATGCCGGGTTTTGACCTCGAAGAAGTGGGCCACCTGAAATACGGCCGCGAGATCCATCTCTGGGATTTTGAAAAGAAGGAACCAAAACAGACGTTCTATCTCGGTGAAGACGGCTTGATCCCGCTTGAAGTGCGCTTCCACCATAATCCAGACAGCAGCCACGGCTTTGTTGGCGCAGCCCTATCGGCCAATATCATCCATTGGTGGAAAGATATGGCGGGTGAATGGCAGTGGGAAAAAATCGTTGACGTCGAGAACGAGCCACATCCGGAATGGCCCATTCCGGTGCCTGGCGTCATCTCGGTCATCCTGATCAGCATGGACGACAAATACCTCTACCTCTGCAACTGGCTGCACGGCGATATCCGCCAGTACGATATCTCGGACCCGCACAACGCCAGGCTGACCGGACAGGTGTGGATGGGCGGCCTTCTCGGCCGTGCGCCCGAGGTCAATGGCGTCAAAGTCACAGGCGGGCCACAGATGATACAGCTTAGCCTCGACGGCAAGCGCCTCTATGTGACGACCTCACTGTTTTCGACATGGGACAATCAGTTCTATCCGGAAATCCGCACCAATGGCGGATGCATGCTAATGGTCAACTGCGATACAGAAAACGGCGGCATGGAAATCGACCCGCGCTTTGTCGTTGATTTCGGCAAGGAGCCGAACGGACCAAGCCGCTGCCATGAGACGCGCTATCCCGGCGGCGATTGCACAAGCGATATCTGGGTATGACCACACATACCATCACTCTGGTCAATCGTGGCGGCGCGGCCTACGTGGTCGATCACCACCAGCCACTCCTGAACAGCTTGCGCGAACAGGGCGTGGACCTGCCTTACGGCTGCAAGTATGGCGGCTGCATAAGCTGCGCGGCCAAATTGATCAGCGGCGAAGTCAATCAAACGGCGCAAGTGGCATTGAACAACCGCCAGATCAACAATGGCTACATCATTCTTTGCGTGGCGCGCCCAATGAGCGACTGCACACTGGAGGTCGGCGTCGAAAGCCATGACAAGCTCTACCGCAACCCGTTCCTCGATCCACTGGCCGCACATGAATTGAAAAAGGATATCGCGACTCCGCTGGAACACACGAAAGGTCAAACATGAATCACGATGAGCCCTATCCGGAAGCCTATCTGCAAGGCATTCTGAAATCGGTCAAAACCATCGCGATGGTCGGGGCCAGCCCCGACAAGACCAAGTTTTCCTATGGTGTTCTGAGAGTGCTGCACGAAACGGGTTTCGACATGATCCCGGTCAACCCAAGCCCAGGCCTTGAGGAAATCAGGGGGATCAAGGTGTACCCGACACTGTCGGCCATCGACCGGCCCGTGGATATGGTTGAAGTGTTCCGCCGTTCCGAAGATCTGTTGGACGTTGCGAAAGAGGCTATCACCATTGGCGCCAACGTTCTCTGGGGCCAGATTGGGGTGCGCGATGACGCCGCCGCTCGATTGGCAGAGCAGGCAGGCCTGAAGGTGGTGATGAATCGCTGCCCCAAGATCGAACTGTTTCGCCCGTTCTGGAAGCCGAAACTGCACCTGGGAATATAATAGCAAGACACCTGAAGGAAGAGTGCCGCGCGATCATGGAGCCAACCCAAAAAGCCTTGCAGCATTCAGGTAATAAATCTTTTCAAGGACGCTATTTTCCAGCCCAAGCCCGTAGATTTGCCAACGGCCCTGGCTAGGTTTTCCGTGCGGATTATAGTCGAAATATTCGTCTTCCGTTTCGAGAAAGCGGAAATAGGTGCGGTACAATTCAAGATCAGGTCCGGCATCTATACCGAACAGGATCCGGTCCTGATGTTTCGTGAATAGCCGCCGCGCTGAAAAAGGCTGGCGTCCGAGTTCCGATATCCGTGCACTGAAGTCGATGAGAAGGTTTGAACAATCGTCGAGAAGCTGATCGACCCACACTAGATTCTCGGCGTAGCAGGCTACGTGCGCGCCGATGAACGTTGTGTTTGGATGCCGCTTCACCAGACGCGCAAAACCATCCATGATATCCATGAAGGACGGAAAGCGTGTTGTCGGAAAATGCCAGTCCGGATGGGCGTGGAGTTCTTCCCAACGTTCGTTGCTGTTATCCAGTGGATCGAAGAAGGCGATGGGATCGGCGACATGGATGAGGACAGGAACGCCAAGTTCGCCTGCCGCGTCCCATAGCGGAATGAGGCGTGGATCGTCGACCGCAACGCGCACGCCCTTTTCGTCCCGCACATGCAGTCCGAAATCTTTCCAGATCTTCAGGCCCTCCGCTCCGCGCGCGACCTGAGCCCGCAAGCGCTGCGCCGCCCTCTCGCCGAAGGAAGCGCCGTCGACTTCCCAATGCCGCCAGCCAGACGATCCAAAGCAGATGAATCGGTCAGGGTGCGGTTCCTTGAATTTCCGCAGCCGCGCATCGAGGATTTCCTCTCCCCATCCACCGTCGAGATCGACATATGTGCTTACATGCGCCTCGTCCAACCGGGCGATCAATGCATCAACAGGCCTGCTGTCCCATCCGCCGCCAAAGTCTGCCCCAAGGTGATTGTGCGCGTCTAAGACCGGAAAACGAGGTCTCTCGATGCGGCTTTCCTTGCGCACGAGCTTTGGTAGAGGTTGATAATCAACCAGACTGATCCCGGCACCTGTTGAACTCACGAAATCCTCCGCAGCCCAGAAACTGGAGTGCTAGCACCTTGACACAAGTGCAAGCATGATCAAAAATCAAGTGGTCTGATAACCTGACCGGTGGCGATAGTGCGCGAATCCAAACACGCGAGTGCGGCGGGTCTACTGAGGCCAGTCCGGCCCAAATCTCTGGATGCGGCCATCCTCGATTCGCTCGCAGCCTATGTCGATGAGCATGCGATCATCCCGGGCAGCAAGCTCCCCAGCGAGCGGGTGTTAAGCGAGGCTCTTGGTGTTGGCCGGTCAACGGTTCGCGAGGCGTTGAAACGCTGGGAAGCGTTGGGCATCGTTGAAATGCGGCAGGGCAGCGGCGCCTATCTCCGCGTATCTGTCAGCCCCAACCTCCTGCACGTGCCGCTGGTCCTGGCCCGGCCCTCCAAGGTCAAGAACCTGCTCCAGATCCTGCAGGTGCGCCGTGCCCTGGAAGGAGAGGCCGCAGCTCTTTGCGCAGCTTGTGCCAATGAGGAAGGCGTTGCGGCGATTGGCGCAGCGCTTCTCAGGCTGGAAGCAGCGCATGCCGAGGGCAACGGATCGGCGGAAGATTGGCAGTTCCATCAATCGATTTACCGGGCAAGCGGAAATCCCTTTTTTCCCCAGATCATCCAGTCGATGCGGGATCTGCTGCATCAACTTTGGGAAAACGCACTGAAACTGCCGGACTTCGCGGCCGCCTCTCATCCATTTCACCGCACCATGTATGAAGCGATTGCCCGGCGCGATCCGGAAGCAGCACGCGCCGAGGCGTGGAAGCTGATTGATTCCGTCGAGCGTGAAATTCACGAGGCTTTCCCCGATGAAGCATGATCCTCATCTGGCGGCTTCTGCGATAGCCGAGGCCTCGCTCATCGTATGCGACGATGCCGAGCACGAACATGCGCCTGTGGTGGGTCCGATCTACCAGACGTCGCTTTTCACCTTCAGCGATTATGAAGCAATGCGCGGTGCCTTTGCGGGTGAGAGCAAGGGCTATATCTATTCACGCGTCGGCAATCCGACGGTGCACGACTTCGAATGCCGCATCGCTGCCCTTGAAGGCGCTGAGGCAGCACGGGGTTTTGCCAGCGGAATGGCGGCCATCAGTGCAACGGTTCTCTCCATTGTGCAATCGGGAGATCGTGTCGTTGCGGTGCGCCACGTGTATGGCGATGCCTATCGCTTCTTTGAAAAACTGCTGCCGCGCCTTGGAATTACCGTCGAGTATGTCGACGGCACCGATGCCGAAGCTGTGGAAGCCAAGCTGCCGGGTGCCAAGCTGCTGTATCTCGAAAGCCCGAGCTCGATGGTCTTCGAACTGCAGGACATCGGGAGACTTGCTAAAGCCGCCAAAACGCTTGGCATTGTGAGCATGACCGACAATTCCTGGGCGACGCCGGTTTTTCAGAAACCGATCACGCATGGTGTTGATCTGGTCGTTCATTCGGCCTCGAAATACATTGGCGGCCACAGCGACACGGTGGCCGGTGTGGTGGCAGGCTCTGCCAGTATGGTGGCAAGGATCAATGAACTGACGCACCCGTTCATGGGCGCCAAGCTATCGCCTCTCGAAGCCTTCCTGCTGACGCGGGGCCTGCGCACGTTGCCGCTGCGAATCCGCCGCCACATGGACAGCGCCCTTATGATTGCCGATCGGTTGCGCCAGCATCCGCACGTGACCAAGATCCATCATCCGGTCTATTCGAACCATCCCGGCCGCGCCACGCTCAGCGGCTTCACCGGCCTGTTCACTTTCGAAGTCGATGGCAGCGTCGATGTCGCGCGCTTTTCCGATGCGTTGAAATTCTTCCGCCTCGGTGTCAGCTGGGGTGGCCATGAGAGCCTGATCGTGCCCGTGGCCGCCTCGCTGGCGCAAACGCCGGGCGTCAATTCCTTCGATCGTTTTGGCGTGTCGCCACGCGCCATTCGCCTTCATGTCGGCCTCGAGGATCCTGAGATGCTCTGGGCAGACCTGGAAAACGCCTTCGTACGCAGTGTCAAAACCTAAGGGAGGATAAAATGAAGAAATTGTTCACCACCATGCTACTCGGCGCCGCAATGGGGCTAGGTGCGGCTTCGGCCTGGGCCGAAACCAAGGTTCAATTGGTAGAAGTGATCACCAGTCCGCAGCGCACGGAATTCCTCAAGGGCCAGCTCGCAGAGTTCGAGAAAGCCAATCCGGACATCAAGGTGGAAGTCATCTCGCTTCCATGGGGCCAGGCCTTCGAAAAATTTCTCAGCATGGTGCAGGCCGGTGAAACTCCGGACCTCGTTGAGATGCCGGAACGCTGGATGGGGCTCTATGCCAACAACGGGCAGCTTGAAGACCTTGGTCCATACGTGAAGGATTGGGCTGAAGCCGCAACACTCGGTGACCGCGCCAAGCAGTTCGGCTCGACTGTCAAGAACACGCAATACATGATCCCCTACGGCTACTACATCAATGCGATGTTCTATAACAAGAAGCTGTTTGCCGAGGCCGGCCTCGCAGGACCGCCCGCGACGATGGAGGAATTTGCCGCCGACGCGGAAAAGATTGCAGCACTTGGCAATGGCAAGACCGGCTACTGCCTGCGCGGCGGGCCGGGTGCTTTCGGATCGATCCAGCAGTTCCTCAACAACATGGGCGGCAAGGCTGGCTACTTCAACGAAGACGGCACATCGACGTTCAACGAAGAAGGTTCGGTGAAGGGCCTGCAGATGCTGGCTGACATTTACCAGAAGGGCTGGGCGCCAAAGGATTCGATCAGCTGGGGCTTCAACGAACTGGTGACCGGCTTCTACACCGGCACCTGCGCCATGCTGAACCAGGACCCCGACGCGCTCATCGGCATCGCCGAAAAGATGAAGGCCGAAGACTTCGCCGTTGCGCCATGGCCTGTTGGCCCCAACGGCAAGGCCTATCCGGCGCTGGGTTATGCCGGCTGGGCCATGTTGTCAGACAGCCCGGCCAAGGCCGAGTCCTGGAAGGTCATGTCATTCCTTCTGGAAAGCAAGCAGAACCTCGGCTGGGCCAAGACGGTGGGGGTGATGCCAATTCACAAGGGGGCCGAGCAGGACGAGCACTTCAAGACCGAGCAGTTCAAAGGCTGGTTCGATGAGCTCAATAACCCCGACAAGTATGTGTTTGTAACGCCACCGACGCATCTCGAAAACCTGGGTGTGTTCTATGACTCAATGGTGCCGACCGGCTTTCAGGAGCTGCTTCTCGGCAAGAAGACCGCCAAGGAGGTGGCGGATGGCTGGGCTGCATACCTGACCGCGGAGCAGCAGAAGTACATGGCCGAGCACAAGTAAGAGAGCCAAAGAACGGCCCGGTCATGCGCCGGGCCGTTCTTCTTCACCGATCGGGATTCCATGGTTGTGATGTCCGAAACCTTGGGCAGGGTGAACCAGCGCCAGCGCTGGGCCGTCGTGCTTGAGCCGTGGCTTTACCTGAGTCCCGCACTTGTGATCATTGCCACCGTTCTTGTCGTACCGCTGATCGTCGGCATCTCCTACTCGTTCTGGAAATTCTCGGCCTTCAAATCCCAGTTTGCGGGACTTGACCAATATCGCACCATGCTGCACGACGATGTGCTTCACAGTGCACTGCTCAACACCGCGTGGTGGACCATCGGCAGCCTGTTCTTCCAGTTCTTCCTAGGCCTCGGACTGGCTCTGCTCCTCAACCGGCCGTTCCATGGGCGGAAGCTGGTGCAAGCCCTGGTGTTCCTTCCCTGGGCGGTACCCACTTTTCTCACTGGCCTCACATGGTCCTGGCTGTTCAACCCGATTATCGGACCATTGCCGCATGTCTTCTTTGCGCTTGGCATTCAAAGCGAACCGGTGACCATACTGGCCCATCCCTCCACTGCCATGTGGGGACCGATAATCGCCAATGTCTGGTTCGGCATTCCGTTCTTCGCCATCACGCTGCTCGCGGCCCGCAAGTCCATCCCCTCGGAACTTTATGAAGCGGCATCGATTGATGGCGCCTCAGCCTGGCAGCAGTTCACCAAGGTGACCTTGCCTTTCCTGGCGCCCACCATCGCCATCACGGTGATGCTCCGCACCGTATGGATCGCAACTTTCGCCGATCTCATTTACGTGATGACCGCCGGAGGTCCGGCTGGTTCCACCAACACTATCGCCACTTACATCTACGTGTCGGCCTTCAGGGCGCTCGACAAGGGCTATGCTTCGGCCATAGCCGTGCTCCTCCTGGTGCTTCTCATTCTTTATTCGCTCATCGTCATCCAGATGCGGCGCGCGCTGCTGAAGGACGTCTGAGATGGTGGGGCAAAGCAGGCTGCAGCGAATTTTGAGCTCCACCGGACTCTACGTCGCCGTATTCCTTTATGTCGCCTTTGCCGTGTTTCCGATCTACTGGACAGTCAAGATTTCGGTGACACCGGAAAACCTGCTGTACAGCGAGGGCATCAAGCTTTGGCCAACCCGCATGACCCTGCAAAACTATGTCACCGTGCTCAAGGCCTCGGACTTCCCGCGCTATTTTCTCAACAGCCTGATCGTTTCCATCGCCACCGCCTTGATCGTGACGGCGGTTGCCTCGCTGGCGGGCTATGCCCTTTCGCGCTTTCATTTTCGCGGAAAGAACTGGGTGAGCCTCGTGCTGCTGCTGACACAGACTTTTCCGTTGGTCATGGTGATACCGCCGATATTCCGCATCATGGCAACGATGGGCCTTACCGACAATCTGTATGGCCTCATCGTCATCTACACGGCCTTCAACATAGCCTTTGCCACGTTCCTCATGCAGTCTTTCTTTGACGGTATCCCGAAGGAGCTCGAAGAGGCCGCAATGATCGATGGATGCACGCGGGCCGCGGCGCTCCGGCGTATTGTCCTGCCATTGACGCTTCCCGGCATGGGGGCGACAGTTGCCTTCGTCTTCACGGCGGCCTGGAGCGAGTTGCTATTTGCGTTGATGCTCATCAACAGCGAGGACCAGAAGACATTTTCCGTGGGCCTGCTGACGTTCATAGGGAAATTCGCGGTGGACTGGGGGCAGATGATGGCTGCTTCCGTGATGGCCTTGATCCCGGTGTGCCTGTTCTTCGCGTTCCTGCAACGGTATCTGGTGACCGGACTCACGGCCGGCGCGGTCAAGGGATAGAAAATGGCTTCTGTGACGCTGCAAAACGTGAGCAAGGTCTTCGGCCCGGTTAAGGTGCTCTCCGGCATAAACCTGACGATCGAGGATGGCGAGTTCGTGGTTCTGGTGGGGCCATCGGGCTGCGGAAAATCGACATTGCTGCGCAGTATTGCAGGTCTCGAGGAAGTCAGCGGCGGCGAGATTCGCATTGGTGACCGGCTGGTGAACGATATCGCGCCGCGCGATCGCGACATTGCCATGGTGTTTCAATCCTATGCCCTCTACCCGCATATGGATGTCGAAAAGAACATGAGCTTCGGTCTCATGCTGCGAAAGGAACCCGCCGACAAGATCAGCAAGCGGGTCAATCAGGCTTCGGGAACGCTCGGCCTTGGTGCCTTGCTGGCTCGGCTTCCCAAGCAATTGTCGGGGGGCCAGCGCCAGCGCGTTGCCATGGGGCGCGCCATCGTGCGTGATCCCAAGGTCTTCCTGTTCGACGAGCCACTTTCCAACCTCGATGCAAAGCTCCGCGCGCAAATGCGCACCGAGATCAAGGCGCTCCATCAATCGCTCAAGACAACCTCGGTTTACGTTACACACGACCAGATCGAAGCCATGACCATGGCCAATCGCATCGTGGTGATGAATGAGGGCATCGTGCGGCAGGTCGGCGCCCCACTGGAGCTTTATGACCGCCCGGCAAATGTCTTCGTGGCGGGTTTCATCGGCTCGCCGACCATGAATTTTGTCGATGGCGTAGTGGTCTCAGGAAAAAAGTCAGGGGTGCGCCTCAAAGATGGCAGCATGGTTGAAGTGAATGCGCGTGGTGTCCGGGAAGGTCAGGCGATAACGCTCGGGATGCGGCCCGAGCATCTTCTGATGTCAGGCACGGGCATTTCAGGAGAGGTTTTGGTGGTTGAACCATTGGGGATGACAACACAGGTTTCGGTCAAGACGGCGGACAGTCTCTTGACCGTTATGGCCATGGAGCGAACTTCCGTGTCTCCCAGTGACAAGGTTCAGCTCTCTATCGCGCCGCCAAACGTGCATGTCTTTGACAAGTCGACCGGAAACCGCGTCGATTGATTTGGGCGGCGTTAGATCAAGCTGTTGCGTGCTGGATACGGAAGATCGAGGAGTTGCCTTCGTTCTGGGGGCAGCTTAATCTGTTGGCGTTGAGCCTCGATAGTGTTCTGGCTTGCATAATTGTGGCATGAAGTCCTGGTGGAATCTGGTGTGATGAAGAGAAGATTCCGTCAACCTGCCACGACGGGGCCTCTGGTTTCGCTGCGGCATGGCCCTTACAGACTTGCGGCCACACCAGGATTTGGAGCTCGGATCGTGTCCTTCCAACACGACGCCAACGAGATCCTGCGCCCAACTCCAGACAGCGTCATTCAACAGCCCAAAGTTTACGAGTTCGCCGGATTCCCACTCATGCCCTATTCCGGTCCGCTATTTGGGCCTGGCTTCACCTTCGACGGCGTAAACCACGCCCTTGACCGAACGGTGAGCGAGGAACCGACCGCCACCCACGGCGACGCGTGGATCGCGCCGTTCGACATCGTCCAGCAGAGTGAGAGCATGCTTTCGCTGAAGCTGGAGCATGTGCCGGAGGCCGGTACATTTCCGTTCCGATGGCAGGGTACCGTCCGCTATGAATTGTCGGACCGCGGATTGTTGATTTCGCTTCGCGTGACGTCACGCGATCACCGGCCAATGCCCGCTGGCATTGGCTTTCACCCCTATTTTCCGAAACCCAAAGGCACGCGTCTGGCATTCGGCGCCGCTGGTGTCTGGCACGCCGATGCGCCTGAGGCCGTGGCAGAAGGATGCGGCCCCTTGCTCGACGGATTGAGTTTCTGCGACGGGCCAGACGTTTCGGAAATGGTGGTGGACCGGCTCTATGAGGGGTGGAATGGCAAGGCCGAGCTTGTCTATGCCGACGGATCACGCACCGTGATCACCGCCGATGGCGCCCTCGACAAGATGCAAATCTACAGTGCGTGGCACTATCCCTATGTATGCGTTGAGCCGGTAAGCAATGCCAATGATGGGTTCAACCGGATGGCCAAGGGCGTTGCGAGTCATGGCATCCGGATTCTTGAACCGGGCCGCTCGATCGAAGGAACAATTCGTATCCTTGCCGGAGGATTGGGAACGTGAGTACGGCAATTATTACAGGCGCGGGTACCGGCATTGGCGCCGCTGCAGTGGAGCGTCTCACGGGCCTTGGCTGGGATGTCACGCTGGTTGGCCGAAGAAGGGAGAAGCTCGAAACAGTTGCTTCGGCTTGTTCTGGTAAGCCGGGGCGGACGCTGGTGGTTTCCGAAGATCTGGCCGATGCCTCTGCACCTAAACGGATTGTGGAGCAAACCCTGGCTTCCTTCGCCGGTATTGATGCTCTGGTCAACAATGCTGCGACGATCAAGGTCATGCCGGTTGAGGATTATCCACTGGATGTGATCGATCTTCATTGGGCAGTGAACATTCGCGCCCCGTTCCTGATGATTCAGGCCGCCCTGCCGTCCTTACGCAAAAGTCACGGAGCGGTGGTCAATATTTCCTCGTCTTCCGGCACTCTCTTGCGCCCGGGCCAGTCGCTCTATGGCATGACCAAGTCAGCGCTTGAATATCTGACGCGCTCCTTGGCAGGTGAACTCGCTCCAGCAAGAGTGCGCATGAACGCGCTGGCGCTTGGTCCCGTCGATACGCCGATCCACGAGACCTGGGCCACCAATCTTACTGAAGCCTATGAATGGCTCGCAAATCAGGTGCCGCTCGGCCGTATCGCCAATGCCGACGAGATTGTCCGCTGGATCGAGCTCCTCATCGCGCCTGATTCCAGTTGGATGACGGGCGCCTGTATCCCGCTGGATGGCGGACAAGTGTTGGACATTTCATGATACGGTTGATTCTCGCAGTACTGACGATTTTGTTGATCGCTGATCCAGCATTTGCGGCAGGCCGGCATGCCGATCCCGGGCTTGAAGCCACCCTGCCACAGACGCTTGGGGGCGTTGCTCTCACCATCGAGAGCCAGCGCGGAGCGGAACTGAGTTCCAACAGCGCCGCCTTCGACGCATTCCTTGCCGCACTTGGAAAAACCCGTGAAGATTTCACGATTGCCAGCGCCTATGCTGC
The DNA here is from genome assembly GCA_031373255.1 of Hyphomicrobiales bacterium. Lineage (GTDB taxonomy): Bacteria > Pseudomonadota > Alphaproteobacteria > Rhizobiales > Aestuariivirgaceae > JANMMJ01. Next base: position 23,969 of record JANMMJ010000039.1, read on the forward strand.
GGGTGGACTCAGGGCGGCAGTCGGTTCATGGCGGGTTAAGGACGCCGAAACTTCCAAACTGCTGCCGGCCTTCCGGACTGCGCTTCAGGCATCGAGCGCAACACCTCTGGTTATTGTTGAGGAGACATTTTCCGGCCGCTCCGTCACACGCATCGGTGATCCCGGCCAACTCGCGCAAGGGCCGCTCTATGCCTTCGTCAAGGGTGACACCATCTACTTCGTGCAGACGCCGGAACCGAAGCTCGCGGCGGAAGCGATCGGTAAATTGCCTCTATAGTTCTGCGTTGACAATGAAGCCCGCATCGACGAGCAACGATGCCGAGGTGACGTAGCTCGCGTCGTCGGAGAGCAGAAAGGCCACGGCCGCCGCGAGTTCCGCAGGTTCTGCAACCCGGTGAAGCGCAATGCGGTCAGTGTAATATTTCACGACGTCGGGCATTTCGAACATGGGGGCGCTCATGTTAGTTCGGACCGCACCGGGCTCAATGACATTAACGCGAATGCCGTGGTTACCCATGACAGCACCCAACGCTTTGCCGAGCATGGTAATTGCTCCCTTGGTGCCGCAATAGGCAACCTGTGTGGGCGAACCAACATGGGCCGAGATCGACGATATCATCACGATGGCGCCACCGTGCTTTTCGGCGATCATCTGCTTAGCGCCTTCGGTGCAAACAACCCAGCTACCACGGACGTTCACCTCGAAGAGTTCATTGAAGTCCTCGATCGCCGTCGCTTCCCAAGGCATGAAAGGATTGATCGCCGCGTTGGAAACAATGTAGTCGAGCTGGCCGCCGTGCCGCGCCGTCTCCTTCACCATTGCGGTTACGGCTGCCGGATCTCGCATGTCAGCTTCGATTGCGAAAGCTTCACCGCCGGCTGCCTTTACCATTGCCAGAGTTTCTTCTGCATCCAGCCCTGGCTTGCGGTTGCAGGCGACGATTGCACCTTCGGAGGCGAGGCGCACCGCGGTCGCCTGGCCAATGCCTGTCGTGGCGCCGGTAACGAGAGCAACTTTTCCGACAAAGCGTTTCATGTGCAAGTCCTCAAAATATTGCGATCGGATTCCATGGCGTTCCCGTGGCGCCGGGCAAACGAAGCGGCAGACCCACGACCATGAATTCGAAGCGTCCCTCCTCCTTCACTGCGGCCGCCAGTTCCTCAAGTTGCAGACTGTCTGAAATCAACATGCCCATGGCTGTGAGTTGCAGGGGATGAATTGGGTATGGCATGTCCTCGACGTTGCTTGGCACGGTTTCGCCATCGCCATCGGGCAAGAAGGCGGCGATCTTGCGCTCGTGCATCCATGGCACTGTATCGATGTGAAGGCCGGCTTTACCTTCACCCGCAGGCGGGTATTCGTTATTCCATGGCCCAAGCTTCAGGCGCCGCGCATGATGTCCGGTGCGGAATACGAGAATGTCACCTTCGCCAAGCTGCACACCTTGTGCCTTCTCGATTTCTTCCAGTTCTTTGCGCGTAACTGCCTCTCCCGGCTCGAGCCACTCGACACCGCGATGGCGCGCCGCGTCGAGCAGTACGCCCCGGCCGACAAGGCCGGTCGCATAGGCGGTGATGGCACCCCATTCGGAGCCACGCGAGGTCAGCGTCGCAACAGGCTTATCGTTATAGAGTTTGCCCTTGTAACCGACGTGATTAAGCGCGTCGACATGCGTGAAGGCATCACCATGACTGCCCATTCCGAGATAGCACATGCCGAATGTGAGCCCGCTCTTGCTGATCGGAATGTCATGCAGAAGCGAAAAGACATGCGTCGCCGGCGCCGGATTGTCAGCCGTCGCCGTCTTGCCGATCGGTATCGCCATGGAGACCTGGCGGCCACTTTTCACAAGTTTCGCGGCAGCGGCCACCTTGTCGGGGGTGAGATAGTTGAGCGTGCCGCGCTCGTCGTCCCACCCCCAGTGGCCCCAGTTCTTCACCTGCTCGAAAAGTCTGTCGAACTCCGCGAGAGAAACTGGAGCCGGAGGAGTAAGTTTGCGGCTCACGGCGCTGGCGCCGTCGCCGCCAAGATGGTGTCAACGTTCTCCTGTGTTACGAAGATCAGACCGGAATCACCAATCGCGGGCAGCGGATTCTGCAACCACTGATCCATGCCGAGATTGCGGATGATGTCGTTCTTGAAGGTGTAGAGGTAGAGGACGGCGAAATAATCCATGGTCTCGTATTTTTCCATGTTGATCATCTTCACGGCTCCATCCTTGATGGAGTTCATGAAGTCACGGCCGGCCTCGTTCGACGTCACGATGATCTTGCCGGACTTACCGGACTCGGTCACCGCTCTGACGATGCCGGGACCCGCTTCCGAATCGAAGCCCACCATGCCGGTCAGATTAGGATGACCCTGGATGATGGCCGCCGTGTTGGCAGCTACCTGCTCCACATTGGTGCCGGACTCTTCGTCAGCCACGACCTTCACATCTGGGCAAGTCTTCGCCAGCGCATCGCGCAGGCCCTGCCGAGCCGCAATGAAGTTGCTGGCCGCAAGAAACGAGATGGTGCCGATCTCACCCGCCGCAAGCCCAGCATCCTTGTGATACTGACACTGATACTCTCCATGCTGGTATCCGAGGTTGTACCAGTTGGTGCCAAGATAAGTGAGACGTTTCGAGGTGGCGAGATCGCCATCGGTCACAACCGTCGGCACTTTCTTGTCGATGCACTTGTCGACTTCGGAGGCCAGCGCGTCATCCCAGCCGCCGACGATGATGACGCCTGCCGGATTCTTGGTGCACTCGGCATCAACCGTGGTGATGAAGGCTGCGAGATCGACGGATGTCGGCCCGGCGATGCGTACATTGACGTTCAAGGCCTTGCGCGCCGATTCCAGACCGGGATAGACGCGCTCGACAAAGAGCGGCAGGTTGGAAGCATTGCTGATCCAGACATATTCCTGGTTGGCGCGGCTCGCGTCACCGATCGCCACGTCCAATCCTTTCGGCGCATTGCCACCGGCGTTGGCCGGATCGGTTGCGGCGAGAATCGTGTCGACATTATCCTTGGTAACGAAGATCAGGCCTGAATCACCAATCGCTGGCAGTGGGTTCTGTAGCCAGTGATCCATGCCGAGATTGCGGATGATGTCGTTGTAGAACGTATAGAGATACGCCACCGCGAAAAAATCCATGGTCTCGTATTTTTCCATGTTGATCATTTTCACGGCTCCATCCTTGATGGAATTCATGAAGTCACGGCCGGCCTCGTTCGACGTCACGATGATCTTGCCGGACTTGCCGGACTCGGTCACCGCCCTGACGATGCCGGGGCCTGCTTCCGAGTCGAAGCCCACCATGCCGGTCAAGTTCGGATGGCCCTGGATGATCGCCGCCGTATTGGCGGCTACCTGCTCCACATTGGTGCCGGACTCTTCGTCGGCTACCACTTTTACATCTGGGCAAGTCTTCGCCAACGCATCACGCAGGCCCTGGCGCGCTGCAATAAAGTTGCTGGCCGCAAGAAACGAGATGGTGCCAATCTCACCCGCAGCAAGTCCCGCGTCCTTGTGATACTGACATTGATACTCACCATGCTGATATCCGAGGTTGTACCAGTTGGTGCCGAGATAGGTAAGGCGCTTCGACGTAGCCAAGTCGCCGTCGGTGACGACCGTCGGCACTTTCTTGTCGATGCACTTGTCGACTTCGGACGCCAGCGCGTCGTCCCAGCCGCCGACAATGATGACGCCTGCCGGATTCTTGGTGCACTCGGCATCAACCGTGGTGATGAAAGCGGCGAGATCGACGGATGTCGGCCCGGCGATGCGCACATTGACGTTGAACGCCTTTTTCGCGGCCTCAAGGCCCGGATAAACCCGTTCGACGAAGAGCGGCAAGTTGGAAGCGTTGCTGATCCAGACATATTCCTGGTTGGCGCGGCTGGCGTCACCGATGGAGACACCGAGCCCGGTGGGCGCTTCCGCGCAAGCCAGCGCTCCCATCAGTGAAATACCGGCGATCAGGGCCGATGTTGTAAGTGCCAATCGCTTCATCTCATCCTCCTGTTGATAGTTTTTCTTCCCGTTGGCCGGGCCTCTTATGAAAACTCCTGCACTCTAAGTCCGATGATAATGCCGTGCGAATTGATCCAGTCCGACACTGACCAGAAGCACGATTCCAACAACGATGAGTTGCCAGAAAGGGTTGATTCCAGCGATGATCATGGCGTTTTGCAACAGCGCCATGAGCAGAACACCCAGAAACGCTCCGAAAATTGTGCCGGCACCGCCCGCAAGGCTGGCGCCGCCTAAAACCACTGCCGTAATCACCTTGAGTTCCACGCCCTGCCCGGCCAGCACCACGGCTGTATTGAGCCGCGAGGCCAGCAATGCACCCGCAAGCCCGGCGAGAAAACCCATAATGATGAAGAAAACGAACACCGTGCGATCCACGTTGATGCCGGACAGCTTGGCGGCGCGTGCATTGCCGCCGATATAGTAAGCTTGGCGGAAATAGCGGGTGCGTCCGACCAGAAACCCGAAGATCAGCACAATGACGGCCATGAACCAAAAAGGCGAATAGATACCTAGGATCTGGGTCTGACCAAAGACTGTATACCCATTACCAATATTGGTGACGCCCGCGCCAGATACGAGTTGCAGCCCGCCGCGATAGATTGACAGTGTGGCAAGTGTCGCAATGAGTGCATTGATCTTGAACTTGGTGACGAGTGTGCCGTTGATGGCGCCGAGGAACATGCCCCAGATGCAGCCAGCCAAGAATGCCGGGACCGGCGGCCAACCCAGATTCTTTGCAGTTAGAGCCGCAATGATGCCGGAAAATGCAAGAATTCCGCCAATCGACAGATCGAACATGCCGGAAATCATCAGCACCATCATGCCGCAGGCGAGAATTCCCGTTTGTGCGGTATCGAGCAGCACGACAGCGGCGTTTCCGGTAGTCGGGAACGTGTCGGGACGAAATATCGTCATTCCGACGACAAGAAAGACGATCACACCCACCAGCAGAAGCGGGCGGTCAGTGGCGATACGCGCGAGAATGCGTTGGCTGTTTCCCTGAACTGCCGCAGTCATGCCGCTTCCCCCATGATTGCAGAACTTGGCGCTGCAAGTTCGAGAATGGCGACTTCGGACGCGCTGGCGGCGTCAAGCACGCCGGCCACACGGCCTTCCGACATCACCACAATGCGATGCGCCAGTGCCAGGACTTCCGGCAGATCAGACGATACGACAAGCAATGCCATGCCGCTGGCCGCCAGATCACGAAGGATGCGGTAAATATCGGCCTTGGAGCCAACATCAACGCCGCGCGTCGGTTCATCTACGATCAGAATGCGTGGATTTCGTGCCAGCCATTTCGCGAGCAAGACTTTCTGCTGATTACCACCAGACAAATTGCGCACTTCGCGGTCAATGCTGGGCGTCGCGATGCGCAGTCGGTCGACGTAGTCTTGACTCACCTGCCGCATGGCGGCCTTCGAGAGAAGGCCTGAGTGGGTGTAAGCATCCAGATTGGCCGCGACCATGTTAGTTTCGATAGTGAAATCCATAAACAGCCCGCCATCCTTCCGGTCTTCCGGCAGCATCGAAATTCCGGCTACCATGGAGTCGTAAGGGCTTTTTGGGCTTAGTTCCCGGTCTTCAACCTTCAGGCTACCGGCACGAATGGGACGCACACCGAATATGGCTTCACAAGTCTCCGTGCGCCCGGCGCCAAGAAGGCCGGCGAGGCAGACGATCTCGCCATAACGAAGACTGAACGTGACATCACGCACCCGGTCCGCCACGATATTCTTGAGTTCCAAGGCATATCCCGCGTCGTTCGCGGCGCGGCGCGGATCTGGTTCGAAGGAGAGTTCGCGGCCGACCATTAATGAAACAAGTTCTTTGTGCGTGGCATCCTTTGTGTTCCGCACACCGGTGACACGGCCATCCTTCAACACGGTAACCCGGTCGGAGATTTCGAAAATCTCAGCCATGCGGTGCGACACATAAACAACCGAGATCCCCTGAGCCGCTAGCCGGCGTATAACGCGAAACAGATGCCGCGCCTCGCCGATGGTTAGCGAAGAGGTTGGCTCATCGAGAATGATGAGCTTGAGTTCGTGAGAGAGACCCTTGGCAATTTCCACCATCTGCTGCTGGCCCGGCGACAATTGGTTCACAGTGGTGCGGGGATCGATATCGACTTCAAGATCACTGAGAATTCGCTGCGCCCCATCGAGCATTGGCTTGCGCTTGATCATGCCGAAGCGGTTGGAAGGCTGACGGCCTGCATAGATATTCTCGGCGACGCTCAGGGCACCAACCAGGCTTCGCTCCTGGAAAACCATTGCAATCCCGGCTTCCGCCGTCGCCTGCTCGTTGCGGCCGATCATGGACTGGCCGTCTAGTTCGATGGTTCCGCTGTCAGGACTGTAGACACCGGCCACAAGATGCATGAGCGTCGACTTACCCGCACCGTTCTCGCCGATGAGCGCATGTACTTCGCCGGGTTCAATTTTGAACGAAACGCCATCCACGGCCCGAACACCTGGAAATGTCTTCACCACATTGTGGACGGCCAGGCGCGGCATCGAAAATTCCTTAGTGATGGAAACTGAAGGATGCTGTCCATTGCACAAGAATGTCAACAGGTTTTCAACTCATCAACCTATTCACATTCTGTCAGGAAGGTTCAGGACCCCTACAAAGGATGTAACACTCGCGCCGGCGATGGTCACTGTCTTGTCCGCATTGTTGCACCACAGATCGCCGCCACGAGGTGACAGGTGACGGCTGTGTATCGCCGGCTTTCCAAGGTAATCCGCCCAATAGGGGACGATGATGCGGTGCGCCGTTCCGCAAACCGGATCTTCCGGCAGACCGACGCGCGGCGCGAAGACCCTTATGGCGATGTCGGTGGCCGCAGCGAGAGAGGTGACGATCAGTGCTGCCCGATCCAGTACGGCCACGCGATCAAGGTTGGGCGAAAGATTGGCGATATCGGCCTCATGCGGCAGCACCGCGACATAACCGAAGCCTGAAACAAAACATGCGGCGGGTTGAATGCCAATGGCACTGGCGATCTGCGAGGGGTCGGTCACCTTTTCATAGGGCATGACCGGCCAGATTACCGCTATGCCATGGGCGCCGCGGCGGGTTTCGCGCAATCCGCCATCCGCCAATCGGAATGACACCGCTTCGCATTCGACGCCGCGTTGTTCCATCACGACGTGAGCTGCCGCGTGCGTGGCGTGCCCAGCACCCGGATGCGGGCCGTCCGGCGTAAAGAAGCCCAGGACCGGTGCCGTATCATGCGGGCCCGAAACGACGGCCAGCACGTCGCACCCAATCAGGGCACAGGCCGCCGCCATGGCCCGGGGGTCCGGAACATCTTCAACCGTCAGCACATGGGCAGGATTGCCGTGGAAGACATGATCCGCGTAGGTAACCACCTGATGAAGCGCGGCGCGCATGCCATTCAGTTTCCGGACGGTTTGTAGGCAATCACCTGCATCTCGACCTTGCAGGTAAACATGAAACGGGCCGGAAACACCGACCGGACGGGAGGGTCCTGCTTGAAATAGGTCTTGTAGACCGCATTGAAAGCGCTGAAGTCGCGTGCATCGGCTAGCCAGCACTCGCATTTGACCACGTCGTCGAGCGTACATTTTTCGAGTGTCAGAGCATCGGTAATGAACCCGAAGGTACGATGAACCTGCTCATCGAAGGCCATTGTTTCATTGCCCGTACCGTCACTGATGGGGTTTCCATCCTTGTCAAACACCAAATCTAATGGGTCGAATACCCAGGGACCGTAAGCCGAGGTAAAGACAAAATCACCGGCGCGGACCGTCTTCGAAATTGGCACAGCGTGATGAGCCGGGTAAGCGCGTTTCACAAGGGTTTCTCCTCAATAACGGGCCATGATCGGCCAGATGTCCACGACCTCCTCACCACGCACTACCTGATAGGCCGCGTGGAGGTTCACGGTCGGATCGCAATGTGAGGTGAGGAATTCGATAGTATCGCCCAGCCCCGGAGCCTGACCTTCGAAGTCAACAGCACCGTGCTCATCGCCCATGAAGCGATATGAAGCACCCGACGGGGCGCCTCGGCGCGGCTCGGGCTTACCGCTGTCGGTGGCAAAGGCCTTCAATCCGGCATTGACGATAACGCGCCCCGGATGGTTTGCGGAGACAACCGAGGCCGCGAGAAACAGCGAGGGCGCGAATGGATTTCCGGCTTCCGTGGTCAGGCTCGCGCCATAGCAGCTGTCCATGAAGAGGAAACTGCCCGGCTGCAGTTCAGTGAAAAGTCCCGTCCTGCCATCGATCGCGTGAGTTCCCGTGCCCGCGCCGCTGACGATTTCCGGCCGCAAGCCGGCTCCCGACAATGCAGCTATCAGCCCACGCAGCCTGTCATGCTGCTCACTCGCCAGGCGTTGCCGTTCGTCCATCGGCACAACCTGCTGGAGGTGACCCCAGTAGGCCTGGACACCCCGAAGCTGTAATGACACATGACGGTCGATCCTTTGGGCAAGCGCAACGGCATCCTGCACCTCGACGCAGCCGGCACGTCCCATCCCGAAATCAAAGTCGATGAAGACGTCCATGCGGCGTCCGCTGCTTTTTGCAAGCGCGGCATAGGCGTCGGCATTCTGCGGATGGTCGGCCACAGCTGCTACATCGGCGCCGCGCGACAACAATCGCCCGAGCCGCTCCAACTGATCGGCGGTCGCCATCGGCGAGGTAATGAGAATTCCGTTGACCCCGTCATGGGCCATGGCCTCGGCCTCGGCGATGGTAGCGCAGGAGACGCCAATTGCCCCTGCCCGCTGCAGCCGTTGCGCGATCTCGACGCATTTGTGCGACTTCGCATGCGGTCTGAGTGCGACGCCCATCGATTTCGCCAGCAACACCATGGTTGCGATGTTGCGGTCCAGAGCGTCGATATCGAGAATGAGCGCGGGAGTCCTGACGTTTCTGCGGCGGGTATCATCTGCCATGCCATTCCTCCCATGCTCGCAGTGCGAATAACTCTAATCTCATGACCATAAGGTCATAGGTCGATATCCTATTGACATTTTGTTCAATCCGCAATGAATTGATGCAGCATTGCGCAATTGCGCAGCAGGGACTATCCGACGCCCATGAACATGCCCAGCATCCAGCCCGGCCGTCGAAAGCGATCTCACGATGTCGCAGAATTCATTGAAAGCGCTATTGCCTCCGGTGAATTTGAGGTTGGAAGCAAGCTCCCCTCGGAGAAGGACTTGGCCGAGCGCTATGGCGTCGGCCGCCCCTCGGTGCGTGAGGCTCTCTTCCTCCTGCAACAGCAAGGTTTTGTCGAGGTCACCAGCGGTGCGCGCGCCCAGGTCACCGCGCCGAACTCCAAATTCCTTACCGATCAACTGGCAGGTCTGGTGAAACGCATAGCGTCACGCGGTCAGGGACAGATCCACATGGAACAGACACGGCTTCTTTTCGAAGCAGGTGTTGCATGGCAGGCGGCGCAATGCGCTTCGGAGGAGGACATCACCAGCCTGAAAATGGCACTCGACACCAATGCAGCCGCCATGGGCGACACTGCAGATTTCATTCGCACCGATGTTGCATTCCACTACGAGCTCACCGTCATCACGCGCAATCCGGTTTTTTCGGCTATTCACGATATCCTCGTCCAGTGGCTGATCGACCAGCGCACCACGACCATCCACATGCCCGATGCCGACCGCTTGTCGATACGCGACCACACGGCAATCTATGAAGCGGTTGCCCAGCACGATCCCATGCGCGCCTTCCACGAGATGACGTCGCACCTGCGGCTGATCAGCCAGCTCTACAAGGAATCCAAACGCATCCACAATGAGATCATGCGCAATGTAACGAAGGATGTGGCCGCGCGCGTAGATCGCGAGAACGAAGCGATGTGGGTTGGCCTGCGCGGATCCGCCAATCCGGCGAAGGCCACCAGCGGCAAGATACGAAAGCCAACCAAATGACCACCGTCGTCCTGGGTGCGGGTGCAGTGGGTGTCGCCACCGCGTGGTACCTGAAAAAGGCCGGACAGGACGTCGAAGTCATCGAACGCCAACTTGAAGCCGGCATGGAAACGAGTTGGGGCAATGGCGGGGTCATTCACGCCAGCGAAGTCGAACCCTGGTCGCAACCCGGCATGCCCCGCAAAATCCTGGGGTGGCTTGGCAAGGAGAGCGCGCCGCTGCTGCTGCGTTATGGCGCTATTCCCCACATGTGGCGCTGGGGCCTCGAATTTTCGCGCAATTGCACACCAGAACTTTTCCGGGCCAATGCAAAGGCGAACCTCGATCTGGCTCTTCATTCGCTGAAGTCGTTGCAGGAGATCGGCGCGGAAACGGGTATCGCCTATGACCGTGCAACGCGCGGCGTACTCAAGATCTACAGGTCGGCCGACTCGCTCGCCGGCGCCCAGCGCGCCAGCGACTATCTCGCACAACATGGCTTGCTCTACGAACGCGTCAGCGCCGAACGTTGTGTAGAGATCGAGCCTGGCTTGCGTGACACCAGGGGGACACTCTCGGGTGCTCTCTATTTTTCCCGTGATGAGGTGGGGGACTGCAACAAGTTCACCCAGGGCCTTGCTGCCGCATGCGCCACACGTGGTGTGCGCTTTCACTATGGTCACACCGTAATGTCGATTGAGACTTCAGGCGGACGCGTCACCGGGGTGATAACGGACAAGGGGCGCATCGCGGCAGATGCCGTGGTAGTTGCCTTGGGAAGCTTCACGGCGCCTTTGCTTGCCAGGCTTGGCGTGCGCGTCCCGATCTATCCAGTGAAAGGCATATCGATCACGTTCCCACGCGGCGCGTGGAACAGCGCCCCCCAGGTTCCGGTCATCGACGATTCGAAACTTTTCGGTCTCGTCCCCATCGGTGACCGCATGCGCATATCAGGCTCGGCGGAAATCAGCGGCTATGACGTCACTCCCGCCATGTCGCGGGCGCAGGTAATCATCGAGAACGCGAGCTTCACTTTCCCGGAATTGAAGCGCCATCTCGACCTTTCCAAAGCCCGCGTCTGGGCCGGACTGAGGCCCGTCAGCCCAGCGGGCACGCCGATCATCGGTCGAACCGCGGCGATCAAGGGCTTGTGGGTCAATTCAGGCCACGGGCACCTGGGCTGGACTCTCGCCTGTGGTTCGGGCCGCGTGGCCGCCGATCTCATTTCCGGGAAGACACCGCACATCCAAGTTCCGGCACCACAAGGTGCCGTGTTTGCAACGGCGGCATAAGACCGCCACTTCGAGAAACCAGAGGAGGACGTCATGTTGAAAAGACTCTTTATAACCGCCGCGTTCCTTGGCCTAGCGGCCTCGACACCGGCACTCGCCGAAGACGATGCTGGAGCGGCGGCAATCGCTGCCGCTAAACAATACTCGGGCTCGAGCATAACGGTGGTGGCCGAGGCTGGGCTCCAGTCATTACTCGACTCCCAATACTCGGGGCCTGAATGGGAACAACTGACCGGCATTAAGGTCAATGTGGTCGAACTGCCCAACGAGGAAATCTATCCAAAGACCATCCTAGAAAAACAGGCTGGTACAGGCGGCTATGACGTGGTGCTTATTTCTCCTGCCTTGCTCGCAGATATGGTCAACAATGGCGCCGTGGAGCCTCTGGATGACTATGTAAAGAAATATGGTGCTGACAAGGAGCTTGACGACATCAATCCGGCCTTCAGGGACTGGATGAGCTACAATGGCAAGACTTATGGCCTTGTCGTCGATGGCGACGTGCTGGTGACCTATTATCGCAAGGATCTCTTTGAAGATCCGGAGAACCAGAAGGGCTTCAAGGAAAAGTACGGCTACGATCTGGCGGCACCCAAGACCTACAAGGAGTTTGGCGATATCGCCTGTTTCCTTACGGAGAAGTATCAGCCCGCGATGTATGGCGCTGGCGTCATCAACACCGGCTACACGCACTTCTTCTTCTCGGAGCGCTTCCGCGCCCATGGCGGCAAGTTCTTCGATGAAGCAACCATGAAAGCTGCGGTAAACAGCGAGGCGGGTCTCAAGGCGCTGACCGAAATGGTCGAACAGAACAAGTGCATGTCGCCCGGAATCGAGACATGGGGCTTCGCTGAAAACCTCTCGGCGCTCAATGCCGGCGAAATCGCCATGACCATCTCATGGCCGCCGCTTGGCCGCTGGACCCAGGGCGTCAACATCGATGACAAGGCGCTCTCCTGGGTTCCCAAGACAGTGGTAGCCGACAAGATCGGCTATGCCATCAACCCCGGCGGACATCCGCAGCTGGCATCGGGCTTTCTCTCCGGCGTTTCGCCCGATTCAAAGAACAAGGATGCAGCCTATCTCTATGCCCAGTGGATGCATTCGAAGTCGCAGAGCCTTAAGAACGTCATGCGTCCGGTGGGCCTCCGCGATCCCTTCCGCATCTCGCACTATGAATCTCCCGAGTATCAGAACCTCTGGGGTGGCGCGAAGGCCTATCTCAAGGTTCTGCAGGACGGCGCTGCGGCAGGTTATGCAGACCTCTCCGTGATCGATACCTTCAAGTATCAGGATTCAATGTCACGTGCGGTCATTGCGGCAATCGGCGGCGAAGATCCGCAGACTGCGCTAAACACCATGGCGGCGGAGTGGGATCAGATAACCGAGACCGTCGGTGCCGACAAGCAGCGTGAGGCCTACAAGGTCTGGGCGGCTAAGCCTTCCGCCTATCGGGAGTGACGGCGGTATCGTCCACCTACATCAAGACAGGCCGGCCCTTCTGGGCCGGCCGTCGCGGTACGGGACTTGCCTTTGTCGCGCCCGCCGTATTCATCATGCTGCTTGTCGGGCTGTTCCCATTCCTGTGGTCGGTCGCGGTCAGCTTCCAGGATCTCGCAGGCTCGAACCAGACCGGAAACTGGATTGGCCTTGCCAACTACAAGAAGCTGTTTGCGGATGCACGTGTATGGGCCGCGCTTGGACGGACGCTGCTCCTTCTGGCGGTGGCATTGCCGCTTGAGCTCATCCTCGGGTTGTTGCTTGCCCTGCATTTTCAATCCGATCGCCCTCTCAAGCGCCTCTTCGTTGCGCTGATCGTACTGCCCGCCGTGGTGTCGCCAATGGTGGCGGGCTCTATGTGGCGGCTGATGCTCGATCACAAATTCGGCCCCTTCAACCAGATCATTGCCTGGTTTGCGGGCGAGGCTGTCGTGTTACTCTGGGTGATCAAGGCCCATCTGGCCTTCTGGGCCATCCTTATCACCGAGGTCTGGCAGTGGACTCCCTTCATGTTCATTATCCTGCTGGCGGCCCTTGCCAATGTCGAACGCGAGCAGCTCGAGGCCGCGGAGATCGACGGTGCCGGGCGCTTCCGCGTGTTCTTCCGCATCGTTCTCCCCGCCATCGCGCCGGTTCTCGGTATAGCGGTTCTCATCCGGGCCCTCGATCTCTTCCGCATCTTCGACGCGGTCTGGCAACTCACGCGCGGCGGACCAGGCAACAAGACGGAAACCGTTTCCATCTTCATGTATATCCGCGGTTTCCAGAGTTTCGAGACAAGCTATACGGCAGCACTCGTCGTCATACTTTTGATCGTGCTTTCAGTTGCAGTGACGCTGGCGCTCAAGCGCATGGAGATCACGCGATGAAAAAGCATTCCCTCGCAGGCGATATTGTCTGGTACATCGTCTCAATCCTTGTCGTGGCTGTTTTCCTGTTCCCCATCTACTGGATGTTCATGATCTCCCTGAAACTGCCAGAGGAAATCTTCAAATCCCCGCCAGCCTGGTTTCCGAGTACGCCGCAATTTTCCAACTACTTGGCACTTTTTACTGATGGTGACGTCTTGTCGTTATGGAACAGCCTGGTGATTGCCGGCCTCTCAACATTGATTGCAATGGTGCTCGGAACCTTGTGTGCCTATGCCATCGTCAGGTTCAAGACTGGTGGCGACAATCTCTCGGTCTGGATTCTCTCCCAGCGCATGCTGCCACCCATTGCCGTCGTCTTCCCGATCTTTCTCGCCTATGCGGTATTTGGTCTTTCCGACAGTTATCCCGGATTGGTTCTGCTCTATACTGCTTTCGCATTGCCCTATGTGATCTGGATGATGCGCGGCTACCTCCTGGACGTACCGGTGGAGCTGGAAGAGGCAGCACTTGTTGATGGCTACTCACATCTTGCCGTACTGTGGAAGGTGACGGTTCCCATGGCGCGCAACGGTCTTATCGCCACGGCCATTTTCGCCTTCGTGTTTTCGTGGAACGAGTTCCTGTTTGCACTGATCCTCACGCGCACCGAAGTCATCACCTATACCGTGCAGATCAGCCAGTATTTTGGTTCACAGTCCACCTTCTGGGCGAAAATCGCGGCGATGTCAGTGCTAGGCACGCTGCCGGTGTTCATCGCCGTCAGCATGTTGCAGCGCTATCTGGTGCGCGGCATTTCGCTTGGCGCCGTCAAAGGATAGTTCGATGTCAGATCTCAAGATCAGCGGCGTCCACAAGCATTATGGCAGCGTGCATGCCGTCAAGGGCATCGACCTTGAAATCCCATCGGGCGAGTTCACCGTGCTTGTCGGACCTTCCGGGTGCGGCAAGTCCACGTTGCTCCGCTGTATTGCGGGACTTGAGGAAGTGGACAGCGGGCAGATTGAGATCGGCGGCCGGGACGTGACCTCGGCGCGACCGCGCGACCGCGACATCGCGATGGTCTTCCAAAGCTATGCGCTCTACCCCTACATGAACGTCCATGAGAATATTGCCTTTGGCCTGCGGGCCCGCAAAATGGCCGAAGCCGAGATCGGCAAGCGTGTGAGGCAGGCAGCCGACATGCTTGGAATTGGACCACTGCTGCAACGGCGCCCGCGTGAGCTTTCAGGCGGTCAGCGCCAACGCGTCGCCATTGGCCGCGCCATCGTGCGCGAGGCGACACTGTTCCTGTTCGACGAGCCGCTGTCGAACCTCGATGCCCAGCTACGCGACGACATGCGCGCCGAAATCAAGCGCCTTCATCAGGAACTGAAACGTACGATGGTCTATGTGACCCACGACCAGATCGAAGCGATGACGCTTGCAGACCGCATCGTTCTGCTGCGCGATGGCGTGATCGAGCAGCAAGGCGCTCCCCTCGACCTGTTTGACCGGCCGAAGAACCGCTTTGTTGCCAGCTTCCTCGGCAGCCCGAAAATGAATTTCATCCCCGCAACACTGACAGGAAACAGCGCAAAGCTCGCGGATGGCACGATATTCAAGATTGCCGTCCCACAAGGGAACGGCCCTGTTCTTCTTGGCATTCGCCCGCAGCACATCGTGCGCGCGGCGAAGGCGGTGCAAGCGAGCCACACGTACGTCTCTGTTCCGATTGATCTTGTTCAGGTTACGGGGACGCGTGCGCTCGTGACGGTTCCACTCGGTGGTGGCTCCGTGATCGCCGATCTTGAGGTGGGGCCGGATTGCATGCCGGGATCAAAAATCAAGCTCGATTTCGATACGGCTCGCATGACCATATTCGATCCGCAGTCAGGAGAGGTGCGATAGATATGGCCCTTGTCATCGACAGCCGCATATTTCCACCTCCGTCCCCGCCAACAGAGGCATTTCATTCACTGAAAAAATGGAACTTCATGCGGTGGTCGTAAGTATCGCCCGGACAGATAGCGCTGGATGGAAAGTGGCCGAAGTTCGGTGAATTCGGGAATTTCTGTGTTTCGAAGGTATAGCCGGCAAACCGGCAATACGGCAGGCCGCCCTTGCCGATCACATTCTCGTCGAGATATCCACCGGTATAGAATTGCACGCCCGGTTCACTGGTGTGGAGTTCAAAACCACGGCCTGACGCCGGATCAACGACGCGGGCGCAAGGATGAAGGTCCTTGCCCACGCCGTTCAGGCACCAGTTGTGGTCATAGCCGCCACCTACGAGATCGCCGGTGCCGACGTCCTGAAGCGCGTCGATGTCCGTGCCAATGGGCTTGGCGGTGCGGAAGTCGAATGGCGTTCGGGCAACGGAAAGAACTTCGCCAGTTGTGATCAGTTCAGCATCGACGGGCGTAAAGAAATCGGCATGAAGCTTGAGTTGCTGATTCCGCACGTCACCCGATCCATTGCCCGCGAGGTTCCAGTAGGCATGGTTCACAATATTGAGAATTGTCGGGGCATCGGTCCGGCCGCGCATATGGATATCAAATACATTGTCATTAGTCAGGCGATAGGTGACCTCGAGATGAACGGTACCTGGAAAGCCTTGGTCACCGTCTGGCGAAACCGTGACGAAGGTGATGGCGTTTTGGTTGTCGTCAACAACAGCGCTCCAGATCTTGCGGTCGAACCCGTCGCGGCCGCCATGCAGATGGTTGGAGCCTTCGTTGCGGTCCAGCTGGAATGTCTTGCCGTCAAGAATGAACTGGCCATTCCTGATGCGGTTGCCATAGCGCCCGCAGGTGGCGCCAAAGTAGGTGTTTGTCGCGACATAGGAAGGGAGATCGTCGAATCCGAGTACGATATCGGCCATGGCTCCATCGCGGCCGGGGGCGTGAAACTCTGTCAGCCTTGCACCATAGCTTATCAGTTTGGCCGAAAGGCCATGGCAATTGCGAAGGACAAAACCCTCCACGGCCTCGCCATTCAATTCGCCAAACCTGAAACGCTCGATACTTATTTTGTCAGTCTCCGCTTTAGCCGGTTGCATCACTGCTGAAGAATCAGCTCAGCGCAACGGCTGCCTAGCATCATCGCCGCGGCATTGGTATTGCCCGCATTGATATCAGGCATAGCCGAGAGATCGCAAACCCGCAGCCGTTCGATACCTCTCACCCGCATGCGCGAGTCGAGTACAGCCATAGGGTCGTGCGCCGGACCCATGCGGCAGGTGCCGCACGGATGATAGTTGGTCTTGACGAAGCGCCTGCAATGCGCGGCCATCGCCTTGTCGCTGGTGTCCTGCGGATCAGGGATGGCAATCTTGCTGAAACGTCCTGCCAGCGGGTTCATATGGATCGCCCTCAGGAAGAATTTCTGTCCTTCGATCATCACCTGCATGTCATCCGGGTCCTTCAGCAGGTTCGGCGAAACAAGCGGCATGTCTTCCGGGTTGGCAGATTGCAGGCGCACCCAGCCGCGGGATTTCGGTTTGGTCACGACAGTGGTGATTGTAAAACCATAAGTATCCTCAACCAGGGTGCGCGTATCGCGGTCGAGATAGACGATCGGTACGCAGAAGGCCTGGATCGATGGTTCCGCATCGGGATTCTTGGGATTGACATAGGCGCCCGCCTCCACGCCCGACGAGGTGATGGTGCCTGTACCGAAAAGCTTGAACTGCAACCCGTTCAGCAGCATGCGCCAGCCGATGCCTTGCTTGTGATAGCCATACTTGCCGTTGGCAATGGCTATGATCGGTACCTCCGGGTGATCGATGAGGTTTTCGCCGACACCCGCCAGATCGGCATGGCAGGCAAGGCCATGCGCTTTCAGTCGATCGGCGGGGCCTATGCCGGACAGCATCAGAAGCTGCGGGGTCACCAGCGCGCCCGCGGCCACGATGATTTCTCCCTCGGCAAAAGCATTGCGCTCGACGCCGTTCTTGTCGCGATACCTGATGCCTTTGGCAACGCCGCCTTCGATGTCAATCCTGATGACACGCGCACCGAGTTCAAGTGTGAAGTTGCTGCGTCCTTCAAGGGGTTCGATGAAGGCATAGACAGCACTGCTGCGCTTGCCGCGGCGATTGGTAAATTGGTAGAAGCCGACGCCACGCTGCGCAGCGCCATTGAAGTCGTGATTGAACGGTTCGCCCATGGCCTGCACACTTTGCACAAACCAGCGTGATACATCGTTGATGTGACCGGGATCGGATACCAGCAATGGACCGTCGCCGCCGTGAAGCTCATTGTGGAGGCGGTTGTTGCCTTCCATGCTGCGGAAGTGCGGTAATACATCCTTCCATCCCCAGCCGGGATAGTCATTTTCGCCACGCAGCAGTTCATGCCATGCGTTATAGTCGGAAGGCCGGCCGCGCATATAGACCTGCGCATTGACCGATGAGCCACCACCCAGGACATTGCCCTGCGGAATATCATGCACGCGATTGTCGAGGTGTTCCTGCGGCACCGTTTGGTGATAACGCATGAACTTCGAGCCATTGATCATCTTGAAGATGCCGGGCGGCATGTCGAGAAGCGGATGGCGGTGGGAATGACCGCCTTCGACCAGCAGCACGCGCGCCTTGCCTTCCGTCACCAGCCGCGCGGCAGCAACGCACCCGGAAGATCCGCCGCCGATGACGATGTAATCGTAGCTGTCCTTCACGTCTTGTGTGTCCTCAGGCGCGGATGGCGGCCAGCGCCTTCCATTCGAATGTGATACCGTGCCCGGGCGTCGAGGGTGCAATGGCAAAACCCTCCTCGATTTTCAAAGGTTCGGCGATGTAGCGGTCAAGGCCGAAACCATGGGCCTCCAGATAGGAGCGGTTCGGAACAGCGGCGAGCAGATGCACGGTGACGTCATGCGCGCCATGTGACGTTACCGGCAAATTGAATGCTTCGGCGAGATGCGCGATCTTCATGAAATGCGTGATGCCGCCGCAATTTGTGACATCGGGCTCAGGATAGGTGACGCCGCCACTGGCGATCAGATGACGGAAATCCCACAATGTGCGCAGGTTTTCTCCGGCCGCAATTGGAAGCCCGCCTTCACGCACGACACGGGCGTGTCCTGCAACATCGTCGGGCGAGATCGGTTCCTCGAGCCAGGTCAGATCGGATGGTGCGAAGGCGCGGGCGGCTCGGATCGCTTCATCCACTGTCCACTTCATGTTTGCATCCGCCATCAACGGAAAGTCTACGCCGAGGTGCTTGCGCATCGCGGCGACCCGCTCGACATCCTCGGAGAGGCGCTTGCGTCCCACCTTCATCTTGATGGCGCGAAAGCCTTTCTCAAGATTGTGGTCGGTCTGGGCCAGAAGCTTCGGCAGGGGAAGGTCGAGATCGATGCCTCCGGCGTAGCAGGGAACGCGGTCGGAGAACCCGCCAAGCAGTTTCCAGAGGGGCTGCGACTGCTTTCGCGCTTTCAGATCCCACAGCGCCATATCGATAGCGGAGAGAGCAAGCACGGTCGGGCCGCCGCGACCGCCATAGTGCATCTCCCACCACAGCAAATGCCAGATCGCCTCGATCAATTCGGCGTCACGGCCGGTAACGAGAGGTGTCATCTCTGTTGCGATGACGTTGGCGATAGCGCCGCCGTTGCGTCCTACGGTGAACGTGTAACCCACACCTTCCGCACCGTCGACATCGCGAACCAGGGCAGTGACAAGTTCGAAATCCCGCATTGCGCCATGGGTCGAGTCAGTCAGGATCTCAGGGAGAGGAACGCGGAAGTAACCGGTCGTGACGGAGTGAATGACGGACATCACGTTTCTCTACTGCTCATGGCCGCGGCAGCGAGCGCCGAAGCATCTTACCCGCGTCAGGTTTGCACGGAAAACCATAGAGGCATAGATGGAACGCCGGAATACCTACCAGTCATGCAAATGAATAACAGCAGATTTGTCCACGAGTGCGCTCTTGCTGCGGCGCACAACACAAGACTGCTTGACTGATTGGTCCAATTGCAATTGTATTACATTAAGGGATGGCGTTTTCGCCGGGCGCGTCTTGACTGTCAGCAACATGCCGGTGACGGTCCAGCCGGTGATAATGTTGAACCCTATAGATCGACACAGGCGGCAGTGGCCCCGCCCAGCGTGATAATCACGCATGGCCTCATATGGGAGATGTAACATGTCTATGAATCGCCGTACTGTTCTTCAGGCTCTTGGTGGGCTTTCGATCGTCGGTTTCACCGTCCGCCCGGCCTTCGCGGATCTGCCGAAGCTTGAGAAGAAAGACAAGTACAAGGTGGGCTTCGCGCAGACGGAAAGCAACAATCCGTGGCGTCTGGCGCAGACCGCCAGCATGAAGGCTGAAGCCGAGAAGCGTGGCTGGCAGCTCGTTTATACGGATGCCGCAGGTTCGGCCGCAAAGCAAGTTGCGGATGTCCGTTCAATGATCGCCCAGAAGGTCGACGTCATCCTGCTCGCTCCGCGCGAGGAAAAGCCTCTTATTCCAGCCGTCATGGAAGCCAAGAAGGCAGGTATCCCGCTGCTCCTTATCGACCGCAATGTTGACCAGTCGCTTGCAAAGGGCGGCGAAGACTATGTTGCCTTCATCGGCTCGGACTTCGTCAAGGAAGGCATGCAGGCGGCCGAGGTGCTGGTAAAGGCCGTCGGCGGCAATGCCAAGATCATCGAACTCCAGGGCACGGTGGGCAGCTCGCCTGCCAACGACCGCATGAAGGGCTTCGCCGACTACATCAAGGACCATCCGGGCATGCAGATCATTGCATCCCAGTCCGGGGATTTTGCCCGCGACAAGGGCCGTCAGGTTTTCGAAACGCTCTATCAAGCGCATCCCGAAGCAACAGCGCTCTATTCCCACAACGACGAAATGACCATGGGCGCCATTGCAGCCATGGAGGCCGCAGGCAAGGTCGCAGGCAAGGACCTGATTATTGCCTCGATCGACGGCACCAAGGACGCGACACAAGCACTGCTTGACGGCAAGGTCCTGGTGGTTGTGGAGTGCAATCCGAAGTTTGGTCCGGCTGCCTTTGCCGCCATCGAGAAATATGGCAATGGCGAAACCCTGGAGCCGCGGCTGGTCAACACCGATCGTGTCTTCACCAAGGAAAACGCGGCCGAATACATGCCGGAAGCCTACTGAGCCTTCCCCGCCATGCGACGACAGGATATGGGAGCCGGTGGGCTCCCATTTTCTTCTACTGCTGAACGGCAAGTACAATGACGTCTCTCCTTTTGTCCATGCAGGCAATTTCCAAGAGCTTCGGTGGCGTACCGGCGCTGATCGGGGCCTCGCTGGAGGTCATGCCCGCGGAAATCATGGCGTTGGTCGGCCAGAACGGGGCCGGCAAGTCGACGATGATCAAGATCATTAACGGGGCCTATGTCCGTGATTCGGGATCTATCTCTTTCAACGGAGCGCCCTGGACCGCGGGATCGCCGCAGCAGGCGCAACGTGCCGGCATCAGTACGATCTTCCAGGAAATCAATCTGATCGGATACCGCTCGGTAGCCGAAAACATTTTTCTCGGCCGCGAACCCAAACGCGGTTTCGGGCTTCTCGACTGGGCGAAAATGAATGCCGAATCCGCAGCACTCCTGGCGCGGTTCGATGTGAAGGTCGACGTGCGCGAGCCACTGGAACGGTTCTCGACGGCGATCCAGCAGATGGTGGCGATCGCACGGGCCGTTTCCTTCGACGCGCGGCTGGTCATCATGGACGAGCCGACGTCATCGCTCGATGAAGCCGAAGTCGCCGTGCTGTTGCGCACTATCCGGCAGCTGAAAGCCGATGGTGTTGCGGTCATCTTCGTCAGCCACAAGCTCGATGAGCTCTATCAGGTCTGCGACTGCGTCACGATCATGCGTGACGGCAAGACGGTTGCCGTTGCGCCAATGAAGGATATCACAAAACTCCAGCTGGTCGCCAGCATGCTCGGCCGCGACCTTGCAGAGGTCAAGAAGAAGGGCGCCACCGCCTTCGAAGGCGGCGACAGCAACATCGGCAGTGAAGTGCTTAATGCGCGGAATATCGCGATCGGGCATCGTGTGCACGATGCCAGTCTCGACATACGGCGCGGCGAAATCATCGGACTTGCCGGGCTCTTGGGATCGGGACGCACGGAAACGGCTCGCGCCATTTTCGCGGCGGACAAGAAGAGCTCAGGAAGCGTCACATTTCTTGGCGAGCCCGCCGAATTCAGAAGTCCGGCCGATGCCATCGCCGCCGGCCTGGGGTATTGTTCCGAGGACCGGAAGAGCCAGGGTATAGTGCCTGACATGACAGTTGCCGAAAACCTTACACTGGCCCTCATGCCTGCGCTCAAACGCTCCGGCATGCTGGACGAAGCAAAGCAGCGTGAGGTGGTCGAACGCTTCATCAAAGAGATCGATATCAAGTGTGCCGGACCCAACCAAAAAATCCGCGAGCTCTCGGGCGGCAACCAGCAGAAGGTCCTGCTGGCGCGTTGGCTCTGCATGAATCCGAAACTGCTCATCCTCGATGAACCGACCCGCGGCATCGATGTCGGCGCAAAGGCTGAAATACAAGGCTTGATCAAACGCCTTGCCGGTGAAGGCCTTGGAGTGCTGATGATCTCCTCGGAACTGGAAGAGATCGTTGAAGGCGCCAACCGCGTCTTTGTGCTTCGCGAAGGACGGACGGTTGCGGAGCTTGCGCATGAGAACATCACCGAAAGCGACGTCATGCGGGCCATGGCGCACGGACATGACTCAGCATGACAACGGCACTCGACTCGAAAAAGGACCGGCCCCGCGTATTTGACCGAGCGGCGTTCTTCCAGCGCTACGGCGTCGGTCTCGCCCTGCTCCTGCTGATCGTCTTCAATCTTATCGTCACGCCGAACTTCGCCACTTCGCAGACACTGGCAGTAAATCTCACGCAGGTTTGCACCATCGTAATAGTCGGGGTTGGCATGACCCTGGTGATCGCCACCGGCGGCATCGATCTTTCTGTAGGATCGCTCATGGCGATTGCCGGCGCACTGTCGCCCATGTTCTTTACGGGGCAACTCATTCCCATCCCCAATCTCTATGTTGGCATTGCGCTTGGCATCGTCATCCCGATCCTCGTTGCCGGTATTTTCGGATTATTCAACGGCTGGCTCATCACAAAATTTTCGATCCAGCCGATTATCGCCACGCTAGTCCTGTTCATTGCCGGGCGCGGTATTGCGCAGGTGTCAACAAACGGCGACCTGCAGGTTTTCAAGGTGCCGGAGTTCCAGGCCATCGCCATTGGCCGGGTGCTGGGCGTTCCGTTCCAGGTGTGGATCATGCTGGCAATCGTGATCGTCGCAGCCTTTGTCCTGCACAAGACGGTGTTCGGACGGCAGGTGCTCGCAGTTGGCGGCAACGAGGCGGCAGCCCGGCTTTCGGGTATCCCCGTGAGCCGAATCAAGTTTCTTGTCTACTTGATCTGCGGCATGTGCAGCGGCGTGGCTGGCCTCATCGTCATTGCGATGAATTCTGCGGCGGACGCCAATCTCATCGGCCTTGGCATGGAGCTCGATGCCATCGCGGCCGTCGTTGTCGGCGGCACTCTGCTATCTGGCGGGCGCGCTACAATTGTCGGCACTCTGCTTGGTGCACTGGTCATCCAGTTGGTGCGCTACACGCTGCTGGCCAACGGTGTTCCCGACCCAGCAGCCCTCGTCGTAAAAGCCGGCCTTATCGTGCTTGCCGTTTGGCTGCAGCGGCAGGAGCAGGCCTGATGCAGGGCTTTCGGATTTCGCCGAGCATGGCCGTCGTCGCAGTTCTGATCATCCTGACACTGCTCGGGGCCTGGCGCTACGATGGCTTCCTCGGCACCTACAATGTCCAGACAGTGTTGCGCTATAATTCGATGTTTGCACTTGTGGCGCTGGGCATGTGCTTCGTCATCATGACGGGCGGCATTGATCTGTCGGTGGGATCGGTCGCAGCATTTTCGAGTGTCGTTGCGGCACATCTGAGTCCCTATGGCCTCTTCCCCGGGTTGGCAGGCGGGCTGTGTGCGGGCTTGCTGGCGGGAACACTCAATGGCCTGCTCATCACACGGTTGAAGATCATGCCCTTCATCGCGACACTGGCGACGATGCTGGCAGCCTCGGGCACGGCGCTATTGCTCGCCAACAACCAATCCGTCTCCGTTTCCTATGAAACCTATTTTACCAATCTCGGGCAGGGCGACCTCCTCAGTTTCATGCGGCCGGAATGGGTCGACGCGGAGGATGCAGGCATTCTGGGCGGCATTCTCGGATTTATCCTGAGTTTTCCAACACCCGCCTTCATCGCACTCGCGGCCTATATCGCCGGCGGCATCGTGATCAACCATACCGCATTCGGGCGCCACGTGCTTGCAGTTGGCGGCGGCACGGAAGCCTCCCGCCTGATGGGCCTTCCGGTAGACCGGACAATCTTCCTTGTCTACGTCATCTCGGGCGGCATGGCGGGCATGGCAGGTGTGATCCTTGCGTCGCAGTTTGGCGCCGGCCAGCCGATCGAGGGGATTGGGTGGGAACTCTTTGCCATCGCCTCCGTCGTGGTCGGCGGCACGCTGCTGACCGGCGGCAACGGATCGGTCGGCGGCACGCTCGCAGGCGCACTTCTCCTCGGGATCATCTTCACAATTCTCAATTTCGAGAATGGCATGGGCTGGATTTCGCTATCGGCCTATTGGCAATCGGTCGTGCGCGGCGTATTCCTGTTCGTCGTCGTGGTGCTGCAGGCAAAACTGTCACGCGCGGCGAAAGCAGCCTAAAACATTCTCCGCTGTTCTGCCCAGAATGCGAGTAACGTGATTTAAATTTGTTGAATTGACTTGTTGCCAAGCCTCGAACCCATTGAAGTCAGCATTTCGGTCCGAAATCCACAAGTTTACCCATTAAAGTTTGGTTTCCTCTTGGAACAAATGCCCGCCGGCCGCGTTTCTGAATGTCTTTTCATGTCAAACATTGGATCCATATGCTGAAATTTATTGCATCGGTGCTCTTAGCTCTTCTGGCGACCATGACGCTCTTATTCGGGGCAAACGGTCCCGGGCTTAGTGTTGCCGCAATCGTTGTCCTTGTGTCAACTTTCTCGGCTTTGATTTGTGTCGCAGGCGAAACCAAGCACCTCAGCCGGCGCTAACCCGCGCCGCGCAGGTTAATCCTTCTTTCGAGACTTTCGCCCAGCCGTTG
The DNA here is from genome assembly GCA_031373255.1 of Hyphomicrobiales bacterium. Lineage (GTDB taxonomy): Bacteria > Pseudomonadota > Alphaproteobacteria > Rhizobiales > Aestuariivirgaceae > JANMMJ01. Next base: position 48,719 of record JANMMJ010000039.1, read on the forward strand.
CTTCAAGACCAGCAGCCTGAACCGGCACAATCACTTGTTCACCGTCCTTCACGGAACCCAATTCGACAATCGCAGGCGAAATCTCCCGACCGGCGGGCGTTGACGGCTGGCGCTGGTAAACGAGCGTGATCGTCTTGTCCGCATAGCGATAGTCAACGGAACAGGAGGGCCACTCCGGCGGGAGGCATGGCTGGATGAAAAGCCTATTGCCCTGACGGTTTATGCCCAGGACAGCCTCAAGCCCGGCGCGATAGGCCCAGCCTGCCGCTCCCGTATACCAGCTCCAGCCGCCACGGCCCTTGTAGGTTCCATGAGAGTAAACGTCCGCGGCGATCACATAGGGCTCAATCCTGTAGCGCTTCGCAGCTTCCTCAGTGAGCGCGTGATTGACCGGATTGATCAGCGAATAGATGGCAAAGGCCTTGTCTGTTTGCCGAAGTTTGGCGTGGGCAAAGATGGACCAGAGTGCTCCATGGGTATATTGGCCGCCATTCTCGCGAACGCCCGGCGGATAACTTTGAATGTATCCGGCGCTGGGCTGATGATGCTGCAACGGCGGGAGAAACAAATGGGCGATGGCATTTTCCCGATCGATCAACATCTCATGCGCACTCGCCAGAGCCTGGGCGGCCTTGTCTGGATCGGCGGCGTCCGATATCACAGCCCATGACTGAGCAATCGTATCGATGCGGCACTCCGCGCCTAATGCAGTGCCTAGCGGCGTCTGGTCATCAAAATAAGCCCGCCTAAACCAGCTGCCGTCCCAGCCCGCAGTATTGAGCGCGCGGGCCATCGCCTGACGCTGGGTGTTCCAAGATCGCGCGACCTCTCCATCACCACGGGCTTCGGCAATTGCTTCAAAGGCTTCCAGCGTCGCGCACAGCAGCCAGCCCAGCCAGATGCTTTCGCCAGTGCCTTTTTCACCGACCTGGTTCATGCCGTCATTCCAGTCGCCGGTGCCCATCAATGGCAGGCCGTGCGGCCCCATGCGCAGCGCATGGTTCAGGCCGCGCACGCAATGTTCATAGAGGCTTGCGCGCTGAGTGCCGACATCCGGCACGAAAAACCGGTCATGGATTTCTTTCGGAAGAAGTTCTCCTTCAAGAAACGGCACTTCCTCATCGAGAATGGAGGTATCCCCCGTCAACCTGACAAAGTATGCGGTGCAATAGGCCAGCCAGCTGGTGTCGTCGGAGATGTGGGTGCGGACGCCCGCTCCCGTTCCAGGAAGCCACCAATGCTGGACGTCGCCTTCGATGAACTGGCGGGAAGCTGCGACAAGAATGTGGCGGCGCGCAAGGTCCGGACGAACATGGGCTACGGCCATCGAATCCTGAAGCTGATCCCGGAACCCGAATGCGCCGCTGGCCTGATAAAAACCCGACCGGCCCCAGAAGCGGCAGGATGTCGCCTGATAGAGCAGCCAGCCGTTCAGCATGACGTTGAACGCGGGGTCGGGCGATTTCACTGTCACGGCCGACAGCATTGACGACCACTGCTGGCGCTGGGCCTCGAGCGTGGCGGCAAATGGAACTCCCCAGTATTTTCTGCTCTGCTCACGCGCGGCCTGCGGCGACAAAGCAGCACCAAGCGTAATCCAGATTTCTTCTGATTGGCGGGGGTCGAGGACGATCTCACGCTGCAATCCGATGCAGGGGTCGAGGCCGCCGCCCGCCTTTCTTCCGAGTGCCAGACCGCTGGCGATGTTGGGCGGCGCCTTGAGAAGGCCGCTCCCCAGCACGTCATTGCGGTCCGCAGACCATGACAATGTCTGTTCGCCCATGCCGGCAAACACGGTGGTTTCGCCAAAATCACTGTTCCACGGATTGCGGAGCATCAGTGTTCCCGACGCCTCGTCCCACGTGCTGACGACATAGGGCGCGCCAACGCGGCGCGACTGCGCCATCGCCACCTCGGCATAATACGTTACGAGCAGGCGGCGCTCGCGGCTGGTGCGGTTGGTGATCCGAAGCCTGCTGCGCTTGACGGGATCTTCCGGATCAATCGTCACGGTCAGTTCGAGATCGAGATCACCTTCGCGCGCCTCATAGCTGGTGTAGCCAAAGCCATGACGGGTGCGGAATTGACCGGCACGCGGGCCGAGAGGATCAACAGTTGGACAGTGCAGCAGCCGGCTTTGTCGATCGAGGATATAGACGACCTCGCTCGGCCGGTCGATCAACGGATCGTTGGACCAGCAGGTGATCTGCTGTTCCTTGCTATTGTTGAACCAGGTGTAGCCCCCGCCTTCGGCGGAGCAGTGGGTGCCAAAGGACTCATTGGCGATCACGTTGATCCAGGGGGCTGGAAGCCGCGTGTCTGCGCGGTGGACAACGACATACTCATTCGTCTCCAGGTCAAACCCGCCATAACCGTTGAAGAATGCGAGGTCAGGGACCTGGGTGGGAGTGCCGGCTTTCTCCGGATTGAGGATCGACGTTGAAGGAAGCTCGCGCCGCGAAGGTATGGGTGCTGCTATCTTTTCGGCGAGCGCGCCGCCGTCGGCTTCCAACGTGATGCGCGCCGCAGCGAAGATTGCATCGATCAAGCCGTTGTCGACAGTGTCGGCCTTGACGAGAAAGATTTCTCCACCTTCGACACCGGAGGCGGCACGGTTTGTCCGCTCCCGTGCGACCAGGCGGTCGAGCAGGGATTGGAGTTCCTGGGCGTAGGAAGCCGGCTGAGTATTGATGATGACGACATCAACCGCGAGACCTTTCTCGGCCCAGTAGTCCTGTGCCTTCAGGATAGTTTCAACGAGGCCAATTCCCAGTTCCCTGGAAATCTTCAAGGCAACTATTGGCCGAACGCCGGAGATAGAGAGGCTCCAGAGCATGAATTGCGGGCGCAATGTGGCGGCAATGGCTGCCGCATCCGGCCGATAGGCCCCGCCGGCATAGATAAGTGCTCCGGCAAGGTCCTGGAAGAGATTGGCACGCGTGACATCGAGCGACAGATGGTGAAGCAGGACACGCGATTGCGTCCAGGCGTTAACCTGCACGCGATCGACCGTGGACGGGGAACGGTGGTTCGACACAATGTCCAAGACCGCCGCCTTGCTTGCTGCAACAGCCGTCCAGACAATGACCCTGCATTTCTTGTGCGGCTGCAGATCAACAACATGCCGGAGGGCGAAAACGGAATCGAGCACATCGCCGACAGAGGCCGAGAGGGGCTTGCTGTCCCGCATTGCCGCTGACGTCCTGAGATCGTTGCCCCTCTCCAAGAACGCCTCGCGCGACGTATCGAACTCCGCCGCGGAAACGTTCCCTGCCCCGGTCACATCAACGATGAACTGGGCGGCCCAGATATCGGGATCGCTGTCCAGCCGGCGCCGCCGTGTTGCAAGAAGTGCGCGACGCTCCTCATCAAACTCGGTATGGATAAACAGCTTGGAAAAAGCGGGGTGCGATTCATCCGCGTCGGGTGGAGCGAGGGCCAGCTCCATGTAGCTGGTGATTTCTATGCGGCGATGCCGGTCTCCCAGGTTGACGAGTTCCACAACCCGCCCCTCCACATCCTGCTCCGATGACACGAGACATTCGACACGGGTGGCGATGCCGTGATCGGTGCGCTTGAACTCCGCCTTTTCCTGACTAAAGATCGCAAGCTCCGGAGGATTCTCGCCGGTTTCCCACGCCACCGCCGGCCAGAGATGGCCGGTCCTGGGCTCACGCAGCATGATTGTCATACCACCTTCACCGCGAAGGCGATCTTCCCGCCAGCGGCCCACCGCGATGCCTTTCCAGCACGTGTAGCCACGGCCATCGGCGGTCAGCATCACCGAAATGTTGCCATTGGAGAGCAGATTGACCTGGGGCGTGGCAGTGTTCCGCGGCTCGATGATACGTGCCACGAAGGCATCGCCACTGGTGCGGCGGCCTGCGGCGACTTCCGGGCTGAAAGCCATCGTCTTGGTTGGCAGGTATGTAGGCGCGCGCTCCTGCAACAGGAGTTCGGCGGCGCGCACGCTGTTTTCGCGATGAAAGTAGTTGCGAAGTGCGCCGCCGCTCACCGCATTGTGGATGGCCGTTATGGTCATGCCCTGGTGATGGGCGAAATAAGCGCGAATGACCTCGTAGCTTTCATTGGGGCGAAGCCGCGCCTTGGTAAAGTCGACGGATTCGTAGAACCCATATTGCCCAAGGGCGCCAAGCGCTGCCAGACGCCGATAGTTCCTGATCGCCTGTGCGGGAGCCAGCATGGCGGCAAGACCAGTAGCGTAGGGCGCCACCACCAGATCGTTTGCCAAGCCGCGCTTCAATCCGAGGCCGGGTACGCCAAAACTGGAATACTGATAGGTAAAATGGCGGTCGCGCCCGGCATAGGCGGATTCGGAAATTCCCCATGGAATGTTTTTCCTGGCGGCGTACGTCCGCTGGCGCTGGATCGCCAGCGCCATCGTCTGACGATAGAGAGTCCCCTCGGGCACGTGCATCACGAGCAAGGGCATCAGATATTCGAACATCGATCCAGACCATGAGAGGAGACAGGCCCTGTTGTTGACGGCCACAATCGGCCGACCAAGCCGCGACCAAAGCTTTACGTTAGCGTCCGACGTGGCAATCGCCAGGAAATTGGTCAGCGCTGCCTCGGAGGCCAGCATGTCGTAGCAACTGTCATCCAGTGTTTCGTCGGAAACGCGATAGCCGATCGACAGCAGGCCCCTCTTCCTGTTGAGGAGGAAACCAAAATTCATCTCATGGGCAATGGTCCGGCACTGTGAGGCGATCTGCTCAAGCTGCGCTGAAAGGGCAGCATGACCGCTCCGATCGCGTGTCGCCTCCGCCAGCATGGCTTCGGCGGCACGATCCAGCCGGTCGGCCCAATAGAGCCCGTTGGCCTGCCCGGCAAAACCGACCTTTTCCCACAAGACGCGGAGCAACACGGTTTGACGCTTGATTTGCGCCAGGATGGAGACGAGGCGCAGTGCGATGAACTGCGGCTCGTCGCGAAGCGTATTCAGCGTGCTGATGAGGCCGTCGATTTCCAATGTCAGTTCCGCGGCGGCTGGCTTTGCGTCGCGATGCGATGAAATGCTCTCGCCTATGATTTCGCGAAGTGCCGTTGCGAGGTCGACGAGGCCGTTCAGCCGCGCGGTGTTTGTCGTGGATGACAAGCGCCAAGTGTCACAGGCATTTGCGACAGCGATCAAATGGGCCGCCAGATTGCCGCTATCAACCGTTGACACATACTGAGGCTCGAGCGGCGCAAGGGTTTGCGTATCGTACCAGTTGATCAAATGTCCACGAAACCGCCGCATCCTGCCGACGGTATCGAGCGTTGCCCTTAACCTGTTGGCGGCCTCATCGAGGCCGATCCATCCCATTTCGTGGGCGCTTACGGCCGACAGCATATAAAGCCCGATATTGGTGGGCGATGTGCGATTGGCGATGACGGGCACAGGTATTTCCTGGAGGTTGTCGGGCGGTAGCATGTTTTCACGCTCCACCACATGCACATCAAAAAACCTCCAGGTCTTGAGCGCGATCTGCCTCAACTCAGCGATCTCATCGCGCGTGAGTTCAGCGTCACTCTCGTCACGCCGGGCTGTGCTGATGAAGTAGGCAATGGCCGGGGCAATCATCCACAACACGCCAAAGGGAATGCCCGCAATTGCGAGAGCACCCCCATGGACGGTTCCGATCAGCACAATCACCAAGCCAGCCGCGGCGCTTATCCACATCAACCGGTAGGTTCCATTGAGCGATGGATTGAGGCTGGTTTGAAGTTGTGCTGCTGTCGTCCATTCCAGAAAATGGGAGCGGCTGACCATCAGCCGGTAGAGTGTCCTGGCGATTGCATCGACCATGACGCTTGCCTGGTGGGCAAGGAAGGTCAGGCGAGAAGCCGTGAGCCGGAGGGCATGAACGAGGTCATCGAGGAATGAATGGATCTCGCTCGACAGGGTAATCGGCTCCCGCCGCATGCTGCTGCCGGCGAAGACGGGCAGGAATGCCGGCATAAAAAGCACCGTGAGAACAGTTGTGGTCCATGTGGCGGCGGCGGCGGCCGGGAGCATTCCCCATCCCAGCACAAGCGACAGAAACGTCAGCGCGGGCATCAGGCTGCGGCGCAGATTGTCGAACATTTTCCACCAGCCGAGCGCGGTCAGGCCGCGCGTGGGCGGAAACATCCAGGGTAGAAGCTGCCAGTCGCCGCGGGTCCAGCGGTGATGGCGGGCCATATCCACCAGGTAGCGTTCGGGAAAGTCCTCGGCGACCTCGACATCGCTTGCGAGTGCGGCCCTGGCGAAATTGCCTTCGAACAGATCGTGGCTGAGGAGCGTGTTCTCCTGCACCCGGCCCGCGACCGATGCTTCGAACGCGTCGATATCATAGAGCCCCTTGCCGGTGAACGTGCCTTCGCCAAACAGATCCTGATAGACATCGGAAGAGGCAAACACATAAGGATCGAGTCCCGGCCGGCTGACAGACAGATTGTGATAGATGCTGCCGCTGTTCCGTTCCGGCAGGAGCGTGGCGACACGGGGCTGGAGAATGCCGTAGCCGCGGGTGACGCGTCCTTCCGCGGGGTCGAAGACAGGTTGATTTAGCGGATGGGCGATCTTGCCGATGAGATGGGCTGCGGCACCGCGCGGAAGAAGCGTGTCGGCGTCGAGTACAATCACATAGCGGACGCCGCGCGGCACCTGCGCGGGAACGGAAACAAAGCTGGTGTTCTCCGCACAGCGCAAAAGCTGGTTGAGTTCGTGAAGCTTGCCGCGTTTGCGCTCCCAGCCCATCCAGGTCTTCTGCGACGCATTCCACTTGCGGGCGCGATGAAAGACCATGATGCGATCATGCCCGTGCTTCTGGTTGAGCGCTTCGACGCCACGCTTCAGACGATCGAGCAGGCTCTGGTCGTCGTCCATGTTTTCGGATGGCGCATCCATCCAGTCACTGACGATGGCATAGAACAGGTTTGCGTCCGGATTGGAAATAAAATGCCCCTCCAACCTTTCCAAGGACTGATCGACACCGTGGAAGCTGGTGATGAGAACGGGCATCGCGATTATCGTTTGGTGCTCGTCCGGAACCCCGTTTTCGAAGTCGAGGGCGGGAAGGATGACGGGACGCATAAGCTGGGTGATGCCGTAGTTCACCATCGCCAGTGCAGCATCAAATGCCAAGGGAAGGATCAGAAGAAAAAATGCCAGCAAACCGGGGGCGGTGAAGCTGGATGCTTCATGTGCGGCGACCGCAATCGCTGCGATTGCAAAAGCTAGCAGCGCGCTGGCAGTCAGATAGCCAGCAAGACCGGCGCGCTTTACGACCGTGCCGAAGACCCTGTGCAACGGGGCGCGATAAGCAATCTGGTGTTCAAAGATACTGCGGGAACCACCAATCAGAACGGCCCCGACATCATCCGGTGCCGCGGTCTCGACAGCAAGCCTGGCAATTTCAGTTTCGGTCTTACCGGAGTAGCGGGCAAGGTCTTCCAGGGATCGCCGGTAGAGGGTCCGCGTCTGCTTGTCGAATTGATGATAGATGCCGGTTCTGGAAAGGATCGCGTCAACGACACTCACCCGGCGGAACCAGGTTTCCCAGTCTATTTCGCCAACGGCCTTCAGGCTGGTAACAATGTTCTGCATGGTGAGATTGTTGGCTACGACCCGGGCCTGTTCTTCATGTGCGGCTGCAGTAACATCGGCCGGATCGACGCCAAGCTGGGGCATCATGTCAGCCAGGTCAGCGAAGTTAATCGGGCGCTTTCCGTGTATCCGGCGGTTCAACTCTACAAAGTATGACAGGCGCGCGTGCTCCGCGCATTTCTCCAGTTCAAGCCGAATGCCGGCGATATCGATTTCTTCGGCAACGAAGCGCTCGGCCACCTGTGCGGCGGCGGCGCGGGCATTGTGGGACTCGATGGTCCGCCTTGCGACGCGCGCCATGTTCTCAATGAGCAGGATGCGCAACTGAATGGCCAGCGCCCAGAGTTCGCCGATCGTAAGGTGCGCCACAGTCTGATAGGCGTTGACGAAGTTTGCGAGCCGCTCCGGTTCGACCCGGGAGTCAGTGTGAGCGATGTAAGCCCAGGCAATCGCCATGACCCGCGGCCGGAAGGCAAGGTGGCCATCGCGGATCTTGGGAAGCTCACGGAAATATCCCGATGGCAGGTCTTCAATGGCCTGATGGGTATTCTGTGCGGCGATGTGAAAATTATCGACCAGCCATTCACCGGCAGGCGTGATGGTTTCGCCATTGTTGACCGCACGCATCAGCAAGTCCCGGATCTCGGCCAGACTTGCTTCGTTGGCGATCAATCCAGCCTTGACTTCGCGGTGGGCGATTCCGTCATCTCCGATGTGATGCGAATCGGCGAGGCTGATGGCATGCTGCTGGAGGCGCGCGGCATCGAAGACCGGCGCTCTGATGACCACATCAACTTCAATCGGTGTATCGCCAAGGCTGCGTAATTTGCGCCGCCAAGGCTTACCTTGCGATATTTTCATAGTTCCCCTATCCGGTAACGCCTGAGATGGAACGCCAGATGGAAGGAAACGTTCCAAAGTAACGCAAGGGTGCAAACGTGATAAACGGTATGATCAATCTGCCACGTGCGCTTGATCAAGAATACTTGCGAACCGCGCTTAACGGTCTTGCAAACCGATCTCCAAGACGAAGCTAAAACGGCTTTGAGAAAAGTTATTTGGAGGCCTTAGAGAAGACTCGTCTGTCAGCTAATTACGGTTCATTCGAGGCTAGGCCGAGAGCGAAATTCTTCAACTGAATTCACTTAAGCCATGGAGATGGCGCAGCAACCCACCGCACCCCTCCGGTATTCATACTTCGTCAGAGACTGGACGGCGGAGGATCCATTCAGCTGCGAGCCCGAAAGAATTCCTTCATACAGGGAA
>JANMMJ010000064.1:0-3108 GCA_031373255.1 Hyphomicrobiales bacterium
CTCCGGACACGAATCTGATCACGGAAAGCTTCACTGATTGCCGTGATTGCATGGATGAAAAGGCCGACATTCCAACGCCTATCGAGAGAGTTGATCGTAATCTGGGTCACCTTGATCTCCTGTCTTCCATCTTTGACGCGAGCCAATCCCGCGTTTGAATACGTTTGGAGATACGCCTTGAGGAGGGGAAATCCCTGTGACGATCGACACACTAAAACAGCTCGGGGAGCGTGAGTGGTCCAGGTGAGCAGGTCCGCGCCGGAGATAGAGAAGGCACTCGATGCATCCTTTATCTTCCAATTGCTTTCGGAGGCCGAGCGGGAACGATTTATCGGCTCGGCGCGGCTGCGGTCTTATCGTGCCGGAGAAGTGGTCTTTCATATGGGAGACCCCGGGGACTCGATGATGTTGATCGAGACCGGCGAAGTGTGCATCAGCTACCCTGCAGAGGATGGTCGGGTAGCCGTCCTCAGCGAACTCAAGCCTGGATCGGTATTCGGCGAGATTGCTCTCCTAGATGGCGAGCCCCGTTCCGCAGCAGCTAGTGCAGCCACTAACTGCACGCTCATCGTGTTTGAGCGCCACGCGTTTCTCGAGATGCTTCGGGCGAATTGGGCACTTGCGGAGGCAGTCCTCAAACTCATATGCGCGCGACTTCGCCGCTCCGACGCGCGTATGGCAGATCTTGCCTTCTCCGATCTGCCCGGAAGGCTCGCCCGGACGCTTATAGCGCGGGCTAAACCCGCCCCGGGAGGCGGGCTGCTGCGGCTGAGCGATTCCCAAAGCGCACTTGCCACGCTCGCTGGTGGGAGTCGCGAAAATGTCAATCGCTGGCTTCGCAAATGGCACAAGGAGGGGCTGATTGCGATCGCTGACGGACGCATTAGCGTTCTTGACCCACAGGGTTTGTTGCGAGCGACCAGGTAAACTGCGCCATATTCGCCCGATCGCCACCTCCGAGAAAATAAATCGCGGATGCAAAGTGTACCTCGCAAAACAGCGCCTGAAGCGTGGCCAGCGCTAATTCAGCAGGACGCGCCGGTTTATTTCCTTAACATTATTCACTCCGGTTAGTGCCATGGTGACGTCTAATTCCTTTCGGATAATCTCGATAGCTGTGGCGACGCCGGCTTGGCCGCCAGCTCCGAGCCCGTAGATATAAGCCCGGCCAATCAAACAGCTCCTAGCGCCGAGGGCTAGAGCGCGCATTACATCTAGACCTGAGCGGATGCCACCGTCGAACAGGATTTCGATGTCAGAACCCCCAGCCTCTGCAATTCGGGGCAGGATTGAGATCGTCGAAGCTGTACCATCAAGCTGTCTTCCGCCATGGTTGGAAACAACGATTGCTGCTGCACTAGTCATGCTCGCAAGCTTGGCATCCTCGACGTCGAGAATGCCCTTGATGATCAGCTTGCCAGGCCAAATGCTCCGAATCCACTCGAGGTCCTTCCAGTTCAAGGTCGGGTCGAACTGATGCCCGATCCATTCTGCCAGTGCCGTAACTCCCTCCTCACCTTTAACATGGCCAGCGAGGTTGCCGAAGGTCCAGCGCTTTCCAGAAAGAACACGATAGACCCAGCCCGGCTTGCTTGCCATGTTGATGAGGTTCCTGATCTTGAGTGACGGTGGAACCGAAAGGCCATTCTTGATGTCATTGTGCCTCTGCCCGAGTTCGAAGGCCGGTTGGAGGAACGCTATGGCTACGCCAAGGATAAGGCGCGGCAGGAAGTCAACTCCTGGCTTGACGCTGCCTGAAGTCGGCCGCATGTATACGGTCAAGGAATATGAGCGGGCTCTGATTTCGCCAGAAGACGTGTTCGAGTCTCAAATGTGAGTTGTCAGCACGGAATCGATGACTCCCGAACAGAAGCTGAAGATCCTCAAGCACCTGGAAGCCAGTACTCGCGATCTTCAGGTCGCCACCAAGCAAAACTAGACTGGTCCTGGACGTTCACGGCTCGGCGAGGGGAGGCGTCCGATCAATAAACTGTGTGAAACGGAGGCTATTGATGAATGTAGTTCTCTAATCTGCGCATATTTTCGGCGAGTCTTTCTCTTCGCACATGGCCCTTCATCTCCTTGCTAATGGGCAGGGAAAGTTCCGTCCGCCGAATGTCCGGCGGACGGTCACAGGCTAAATCACTTCATGACTTGTCCGCGGATCTCGCCATCGGGGAATTTGGCGGTATGGACATTCACATACAACATGCCGGCCTGCAGGACGGCAAGCTGCGCGTCGCTCAAATCAGCCGAGCCGCTTGCCATATTCGCGGTAATGTCGATGACCGGGCCGGCATTGGCCCCGGCCGCTGCTGGGCCATGGAAATGCGCCGCGGTGGCATCACCCGAAAGGCCGCTGTGGGTGAGCGTCCAGGTTATTTTCTTCGCCTCCGTGTCAACTTTGATATCGGCGGTTCCGGATGCCGCGCTGTCGTTCGGCGGAACTTCCATCCCTCCCTTGAGCTCGGTTTTGAAAGTCATCATTTCCGCTAAGGCCGGTCCCGCCGCGAGCATGATCGCAGCCATGCCGGCTGCGGCGATAGTAGAAATTGCTCTGGTCATTTCAAGTTTCCTTTCATTGTGTGAATCGATAGCCCTAGCCCCGCGTGAAACAATGCGCGAGCTGCGCTTGCTGTTCCGGGGATTCACGACGTTGTGAGAAGCTTCAGCCGGGCGGTACGTTTGTGTGCGACTTCGTGTTCCACCCGAGCCACGGTCCGGAATCGCGGAACCCGCCAAAGTCCAGTCGAAAATAGTCCTGCCAATCTAGTCATCTGGAACTGAAGTTCATTTCATTATAACATTCGCTTTCACGTGAGACGTGGGAGCGAGATTATGGCCAATGCAACGGGTCGTCCGATCACGCCTTTGGTTCTGAGCCCGGATGAACGTGCTTATCTCGAGCGGCAGGTTCGGCGCCATCGCGTGGCTCGGTCGATGTCAGAGCGCTACCGAATTATCCTACGGTGCGCGGATGGGATACCGAGCAAGTCAGTGGCCGCGGAGCTCGGCGTCCACGAGCACACGGTCGGCAAGTGGCGTCGCCGCTTTCTGAAGGGCCGCATCGAAGGGCTGATGGATGAGGCTCGTCCGGGCAGACCGCGT
>JANMMJ010000108.1:0-11716 GCA_031373255.1 Hyphomicrobiales bacterium
CACGATCGCATGCCCGCCGTCATCGCTCCGGAAGATTTCACCCGCTGGCTGGACGTGGAAGGAACTGACGCAAAGGAGGCGGCAACGCTCATCCGCCCCACACTCGACGATTTTTTCATCGCCGAACCAACCACCATCGAGCGCACCTCGAAAAAAGAGGCCCCGCCAAACCCGTCGCCACCTCCCGATCAGATGAGTTTGATCTGATGGCCCCGCCAGTTCAGGAGCCGCCCGTGGCTGGCTTCAAGAGATGACCTGGAAATCGTTGAAGGTGATATAGGGCGAATTCTTGAGTTCGGCGAAGGCAATGTCGAACGCATCGCCGGTGCCATCGGGATCATAGTAGAGAATCCCGGTTTCCCGATCATAGATGATCCGGTCTTCGGCATCGGTGGCCGTCTCACCCACATGGAAGGCATCCCGCGCCAGGGGGCCGTTCGCGCCGATTGCGCTGAACACGGCGGCGTCCAGTATGATCCTGTCGTCGATTGCCCTGAACCCCACGATGGTATCGAATTCGGCTGCGGACCCGTTGATTGGCGCATCAAAATAGTAGCTGTCGGCACCGGCACCTCCGGTCAGCGTATCCTCCCCCACGCCGCCATACAGGCGATCGCTGCCGCCGCCACCGAAAATGGTGTCATTGCCGGCATCGCCAAATACAAAGTCGTTGCCCTCACCGCCGCCGAGCTTTTCATTGCCTTCGAAGCCGAGAATGAAATCGGCGCCGCCGCCGCCGCCGATGGTGTTGTTGCCCTGGTAACCATCGAGCTCGTCATTGCCGTAGCCACCATTGATGAAGTCATCACCAGAGGTGCCGACAATCGAGTCGTTTCCGGCCCCGCCATTCATGGTGTCGCCCGCAACCGGTTCGCCAAAGCCAGACGAATTCGCCGCTGTGCTGCCATAGATCGTATCGTTGCCGCCGTTGCCAGACAGCAAGTCGCTGCCGCGTCCGCCCTGCAGGATATCCCCACCCAGGCCGCCGCTCAGCGTATCTCCGCCGTCACCGCCCAGGATGTTGTCAACGCCAATGCCGGCACTCACAAAGTCGGCACCACTCCCAAGAACGAAGATGTCGCCTGCGCCGTCAACCAGCAGGGCGACGTCGACGAAGGCTTGGGGAAAGGCGGGATTGGTGGTGAGGTTGACGAGTTGACCGGTGGTTGCATTGGCAATTGCTTGTCCGCCGGGAAATAGAATAAATGTCGCCATGGGTAGTGTCCTTTAGCAATGGGTGAAACCCCGGGTTGGGTGGAGCAGTCCATTGGTCACGATGAGCAGGGAACATCCGGCACGGCGAAGCCAGCCCTTGTAGAGACCATTAACGATTAAGGCCGATTTCCGGCACGTCAGCAATGGAGCCTAGGTTGCACCCGGAAGTTTCACCGGGGCGTGACCGCTGTCCGCTAGGATCAGAGAATGAACTCGCCAATGCTTCCGTCGCTGGCCTCCAGCCAGGCCGGAAGTTCGCACACCGCGGGATCGTATGCGATTACACCATCGCCGGTGTCGGGCTCTTCGAGGATCTCAGGAATGAGATAGCCCTCATCGGGGTCGAGGTTCGCCACATCGATGCTGCCGCCAAAGCCGCCGGTTTTCCCGAAAACGATATAGCTGGAATTCGTATATTCGCCGTCGGCCGTCTCGCCGAAGACGTCGATCTGCAGGTCGGCAATGCCATCGCCGTTGATGTCGCCTGTAGCACTGGCCCACCAGTCTTCGCCTGAGCCAACGCCGGTCAAGCTGAGTGCCGTACCGCCGCTAACATCCACGTCTCCATTGAGACCGGTAGCCGCGCCAAAGACAATGCGAAACGATTGGGCGCCACTGTCATCGTAGCTGCTGACCAGCAGGTCGGCAGCGCCATCGCCGTTGAGGTCGCCAGCCGCCATGGCCCAGAAATTTGCATTCGTGCCATCTTCGCCAACCAGCCTGAAGCCGCCGCCATTGCCGATTTCGGCGATGTCGCCGGAAGGTGCTGCCCCATCGGCGGTGCCGAACCTTACATAGGTCTCGCTGGCATAGACGCCGCCGGTGCTGGAGTAGGTATTGACGATGAAATCCTCGATGCCGTCGCCATTGACGTCACCTGCCGCGTCTGACCAGAAACTGCTGTAATCCTCTTCCGGCGCGATGATGATGCCTTCGTCGATAATGGGATCGTCGATCCAGATCAGGTCGCCCTCGCGCGTGTCGGGCGCAAAGCTCGACAATCCCGAAGCCGTTTCCGGCAAGGACGGATTGGTAGACTCGGCTGACGCGTTCGCTCCGAACAGATCGTCTTTGGCCCAGAACAGCGATGGTCCATCCGCGTCGCCGCTGTCAGTACCGGGCGCCGTTTCCAGTCCATCGAGAGGCGTAAGCCCCGCCAGGGCGAGGAGGGATGGTCCGCTAGGGGTGCCGATTGAGGCCATGTTTCATTTTCCTACAGCAAACGCATGCGCGGGGCCGGCACAGCCAGCATCTTGTTTATCACAGGCAAGAATCATTCCACAAGGGGAGCTGCAACCCCTGCGGGAATATGGCTCGGGCCGCCCTTAGCCGGCGCAGTGGCGATATCCATGCCGCCGCCATGCAGCGGCAATCTGCCCTGGAACGCCAGCATCACCACGAAATGTATGGCCCAGATGCCGGTGGCCGAGCACAGGCCGGTGACCAGCTGCCAGGCATGGCGGCGCGGATTGCGTTCGTCCAGCACATGGGTGAAGGTCATGAAGGCGGTGAAGACGGTGATGGTGCAGACGATCGCCGCCATGGCGACGATGCGAAGATCATGCTGCGTCGTGAGACACGATGACTTTGTACATGAGGCCCTCGAATTCCGACTCGGAAAAATAACGCGGCCATGTAAACCCGCCGAAAACGCTGTGCTGGCGCTCTCAAATAATTCGGCTGGATTTGAATCCCCCGGTTGCGCACGCAACCGATGCGGGAGACGCTTTGAACGCGCCTACAAAATGAAGTCCCCGGCATCGGGACGGACCGCGCTATGGATCACCACTGCATCTCGACCAACACAACGACGATACAAATCAATTAGTATAGCTCTTAGGAGCGTTTGTTTGTACGAACAAGCAGGAGACTTCTACGTCGCCTATTTGGCTTTGGAAGCCGAAGGTTTGTTATCGCTGCACGCATCAATCAAAACGATGTCTTTGTTGTCTTGAAGTCGCAATTTCTTCAGAATCTTGGATACACGTGAATACTGACTTTCATCGAAGTATATAATTGCCTTGATCCCGCGCTCGGCGTCTGCGGACAACTGGTAAATCTCAAGCTGACTTGCAAGATTTGCCTCGAGCCTTGAATTCGATGCAAGCTTCATCTCTACAAGCGTTTTGTTGCGGCCTTTTGAAATGTTAAAGTCAACGGGTCCGCGTCCATCATTTGCCTCCGCTCCAACATTCGACGGAGTGCCAAACCACACAAGCCTGTACAGAATCTGAAGGTCCCTTTCGCGACCAAACGCATTACCTTGATCGTCATAGAAAATGCGCCAGCCGCCCATGTCCTCAATCACATGTTTCAAAAAAGCGAGTCGAGTGTGTGCCTCCGCGTATGTACCTCCTGCAATCTTGTAGAAGTCCGTCTGAGATAAGAGTGGGTGAAGAATCTCTCGGAGCCGTTTAGAAAACTGCAATTCAGTTAAGAGAACTCTTTCGGTGCTGAGCTGGGCCGCATCATCTCCACGCATTTCCTTGAACTTGATGTAGTAGTCAATTAGCGCGGGAAACTGACGGATCGTCTCTGCAGCTGCCTCGTCTCGCTCTCCCCTGGACGGGTGCTTGTTGGGTTTTTTGCGGGCAGCAAGGGCACGGTAAAAATAATTTGAAACAGCAGCTCGAAGTGTAGCGTCAGTGATGGCTGTTGGAATCTCCTCGAACTTGCCAATTAAGTCGCTTCTATTGATCCAGTTATCGTCCCGAGTAAGCATATCCTTGGGTGTCAGAAGAATGTGGTCGCCATTCAGCCAAGGCAGGACATACTTCCGGCGTTCCCAAGTCTCGGTGGTGTAGTTGAAAGCCGCGCGATTGATGATGACCTCACGTACCTGATCATGCGCTAGGTGCTCCTTGCCAAATTCTTCCGTGTAGCGATAAAGAAAATCCTGGATGAGATTAGTCACAAAATCGCTGATGTTGTCTCGGCCAACGCCGTCAGCAATCAAGCACACTTTTTCAATGTGACTGCTTTCGGTAATCTTCTCTTTGCCGAAATCTGAAAAGAGCGCATTGAGATTCTTGTGGAGTTCCTGCGCGAAATCAATTCCAAGCCCGCTGCCACCATTGCCCACAGTTGAAAAACCGAGCCAGTTTTGCTTCACCTCGGGAAAGCAGTACCAGTTTCTGAGTGCGCCAATGTTGGCCTGACCCTCTGCGGCTCGGTCACGCAAAAAGATCAAGTAGTTAATGATTTGTCGGTGCAGAGCCTGGTAGTCTGGCTTTTCACTATGAAACAGAAGAAATGGATCAATGAACAGCGGCAGGTCATTCACAATGGAAATGTCAAATGCCCCGTAGTCGTCCAAAATCTCGGGGTTGATGCCGAAAGTGTCGGTAAAAAATGTCGCCATGTCTTTATCTAGCCGAAGCCGTACACCTCGCGCCCTAACCATTTTCTTCGCTACACTACCACAAGTCGAAGTATTCTAAGCAGGTGCAATTGATTGATTCCCGGAAGATCGAAAGTCATATTTGGAAGTTTCGACAACAGCGCACCTAATTCATTCGCTAGTCCCAAATCTCCCTCGCGAAATGGATTCGAAAGAGGAGAGCGGCATTTACGGTCGACTGCGGTCGTTTCCACATCGCGTGGGGCCAGATTGGAGGGCAAACTGGGCTCAGGCTGGAAAAGATTTGCCGCCTCCCGCTCTGGAAGCGTAGAAGGTGCCCATATTTCAGGCGATCCGGCAGAGGAGAACTCCACCATGAACGTCAACGCATCGGTCAAGGGCCTGAACGAGGCCTGGGTCAAGCGGCGTGCCGCGGCGGTATCGCGTGGCATCAGTGCCGGCGCCCCGGTGATTGCCGCCAAGGCCGAGAATTCCGAGATCTGGGACATCGAGGGCAACCGCTACATCGATTTCGGCGGCGGCATCGCCGTGGTCAATACCGGCCATCGCCACCCCGCCGTGATGAAGCGCGTCTATGACCAGCTCGAAAAATTCACCCACACCTGCGCCATGGTGATGCCCTACGAGCCCTTCATCGAGCTGTGCGAAAAGCTGAACGCCATGGCGCCGATTTCCGGCGAGAAGAAATCGGCTCTCGTCACCACCGGTGCCGAAGCCGTCGAGAACGCCGTCAAGTTTGCCCGCGCCTATACCGGCCGCTCCGATGTCATCGCCTTCCATGGCGGCTTCCACGGCCGCACCAACCTGACCATGGCGCTCACCGGCAAGGTGGTGCCTTACAAGACCAAGTTCGGCCCCTTCGCCGGCGGCATCTGGCATGTGCCTTATCCGGTGGTCCACAAGGGCCATTCGGTGGATGAGTCGATCCATGCGATCGAGTGGCTGTTCAAGTCCGATGTCGAGCCGTCGCGCGTCGCGGCGATCATTATCGAGCCGGTGCAGGGCGAGGGCGGCTTCTATGTGGCGCCCAAGGAATTGATGCTGCGCCTGCGCAAGCTTTGCGATGAGCATGGCATTCTTCTCATCGCCGATGAAATCCAGTCGGGCTTCGGCCGTACCGGCAAATGGTTTGCCATGGAACATTATGGCGTCGAGCCCGATCTCATGACGGTGGCGAAATCATTGGCCGGCGGTTTCCCGTTAGCCGGTGTGGTCGGCCGCGCCAAAATCATGGATGCGCCGGAGCCGGGCGGCATCGGCGGCACCTATGCCGGCAATCCGGTGGCCTGTGCCGCGGCCCTCGGCGTCATTGAGGCCTTCGAGCAGGACAATCTGCTCGAGCGCTCGGTGAAGCAGGGCGAGACGATGCTGAAGCGGCTCAATGCTTTGAAGGCCAAGGGCAAGGGCATGCCGATGGGCGATGTCAGGGGCCTCGGCGCCATGGTGGCTTTTGAGCTTGTCACCAAGCACGGCGGCAACGAACCCGATGCGGCGGCGGCCAAGGCGCTGGCGGCAAAATGCCTGGAGCGCGGCCTCCTCATTCTCACCTGCGGCGTCTATGGCGACACGGTGCGTCTGCTCTGCCCGCTCACCGCCTCCGACGAGATCGTCAACGAAGGCCTCGACATCCTCGAAAAGGCCGTGCTCGGAAACTGAGCCGGAGTTCGCCGTTCGCGAGGATAGCTGGACGAAGCGCCAGCCTCAGCCCGCCACGGTTGCGGCGGGCCCGCCTGTGGTTGCATTTTTATAATCCGGCACTCTTGACTGAACTACTGTTCCATTTTGGCATGGTTGATTCGTTTTTATAACCAATTGAATATGTGGCGTATTTCGGTTCGGTGATTCAGTGCACAGAACCGCCATATGCAAGAATAACACTGGTAAGGAAAATTTCATTTCGCCCTTGCCGCCGATTCTCCTGCCGATCTATTTTAGCCTTACCGGAGCAAAACTGATCGTGGAGGTCCCGCTGATGTGGGATATCTTTAGGTTTATTGCCGATCCTGGCAGCAACCTTCTATCGGCTGTTGATTATTACAGTCTTTTCGCCGGTGCAGTGGCCGGGAGCGGTCTCCTGTATGCCATCACGCGGTACCGTTTCCGCAAGGCAGCCGAACAGGATGTCGAGCAGACGCACAAGATCATGGTGCAGAACCGGCTCATGACCATCCTCGAAGCCGAGATCGCCGAAAAGAACCGGGTGATCGAAAGCCTGCATGCCAACAGCCTGACGCATGTCATGGTGCGCGCCGATGAACTCGCGGCGGAGAATGACTTTCTTGCCGAACTGCGCGGCCTGCTCAAGTGGTGGGATGGCAATCGTGCGGCACTCGCCACATTCGCCGGCAAGCTCGGCGACAAATATACCGGCTTCGGCCACCAGAGCAGTGTGGCGCTGCGCCAGGCGCTTGGCCTTTTCCAGATTGCTTATGCCGCGAACCCTTCCGACAGCGATTGGCGCGACAGCGTCACGGCGCTGACCGAAGCGGTGCCCGAAGAAAGCCCCGCCGATGAAGTCCCGTTCGATATCTATGGCGCCGAATTGCACGCCAGCAATCCCGAAACCATCGACACGATGTTCGACTCTCTCGAAACCGATGTTGAGCGCCTGATCGCCATTGGCGAGCCGCTGATCGCCCTCAAGACGGCAACGCGCGCCGGCCGGCTGGTCGAGCTTGGTGTCGGCAAGGATATCGAGATCAAGCGGGCCCGCGCCATGGTGCTGTGGAGCAAGGCCGCCATGGCCGGTGGCAAGCTGCACGATGCACTGGTGATCGCGGAGGAAGCCTGGGAATTGCGGAAGTTCCTGTTCTCGGCCGAACACGCCGATACGCTGGCCGCCGCCCTGCTGGTGGCCCAGGTCAGGGTCAAGCTCGAACAGCACGAACAGGCATTGGCCATCGCCCAGGAAGTTTGGGAGTCGCGCAAGCGCGAGCTTTCGGAGGAGCATGCCGATACGCTGGCGAGCGCTGCCTTGGTCGCCCGTATCATGGTCAGCCTCAAGCAGGACGAGCAGGCATTGCCGGTGGCGCGCGCCGCACTCGAGGCTATGAAACGCGTGCTGCCCAAGGGCGCGCCCGGCATGTTCCAGCTTGCCAAGCTGGTGGCCGATATCGAAAAGCGCCTCGATCCGGAAAGGTCCAAGCCAAAGGAACGCACCCGCAGCCGCCGGGGCGAGCGCGCCCGCACCCCCAAGGTGGTCACCGCATAGGCTGATCTAGGCATAATAGCGCAGAATAGGCTTTTAACGCCAAAACTAGGGGCGTACAGGCCAATTCTGGGGGAGGGGGCTGCCTCGGTAGCCGGAAGGACCGGAATCGTCTCCAGCGCCTCCTGGCATGCCCTAGGATTGATTTCTATTTAAGAATTAATATCCTATTAAAATCATCCTTCAGTTGGTCACATCACCCGGGCATTTCGCGGCACCGCCGCGATGCGCGCCACGGCCGCAGCGGCCGCCAACAATATCCGGCCTTGGCGCATTGGCGCTGCGCTTTGCCGACTTCGCCTCAGCACCCGGCAGCGCCGGCACGGCTTCATCATAGAGCCAGGCCGTCAGCAGCGGGCGAACCGCACTATCTCCCGAAAAGCGCACGGCCGTGCGGATGAAATTTTCCGAAGTGACGTTGCCGCCGCGATTGTCCTGGGCGAAATGCCGGAGGATGTTGAAGAAGGCGCTTTCGCCGACTTGCAGCCTGAGCGCATAGAGCGCCGCGGCACCCCGGTAATAGGTGCGGTCGGAAAACAACTCCGATGGTGCTTCCACCACCGCCGGGCCAAGCTGGGCGCCGGCCACGTAGTCATAGATCGCAAGCATTTTTTCATCGAAGGCCGCCGGATCGTCGCGATTGGGCCACAGCACCTCGAAATATGTGGCGATGCCTTCGGCGATCCACAGGTCTTCCCACTTGGCAACCGATACCGAATTGCCAAACCATTGATGCGCCAGCTCATGCGCAACAAGGCCTTCATCCGGCACCACGCCGGGGCTCTCCGCCGGGAACGTCGACATCGCCTGGGTTTCCAGCGCGTAATAGAGGATCGGGTCCTTGACCACCACCGTTCCATAGCTCTGGAACGGATAGCGCCCCACCAGCTTCTCGAAGAACGGGATCATCTTTCCCGCCTTCGCATAGCCGTTGATCTGCGCCTGCGAAGTGCCGTCCGGCGCATAGACGCGGATCGGCGTGCCGTCCGGCGCAGAGGTCAGGTCGAGCTTCAGCTTGTTGACATGCACCGTGGCGAGCCACGTCGTCATCGGTTGCAGCATCGCCCACTGGAAACGCTTCTTGCTGTTGCCGATGGGCTTCGATCCCACAAAGCTGCCATTGGCAACGCCGGTATAACCGGTGGGCACGGTCACGCCGATGGTGAAGGTCGCCTTGTCGTCCGGTTCGTCATTGGCCGGGTAAAAGCTTGAAGCGCCCACCGGCTCGCTCACCACATAGGTCGACTTGCCATACTTGAACCAGCCGAGGAGATAGCTGTCGTCGGTCGGATCGACCAGTGAATCGGGAACCCCGCCATAAGAAACGGTCAGCAGGAAAATAGCGCCCCTCGGAATGGGCCGCAGCGGTGTCACCGTCAGCTTGTCGTTGGCCCGGCTGAACTGTGCCGTAAAGCCGTTGATTTTGACGCTCGAAACATTGAGCGCGTGCAGGTCGAGCTTGAAGCTGGCCAGTTGCTGCTTGGCGGTAATGATCAGCGATGCCTTGCCGTCCACCTGCCCTGAGACGGGATCGACATCGAGGTCGAGGTCATAATGGGCAACGTCGATACCGTTGTTCCCGAAAGTCGGAAAGAACGGATCGATGGCCAGCGCCGGCGCGGCGCCAAGCAGCAAAGCCGCCGCCAGGCAACTCGTCTTCAACTTGAAAGTCATTTGTATTCCCTGCTGATCTGCGCCGCAGGCAAAGCTTACAGGCTCTTATCCGGAAGGCAAGGGCACTGAATACTGTTTCAGCAAGCCCGCTATACTCGCCGCCCCAATCCACTCTGCTGATTGATGATGGAACAAGGTTGAGGGCTGCCTTCTTGACGGAATTGACAATTAAATAGTTTCTTACTATTCTGTATCGATCAGAGTTGGTAAGAAAATGACAGCGACTGCGACACTTTCCTCAAAGTTTCAGATTTCCATCCCAAAATCATTGCGTGTTTCCGAAGGGTGGAAAGCAGGTCAAGTTTTTGTTTTTATTCCAAAAGAAAGCGGCATCCTGCTTGTTCCGGTTCCCGGAAAGGAAGCCTTGACCGGCCTCGCCAGGGGCTCAAATCCCGATGGTTAT
Source organism: Hyphomicrobiales bacterium (assembly GCA_031373255.1). Classification (GTDB taxonomy): domain Bacteria; phylum Pseudomonadota; class Alphaproteobacteria; order Rhizobiales; family Aestuariivirgaceae; genus JANMMJ01. Next base: position 9,862 of record JANMMJ010000108.1, read on the forward strand.
CGTGACCGGCGCGACCGGACCTGATGCGGCTCTTCGATACGTCCGCCTGGATCGAGACGCTCATCGGAAGCGCGCTCGGCGTCAAACTTCAGAATGAACTTCCGTCCCCAGAAGAAACTGTGGTGCCAACACTGGTTCAACTCGAACTGGAAAAATGGCTGCTGCGCGAGCAGTCCGGGGAGGCCGCCGATCGGGTCATCGCATACACCATGACCTGCGTGGTCGTGCCGCTGGATACAGACATAGCACTCCGTGCCGCAGAAATTTCCAGCCGGCTGAAGTTGCCGGTTGCGGATTCAATCATCTACGCGACCGCTCTGGCCCAATCTGCCGAACTTGTAACCTGCGACCGCCATTTCGACGGATTGCCGGCTGTTCTGCATTTTGCGAAATCCGCTAACCCCTGATCGCCGCTTTCTGCCGGCCAATGTTCGAGGCGCAATGCTCCATTCCAGCGGCGGCTCTGGATCATGGGCTTTTTTGCCTGCTATAAGGCGCGCTCAATTGTAACCGGAGGTTTCCCTTGTCCCCACTTTCCAACATGGCCGTGCGCGATATCGAGACCTTGATTCATCCCTATACGCATCTGGCCAAACACCGCGAGACGGGACCGGTGATCCTCGAGGAGGGCAAGGGCATCTACGTATTCGATGACCAGGGCCGGCGCTATATCGAAGGCCTGGCGGGTCTCTGGTGCACGGCACTTGGCTATGGCAACGAGGAACTCGTCGAAGCCGCGGCGAGCCAGATGCGCCGCCTCTCCTACACTCATATCTTTGGCGGCAAATCCAACGACATGGCGATCGAACTTGCCGAAAAGCTGAAAGAGGTGGTGCCTGTCAACGCCTCCAAGATCCTGTTCTGCGGATCGGGCTCGGAAGCCAACGACATGCAGGTGAAGCTCACTTGGTATTACAACAACGGCCGCGGCAAGCCGGAGAAGAAGAAGATCATCGCCAGGCTGCGCGGCTATCACGGCGTGACGGTGGCTTCCGGCTCGCTCACCGGGCTCCCCAATGTGCAGGGCGATTTCGACCTGCCGATCGCCAATATCAGGCACACCTCCTGCCCGCACTATTATCGCAACGCCGTGGAAGGCGAGAGCGAGGACGAATTCACCACCCGCATGGCCAACGACCTCGACGAGATGATCCAGCGCGAGGGGCCGGAAACGGTTGCGGCCTTCATCGCCGAACCCATCATGGGGGCGGGCGGCGTGGTCATTCCCCCTGCCGGCTATTTCCCCAAGATCAACGCGGTGCTGGCGAAATATGATGTGCGCTACATCGCCGATGAAGTGATCTGCGGTTTCGGCCGCACCGGCAACTGGTTCGGCACCGAGACCATGGCCATGACGCCCACCTCGATCTCGATGGCGAAGGCGATCACCTCGGCCTATTTCCCCATGGGTGCCGTCACCATCGAGGACGATCTCTATGAGGTCATGCTGGAGCAGAGCAGGAAGCTCGGCCAGTTCGGCCATGGCTATACCTATACGGCCCACCCGGTGGGCTGCGCGGTGGCCCTCAAGACCATCGAAATCTACCAGCGCGACAAGGTGATCGAACATGCAAGACGCATGGGCATCCTGTTCGAGGAGCGCTTCAGCCGCCTCAAAGGTCACCCGCTGGTGGGCGAGGTGCGCGCCAAAGGCCTGATCGGTGCGGTCGAACTGGTGGCCGACACGAAGACAAGGCGCAACTTCCAGCCAACGCACATGGTGGGCGCCGCCATGGTGCGCCACGCCCAGAACCACGGCCTCATATGCCGCAACCTGCCCGGAGACGCCGTGGCGCTCTGCCCGCCACTGATCATCCAGCCGGACGAAATCAACGCCATGTTCGACATGTTCGAA
>JANMMJ010000147.1:0-3009 GCA_031373255.1 Hyphomicrobiales bacterium
GTTGAGAAGAAGCTTGAGCTTTGAGCCCTTGAATTTCATCCAGTCGAAATCCGCGGCCATTGCTTTGGTTTGCGCCTGGTTGAGCAGGAAGCTGCCGGCACCCAGGGAGAGGCCCATTTTACCGGCTCCCTGGATCAATTCGCGGCGGTCAAGCTTCTTCGCGGCGAAAGCTTCGAAGAGACCTTTTTCTTTTTCATACATTGCGGAGTTCCTCCATTGCGTTGAAAGCACGTTTAGCCCGGTGCGGATTTCCCGTTCTTATTGCCGGGCTCCTGACCCGGGATTTCAGATACAAGGCGGCGCGCGGTCGCCTCGTCAGTGATCAAGCCATAGAGAAGACCGCTCACGAGAATCGAGCGGATAGCCTGAATTTTGGACGTGCCGCCAGCAAGAGCAACAATGCGGTGTTCACGAAGATCCTCGATGCGCGGCGCCAGCGCTCTATCAGACACAGTGGTTGGCACGTGCTGACCGTTGGCATTGAAGAACTGCCCCAACAATTCGCCGCAAGCATCGGATGCCATGATCTCCTTCATGTCAGTCTCGTCGAGCATGCCTCCCGAAGCGATGAAGCTCTTGGGATCAATCTCGCCGATTCCGGCGATATAGAGTGGGGCGCGGCGGGCAAGTCCAATGACCTCGGACACGCCGTATTGCGATTGGAGAACTTCCTTGTCCTTCACCGTGTTGGCGAAGAAGGGAACCGGCATCACGTAAGCCTCGGCCCCGGTACGCTCAGCCAGGCGATGAATAACATCGAAGGGGCTTGCAGCAAATCGCCGGGTCAGTCCACCAAGCAAAGAAACAAATTTGACATCGCCCGCCGAAACACTGGGCAGATAGTCCACGGCAGCGGCAAGGGTTCGGCCATGGCCAAATGCGATCAGGTCGTGAGTGCGCTGTTCAATCAGCGAGCGGATGTACCGGGCGCCGGCGATACCCAAGGTACGCAGCGGCAAGGCGCCCTCGTCAACGTTCGGCACGACCTCGCAAAAAGTAATGCCAAACTTCGCTTTCAGGCCCTCCTCAAGCGCAATGCAGCCAGCAATTGGGCCCTCAACAAAGACCCTGATCAAACCATCCCGGCTGGCCTTGGCAATGAGACGATGAGCCTTGGTATTGGGGAGGTTCAGTTGTTCGGCGACCTCAGCCTGGGTTTTGCCGCCAGCGAAATAGAGCCAGGCCGCGCGCGCAGCGAGTGTCGCCTCTTCATCGGTGGCAATCGCGGGCCTCAGCACATCCAACCCAGGCCATCCCTCTATGAAATATTTTGCTCTTACTGAAATAATTTTCAAATCTTAGGTGAGTAGTCAAATAGATTCGATACTGCGCTGCACAAAAATCATGCACAACTTCCTCTAACCAGTTCTTTTTACAGTGATATTTTTCCTGCTCTCGAAAGTGCAAAGAGCTGCAATTGGGGTCATCGGCAGATGACTGGGTCAGGCAATGCGCGCAATCAGGTCCGTAAGTTCCCCCAAATGCTGAAGCTGCGTGAAGCGCGGCTCACCATCTGGAGGTTCGGCGTGCTCCACATTCCATGTCAGGGCGTGCGGCACGTAAACGCCCCAGCTTCCGGCGGCAATCGCCGGAAGGACATCCGACTTCAATGAATTGCCGACCATCATGCTCTGCCCTGGCCCATCGCCATAACGCGTAAAGATCCGCTCGTAAGTGGCTCGGGTCTTGTCGCTGACGATCTCCACTGCATTGAAGTAGTCACCAAGGCCTGACTGCGCAAGTTTGCGCTCCTGGTCAAAAAGATCGCCCTTGGTGATCATGATGAGCCGGAAGTTTCCCGCCAGCCCGGCAAGCGTTTCAGTGACATGAGGCAAAGTCTCAATTGGATGGCTCAACATCTCGCGGCCCGCTTCCAAAATGTCGCGGACGACACTGGCGGGAACCTGTCCGTCAGTGAGTTCAAGCGCCGTCTCGATCATCGAGAGGGTGAACCCCTTGATGCCGAAACCATAGAGCTGGAGATTTCGTTTTTCCGCCGCAAGCAACCGCTGAGAAATGCCTTCAACGTCGGTGTGGGGAGCAAGAAGGCTGACGAAGCGCTCCTCGGTAAAGCGGAAGAATTGCTCGTTCTGCCACAAGGTGTCATCGGCATCAAAGCTGATTGATGTCAACGTCAGCGATTTCAGCACCATTGCATGCCGCCTGCACAAGGAAAAATTCGCCCCGCGCAAGCACTACCGCAAAATGTCTATCTATCAAAACGCTCGGCCGCGTCAGCCCACAGCCGCCATTTTTCGGGTCGTTGCACCGAGCGGGACCACGTTCGCACCGTTGCAATACTGTTCGTCGACCTGCTGTTCCGAGAGCGGCATGCCGAAATCCCTGAACGTTTGCCGGTCAAGTTTGCTTAACGCGGCATTTCCAAAAACTAAACGATTATAAATAGATACTCAGGTCTTACGCGGCCACCTGAAAGGCCGCGAGACGCTGGCGATAGCTCAGCGCTTCGGCAATATTGATACGCGCCACGCGTTCCCTGGCATCGAGATCGGCAAGGGTTCTGGCCACGCGCAGCACGCGATGATAGCCACGCGCCGAGAGGTTCATGGCATCGGCGGCATCGCGCAGGAGCTTCAGTCCCTGACTATCGGGACGCGCGATATTCTCGAGCAGTTCGCCATCGGCCTCTGCATTGGTGCGCAGATGACTTGCACCGAGAGAATCAAAACGCTGGCGCTGTATAACGCGAGCTGCGGCAACACGCAGTGCGATGTCGGCGCTCGTCTCCTTGGGTGGCGGCAATGTCAAATCAGAAGCGCGCACCGCAGGGAGTTCAATCTGGATATCCATCCGGTCGAGTAGTGGCCCGGAAATCCGCGCCTGATAGTCGGTGGCGCAGCGCACACCCTTCCGGCAAACATGACCCGGTTCACCCGACATGCCGCACTTGCACGGGTTCATCGCGGCAACGAGCTGGAAGCGCGCCGGATAAGTGACATGATAATTCACGCGCGCGACGGCGGTCTCGCCGGTTTCAAGCGGCTGGCG
>JANMMJ010000178.1:0-16620 GCA_031373255.1 Hyphomicrobiales bacterium
AGGTCACGGGCGCAATTACGTTGCAAACAACTTCGGGTGTTTCCAAGTCCAAGGTTCTGGCGATGTTCGAGGCTGCGCTTCGTGACAATGGCGCCGGAATTATTGATGATGGGCAGTCCTATAGAATCGTTCCACTGGGCGCGGCAGCAAAAGCCGTGACACCACTCAGAACTGGCACAATAGCCGACACCAACCCGGGAATGCGCTCCCAAATCGTACAGCTTCGTTTCGTATCCGCAGAGGAAATGCGCTCGGTGCTGGAGCCAATCATTCCAGAAAGCATGATTGTGCGCGCCGATGTGCAGAGGAATCTGATGATTCTCTCCGGCACGGCACGGGAAATTGCTGCCATTGAAGAAACTGTATCGGTGTTCGACGTCGACTGGATGAAGGGTATGTCCTTTGCGCTGGTTCCAGTGAAATCTTCGGCACCCGAGGCCATCGTCAACGATTTGGAATCTGTATTCAACACAAAGCGCGGCCCGCTGAGGGGCATTGTGCGGTTTGTCCCTAACAGCCGGTTGAAGTCCGTCCTGGTTATCTCATCCCGTGCAAAATATCTGAAGGACGCGTCAAATTGGATCCGAAAACTCGACGTTCTCGCGTCGTCCAACGAAGAAAGCCTGCATGTCTATCATGTGCAGAATAGAAATGCTTCGGAATTGGGCAAGGTGCTGCAGGGCATTTGGCAGACCGGAACCTCAGGAGTAACAGCGTCGCGTTCAGGTGTTGCACCGAAGCTTACACCAGAAGAAGTGGAAATCCCTTCTTTGCCGGGCGTGTCATCTGGCGGTCCAGAAACGCCGCCCGATGGCATTGATAGTTTGCCTTCCGAAAATTATGCCGGTGAGAGTATATCGAGCGCTCCGGCGGGCATTCGCGTTGTCGCCGACGATTCCAACAATTCCCTGCTCATCTTCTGCACTGACCAGCAATATGATCGCGTTCTTGCCACACTTCAGCAGATCGACAGCATACCGAACCAGGTGCTATTGGAAGCTGTCATTGCCGAGGTCTCTTTGGACGATGACCTGAAATTTGGCGTACGCTGGATGTTTGGAGAAAACAATAACGGAACCTTCAGCGATATTGCCAGTGGAGCCGTCGCACAGACTTTCCCGGGCTTTTCCTACTTCCTTCACGCCAATGATATTTCGTTCGCCCTCAATGCATTATCAAGCATAACCAATGTCCGGGTACTGTCCTCTCCATCGTTGGTCGTTTTGGACAACAAGACGGCCACTCTCCAGGTTGGCGATCAGGTTCCGGTTGTGACGCAGACTGCTCAGGGTGTGATCACTTCAGGCGCGCCGATCGTCAACAACGTGGAGCTGAAAGATACAGGCATAATCCTGAATGTCACACCACGGGTGAACGACAGTGGTCGAGTGATCCTCGATATCGAGCAGGAGGTGAGCAGTGTCGTCAAGACCACGACGTCCGGAATCGACTCGCCTACAATCCGGCAAAGAAAGGTCAAGACTTCCGTCGTGGTCACCGATGGTGAAGCCTTGGCTCTAGGCGGCCTGATTCAGGAGCGCGACAATACGGGCATGACCAAGGTTCCAGTTTTAGGCGACGTGCCGCTATTGGGGAATGTCTTCAGGCAGAAGACCAATTCCACATCTCGCACGGAACTGATTATTTTCATTCGGCCCCGTGTCATCCGCGATATGCAGGAGGCGCGCCAAGTGACGCGGGAGTTCCGCAAACAACTAAGCATCCAAGCGCCGCGAGTGCGGCGTGAGGAGCCGACGCCCGGTGAGGAACTGTTCAGAGTTCTAAATTGAGGCAATCCAGCGTGAGTCCATCGCGCTTCAGAGGCATTGCGAATGGCAATTTGCGGGAGCGCTGCCAAGCCAGAATGGCAAACGGCCTCTCAGGCTGCCTCAGTAGTGAAATGATTGCGTGCCGGACATAAGTAGCTCCTCCGGCAAGCTGTACGGCCACATTGATAGCGAACACATTCCCGGGAGACTGAGAGCGCATAACCGCGATAGAGGGCGGCAGATTCGCAGCATCATTTATTCCCAGTACAGTCTTGAGCTTCGCTGGCATAGATTCAGGATCAAATCCCGGCTGCAAAGAATGTGTCGTCACCAAAGGTTTCAATGAATTGTACAGCGCATCATCGATTCCCGGAATCTGAGCAAGTTCCTCAATGACCTGGAACGGCGCATTTTTGGGACCGAATGTCTTGCCGGTATACGCCATCAATTCTGCCCCACCGCGAGCAGCGACTGTGTTCTGATCACGGAAATCGGAAATACTCTCGGCCAGAACTTTCGCTTGCTCGGAGTTTCGGCCTATTCCCTTGAGAACAGTTTCCAACAGTTCCAAGCTTGAAGTGTTGAGATCAATCAATCCACCTTGATCCTGCAAGGCGATTTCGGCCGCAGCATCCTTGCCCCACAAACAGCGAAGCGCACTGCCGTCTCGACGCTCTGGCCGCACCTGATCTTTTTGGGTAGCCAAGCGAATGGCCACAAGACGTACCAGCCCATCGGCGATCAACTCCGCCCGAGCATTGTGAACAATGTTACTGCCAGTCAATGTATTGACACGCACCGATAGCGAGAACGCAGCAGTCACCATTGCCAAAAGGCCAGCCAGCCAGATCACAGATACCAGCACGAAAGCATCTTCTTGTCTGATATTTTTTGCGGAGATTCGAGTCATGTACTCTGAACTTGGACAAGGTGCGGCAAATTTATTCTAACGTCGAACTAGGTGTTTAGTTCCGGCATTTGATGGATAGGATTGAGGGTGAATCGTTCCGGCTCATGTGTCCAACATTTGCAGATGTGTTCGTATGGCGTGAGGACCTTCAGGGTCTTCAGCCTTCGGCCGAAATTGTAAGCCAAGACGAAGTCGGCAAGGTGCCGGCGCAGTCGATCGTGATCGTCGTAGTGGAAGCGTTTGACGGTTGCTTCCTTGATCGTCCGGTTCATGCGTTCAACCTGACCGTTGGTCCAGGAATGCTTGATCTTGGTGAGCCTGTGATCGATGCCGTGTTCGCGACAGAAGCGGTCGAAGATGTGTTCGAAGGCATGGCGATCCTGCGCCCGGTTGGTGAACTGGATGCCGTTGTCGGTCAGACCGGTATGGATGGCGTAGGGGACGACCACGATCAGGTTGCACAGGAATCCTGCCGCCGCCATCTTGCCCGCCTTCTCATGCAACTCCGCGTAGGCGAACTTGGAGGTGCGGTCGATGGCCACGAAGAGATAGAGCTTGCCTTCGGCGGTCTGCACCTCGGCGATGTCGATGTGGAAGTAGTCGATCGGGTAACTCTTGAATTTCTTCTTCTGAGGCCTGTCGCCTTGGACATCCGGGAGCCGGCCAATGCCATGGCGCTGCAGGCAGCGATGCAATGACGAGCGGGACAGATGTGGAATGGTCGGCTGCAGCGCATAGAGGCAATCGTCCAGCGGCAGCAGCGTGTACTTTCGAAAAGCCACGATGATAGCCTCTTCCTTGATCGACAGCACCGTCGACTTCGCCTCCTTCGGACCGGTCGGCAGATCGGCGGCCGAGATCCGCTTCTTCCACTTCGCCACCGTCTTCCGATTGATGCCGTAGCGTTTGGCCGGCGCCCTCAGGCTCTCTTGACTATGTTGTATCGCTTGACGGACTGCCTCTGTCGTCGTGGCGCTCCCGTGAAGAACCTGGCCCATAGCGCCTCCTTTGATTCGTGCGATAATGATGCACCATCAAAATCCGGGATCAACCACTTTCCAGAACTAGCGCGATCGCCAGCATCCGCAGCACGATCGGCGGGTTCTTCTGTTTCTTCGAAAGCCTGCGCAAATCCGTCGCAGACAAATCAAGCCGGGTAATCCGAATAGCTCCATACATAGATGGCCTCCACAAAGAGAGCCGCCATTGAGTCAGACTTCAGGTGATATGGGAATCCCAGCCAGAGTCAATTCTTCAGGCCGTTGGTATAAGTTCTCGATGACGGCGTTCTGCCAAGGGCGATGTAAAACGATTTGACGTGCCACGGCCGAGATCCAGCACAGGATGGCCTTGCTGGTGAGTTTGGTGCCGTTGTCGAAACACTCATCGGATGCTCGTGTGGTCAACTGATACTCTCGATCAAAATTTCATGCTTGAAAGTCTATTCGGCTACTGATTTACGTACCTCAAGCCAAAAACAACGTTCAGGCTGAGGATCCACAGATGGCAAGGCCGACGGTGCGTGACATTGCAAGGGAGGCGGGTGTCAGTTTGGCGACCGTCGATCGTGTGCTGAACGCCCGTCCCCGCGTGCGTGAGAGTAGTGTCAAGCTTGTCCAGGATGCCGTCGAAAAGCTGGGATATGTGCGCGATGTGTCTGCCGCGAATTTGGCCAAGCGCAGGGAATATCGCTTCGCCTTCATCATTCCTGACAGCAGGAGTCAATTCGTTGAGACAATCCGAACGGCGCTGAGCGAAGTAAGGCAGTCGCCTGGCCCCGATCGGGTATCGGTAGAAACGATAATGGCCCCGGCTGACGATCCCAATGCCACAGCGCGCATCCTGATCGGCCTCAACGCCGCGCACTACGATGGCGTGGCGATCATGTGTCCGGAAACACCACAGGTTCGTGACGCCGTGATGCGGGTCAAGCAGGCTGGATTGGCTGTGGTCGCCCTTGTTTCAGACCTTCCCAGTTCTGAGCGCGATCATTTTGTCGGTGTTGACAGCATTGCGGCTGGCCGCACGGCGGGCGCGCTGATGGGCCGTTTTCTTGGCGGGAAAGCGGGAAAGGTGCTTGTGGTATCGGGTTCGCTTTCATCCCGGGACAGTATCGAGCGCCGGTTTGGATTTGACAGTGTCCTTGCGGAGCGCTTCCCGTTCATGGAGGTTTTGCCGACAATTGAATCCCGTGACGACAGCCATCGCCTGATATCCATCGTCAAGCAGGTTATGGCGGCTCACCGTGATGTCATTGGTATATATGCTCTTGGCAGCGGCAATGGCGCCGTTCTGGACGCGTTGCGCGCGACGGGCAGGATCCGAAGCTGTACTTTGATCATGCATGAGTTGACGCCAGTGACGCGCGCTGCCTTGGAAGCTGACGAAGTGGACGTCGTGATCATGCAGAATGTGGGTCATCTTGTGCGCAGTTCCATCCGCGTGCTGCGCGCCTATTCGGACAAGACGGCTATTGTCGACTCGCAGGAAAAAATCCGCATCGAAATCGTTATGAAGGAGAACCTCGTCGAGGTTTGAATATCGGTTTCCTGGCCGGCAGCAGTCAAACGGCGTGAGTCCACGATATTTCCAGCCAAACGCCCCTGCCTTGAATGATCCCGATGACCGGAATTCAGGAGTGCTTTTTCATACTCCACGTCACCTACGCAGCGTCTCTGGAGCCATAATTTGCGCAGCGTTGTATCGATATCTATGTAATTTATTGATTTATAGAGGTAAATTGCAGAATTAGCGATAGAGCGAAAAATAAGAGTTACGTACCTAATAAAAGTAATTGACATGAGATACGTAACTCTTTAGACCTCCGGCGTCACTTAGAGCAGCCCCCGACCAATGGATCAAGTGCGGCGCGCTCTTCACAACGGGAGGAGTCCAACTATGAAGATCAAGACATTATTGGCTGCCACAGCGCTCGCATCCATCTGCACCTTTGCAGCGTCGAGCGCGCAGGCCGAGGATTTAACGCTCTGCTGGGCGGCCTGGGATCCGGCCAACGCGCTGGTCGAGCTGTCCAAGGATTTTGAGGCCAAGTCGGGCCACAAGATGACCTTCGAATTCGTGCCCTGGCCCAACTTCGCCGACCGCATGCTGAACGAACTGAACTCAGGCGGCAAGCTGTGCGACCTGATGATCGGCGACAGCCAGTGGATCGGCGGTTCCGCCGAAAGCGGACACTATGTGAAGCTGAACGACTTCTTCGATGCAAATGGCATCAAGATGACAGATTTCGTGCCCGCCACTGTCACCGGCTATTCGGAGTGGCCGAAGAACACGCCAAGTTACTGGGCTCTGCCGGCCTTCGGCGATGTCGTCGGCTGGACCTATCGCAAGGATTGGTTTGCGCGGCCCGAACTGCAGGCCGAATTCAAAACCAAATATGGCCGCGACCTGGCACCTCCCACCACTTTCGCCGAGTTGAAGGACATCGCTGCGTTCTTCCAGAACCGCACCATCGACGGCAAGACTGTCTATGGCGCCTCGATTTACACCGAGCGCGGCTCCGAAGGCATCACCATGGGCGCCATGGACGTGCTCTACAGCTTCGGCTTCAAGTACGACAATCCGGACAAGCCCTACGACATGAAGGGTTTCGTCAACTCGCCGGCCGCCGTGGCGGGTCTCGAATTCTATAAGGCACTCTACGAGTGCTGCACGCCCCCGGGCTCTTCGAACGGTTATATGGGCGAAGGCATTGACGCCTTTAAGTCTGGACAGGTGGCACTCCAGATGAACTTTGCCTTCACCTGGCCCGGATTTGAAGCCGATGCGAATGTAGGCGGCGGCAAGACCGGCTATCTCGTCAATCCGGCCGGCCCGAACGGCGAAAAATTCGCGCAACTCGGCGGCCAGGGCATTTCAGTCGTGTCATATTCAACCAAACAGGCCGCGGCGCTTGAATACATCAAGTGGTTCGCCCAGGCCGAAGTGCAGCAGAAATGGTGGAAGGCCGGCGGGTTCTCCTGCCTGCGTTCTGTGGTTGAAGCACCGGATTTCGCGACGAGCCAACCCTATGCGCAGACCTTTCTCGACTCGATGGCGATCGTGAAGGATTTCTGGGCCGAACCAACCTATGCGACGCTGCTTCAGGATACTCAGAAGCGGTTCCATGACTATGCCGTTGCGGGCAAGGGCACAGCCCAGGAAGCACTTGACGGACTGGTGGAAGACTGGACTAAAACCTTCAAGGACGAAGGCAAGCTCTGAACCTTGGAGTGCCCGTCCTCAAGAAGGACGGATTATAGGAAGGCACGCAGGGCCTGGATGGGCCTCATCGGATCCTGCGTGCGTATTCCTGTGTCAGCCGAAAGAAGCATCATGTCTGACTCCTTGGCCGATCGCGCCGCAAGAGCGACACAGCCGGTAGTGGCGCGCCGCATCAAAAGCCTGAGCGATCATGCGATTGCCTGGATCTTCGTGGCGCCGACGATCTTCCTGCTTCTCGCAGTCAATATTTTTCCGCTGGTCTGGACCATCCGGCTCAGCCTGACGAATTACCGGGCCAACCAGCCGAACCGGCCGTTGCAATGGGTGGGGTTCGAAAACTACCGCCGGATTCTGAACGATCCCGACATCTGGAACACGATGCAGGCAACGGCGCACTTCCTGTTCTGGACAATCGTCCTTCAGGTGTTGATCGGATTTGCGCTTGCCTGGCTCATCAACCGCAAATTCAAGGGCAATGACTTGTGGACGACGATCATCGTGCTGCCAATGATGCTGTCGCCTGCCGTGGTCGGCAACTTCTGGACCTTCTTCTACCAGCCGCAGATTGGCATCTTCAACTATGTGGTCGGCTACTTCTCCGGCGCCGATCCATCATCCTTCACAATGATCGGTTCGGTAGAACTGGCGCCATGGGCGATTGTCATCGTCGACACATGGATGTGGACGCCGTTCGTGATGCTGATCTGCCTCGCGGGCCTGCGCTCGATCCCCAACTACATCTACGAAGCGGCGGCCATCGATAGGGCCAGCAAGTGGCGGCAATTCTGGACGATCACAGTGCCTCTGGTGCTGCCATTCCTGATGCTCGCGGTGTTGTTCCGCGGCATCGAGAATTTCAAGATGTTCGATCTGGTGGTTCAATTGACAGGCGGCGGCCCGGGATCGACCACCGAACTCACCTCGATCAACCTGAAGCGCGAAGCATTTGAGAAATGGCGCACCGGCTATGCTTCGGCTTATGCGATCATTCTGTTTGTAACCGTCTTCGGATTGGCCTCGATCTACGTGAAGGCGCTGAACAAGGTGAAGGAGAGATGAGCAGCTATTCAATCACCGAACCTTCAGCGCGGCAAAAATGGATCGCAGCGGCTCTGGTCGTCGCTTATGCGCTGATCACGATCACGCCGCTGATCTGGATTATTGCCACCGGATTCAAGACCACTGCCGACTCGATTGCCTATCCGCCCAAGGTCTTTTTTGAACCCACACTCGAAGGCTACGTGAACCTCTTCACCACCCGAACGCGCCTGAACGCCGAAGACCTGGCCGCGCTGCCGCCAGCCCAGTCCTGGTACGAGCAGATGGTGCGTGATAGCGGCATGGTCATCGCCGGACCGTCGCGTTACGGTGAGCGCTTCCTGAACTCGGTGATCATCGGCTTTGGTTCGACATTCCTGTCGGTCTTCCTCGGAACGCTGGCAGCCTATGCATTCAGCCGCTTCAAGGTCCCGCTCAAGGACGATCTTCTGTTCTTCATCTTGTCGACGCGCATGATGCCCCCCATCGCAGTTGCAATTCCGATCTTTCTGATGTTCCGTTCCTTGGGTTTGAGCGACACCCACCTTGGCATGATCCTGCTCTATACGGCAGTGAACATCTCGCTGGCCGTCTGGCTGCTCAAGGGTTTCATCGACGAAATTCCCCGCGAATACGAAGAAGCAGCATTGATCGACGGTTATACGCGCTTCCAGGCCTTCTATAAAGTCGTGCTTCCGCAGGCGGCCACGGGCATCGCCTCGACTGCGATCTTTTGCCTGATCTTCGCCTGGAATGAATACGCCTTTGCCGTGCTGCTGACATCGGGCACGGCCCAGACGGCCCCGCCCTTCATCCCGACCATTATCGGCGTTGGTGGCAAGGACTGGCCGGCGGTTGCTGCCGGTGCCACGCTCTTCCTGCTGCCGGTCATGGTCTTCACCATTCTCCTGCGCAAACATCTGTTGCGCGGCATCACATTCGGAGCAGTGCGCAAATGAGTGAATTCGTGAAAGGGCTTTTGTGTCTGCGCCGTGGCCCCTGGGAAATGCTGGCCTCGATCCTGATCGCGCTTGGCGTCGCGATGCTGATGCAGCACTACGCGCTCTGGCTTTATACATATTCCTTCATTGTCACGCTGCTGGGCACTGTCATGTTCATCGTCGTCAGCCATTTTCCGGAGTGAGCAATGGCTGAGATCATCGTTCGCAATCTTCGCAAGCAGTTCGGCAGTTTCCCTGCAGTCCAGTCATCCTCCTTCAAGATCGAGGATGGCGAGTTCTTCATGCTGCTCGGCCCATCGGGCTGCGGCAAGACCACGACGCTGCGAATGATCGCCGGGCTGGAGTTGCCGAGTTCAGGCGAGATTTACATCGGCGGTGAGGAGGTTGCCCAGAAACCCGCAAGCCAGCGCGATATCGCATTTGTCTTTCAGATGTTTGCACTCTATCCGCATATGAATGTCCGCAAGAACCTGAGCTATCCGCTGATCAGCCAGCGCATGCCGCGCGCCCAGGTGCGCGCCAAGGTGGCCGAAGTCGCGGCCATCCTGGGGATCGAAAGCATTCTTGACCGGCCAGTCGGCGGCCTGTCCGGTGGCGACCGCCAGCGTGTCGCCCTTGGCCGCGCCATTGTTCGCAATCCCAAGGCCTTCATGATGGACGAGCCTCTCGGCGCGCTGGATGCCGAATTCCGCGAACACATGGCGGAGGAACTGCGCGCCCTCCATGATCGTATGGGTGCGACCACGGTCTACGTCACCCACGACCAACTGGAAGCCATGCAGATGGGCGACAAGATTGTCGTCATGAATCACGGTGTCATCGAACAGTTTGGCAAACCCCAGGACGTTTACGACAAGCCCGCCACCATGTTCGTTGCGGAGTTCATCGGTTCGCCGTCGATGAACTTCCTGCGATTCCATGGCAGCGTGGAAAGAGGCGCCACATCGGTCAAGCTGCATCATCAGGCCCTGGTTGTTCCGCAGATGCGCGAGCCTTTTGATGGCGGCCTGGCCTTCGGCGTCCGGCCCGAACACATCCGGTTGACTGACAAGGGCGCCTATCGTGGCGAAGTCAAGGCGACTGAATACCTCGGCACGACGCAGATCATCACTCTCAAGACCGCCCATGGCGTCATCAAGGCGAGCGCGGCGTCTGACGCGGTTGCGCGGGTGGGGGAAACGGTCGGATTGGAATTCGATGGCACGACGGTGACCATGTTTGACAACCAGACCGGCCGCGCATTGCGGTCCGCGCTGAACGAGGGTGTGCTGGCCCATGGCTGAAGTTTCGCTGCAGCACGCCACCAAATCCTTCGGCACTCAGATTGCCCTCGTCGATGTCACGATGACGATTGCCGACGGCTCATTCGTTGTCCTGCTGGGGCCAACGGGGGCGGGAAAGACAACCACCCTTCGGCTGATTTCCGGGCTGGAACGCCCCGACACTGGCGATATCTTGATCGGCGGGAGATCGGTCTTGAACGCCACACCGGCACAGCGCGATGTCGCCATGGTGTTCCAGCAATACTCGCTCTATCCGCATTTGACGGTTCGGGACAATCTGGCTTTTCCGCTGCGCTCGCCCACTCTCCGGACGCCGGAAGGCGAGATCAAGCGCAAGGTGGCAGAGGTTGCCGAAGTGCTGCGCATCACCGGCAAGCTCGACAACAAGGCGACGGCACTTTCCGGTGGTGAAATGCAGCGTGTGTCCATTGGCCGGGCGCTTGTGCGCGATCCCGCGATCTACCTCATGGATGAACCGCTCAGTTCACTGGATGCCAAGCTGCGCGCCGACCTTCGAGTCGAACTCAAGGGCATTCAAGCCAACCTTGGCGCGACATTCCTTTATGTGACCCACGACCAGATCGAAGCGATGACGATGGCGACCCATATCGGCGTCCTCGATCGTGGCCGTCTTGTGCAGTTCGGTTCGCCCCGCGATATCTACGAGAATCCGGTCAATCTTTATGTGGCGGGCAGGCTCGGAATGCCGCGGCTGAACGTCCTGCCGGCAGATGTCTTTGGTGGAGCACCCGCCGGTGCAAAGACGATTGGCCTGCGTCCCGAGCATGTGTCGCAAGGCGCCGGCAAGTCGACCCGCGTGACCCGAATCGAGCGTCTGGGCGACCAGACAAGATTGCATCTGAAGCTGGACGGGCATGATATCGTTACACTGACAGATGTGCACACTGATCTTGAGCCTGGCGATCATGTCGCAATAGAACCGCGCAACCCGCTTTTTTTCGATGCCGGCGGCACCCGTATCGCTTGAGGAGACTGACCATGAGACAATTCATCAATAGCAAGGAATCCCTGGTCACAGAGGCGATCGACGGCGCCCTGCGCACTTCCAATGGCCGGCTGGCGAGGCTCGATGGCTATCCGCACATCAAGGTGGTGGTCCGCACCGATTGGGACCGCTCCAGGGTTGCGCTCGTGTCGGGTGGTGGTTCGGGACATGAACCGTCGCATGCGGGCTTCGTTGGACGAGGCATGCTCACCGCTGCGGTCTGCGGTGATGTCTTCGCCTCGCCGTCCGTCGATGCCGTACTGGCCGGCATATTGGCTGTGACGGGATCGGCCGGCTGCCTGCTGATCGTCAAGAATTATACCGGCGACCGGTTGAACTTCGGGCTGGCAGCGGAACGGGCGCGTGCCTTCGGACTCGACGTCAGCATGGTCATTGTCGATGACGATGTGGCGCTTCCAGGCCTGCCACAGGCGCGCGGCGTCGCTGGCACGCTATTTGTGCACAAGATTGCCGGAGCGCTCGCAGAAGAAGGCGCTGACCTTGAGGCTGTGACGAAAGCCGCAAAGCACGTCATAGATGGCGTCGTCTCGATCGGCATGTCGCTGGATACCTGCACTGTTCCGGGCTCGCCAAAGGAAGAGCGCATCCCCGTCGGCAAGGCCGAACTGGGTCTGGGCATTCACGGCGAGGCCGGAGTTGAACAGGTCGACTTCAAGAGCGCCGTCCAGGCAATGGACATGATGGTCGGCCGCCTTGCCACGACAATCAAGGCAGGCCCGCATGTCGCCCTTCTCAACAATCTCGGCAGCGCTACGGCACTGGAAATGTCGGTGTTGGCCGGCGAACTTGTAAAGTCGCGTATCGGCGGACAGATCAGCCATCTGGTGGGGCCGGCGCCGATGATGACATCGCTGGACATGCATGGTTTCTCGATATCGCTGCTGCCTTTGGAAGGCCGCGTGTTGGCCGGGCTTCAGGCGGAAGCGGCACCCTGGGCGTGGCCCGGATGCTTTCCCGTGTCCGAGGTCAGCGTCCTCCCGTTGCCGGATGGCCTGACGCCGATCCAGCCCATGCCCTCCAAGAACAGGAAGGCCGAAGCGCTGATCCGCAGATGCTGCGAAATCTTGATTGCCGCGGAAGGTGACTTGAACATTCTGGATGCGAAGTCTGGAGACGGCGACACTGGATCGACCCTCTCCACCGCTTCGCGAGCACTGATCAAGGCGCTTGACCGCCTGCCATTGGCCGACTGGACGCAGCTTTACAGGGCAATTGGGCTGGAGCTCAGCCAGACGATGGGCGGCTCGTCGGGGGTTTTGCTTGCAATCTTCTTTGCAGCAGCCGGTGATGCCTCCGCCAGCGGTCAGGATGCCGTGAGCGCGTTGAAAGCCGGTCTCAACCGGATCCAACAGGTCGGCGGTGCGGGACTGGGTGATCGAACCATGATCGACGCACTTTCGCCAGCTCTCGACGCATTGCCGTCGGGCCTGGCGGCTGCGGCCACGGCCGCCCGCAAAGGTGCCGACCATACCTCCACAATTTTTCGAGCCAAGGCCGGGCGCGCGAGCTATGTGTCCGAAAGCCATCTCGCCGGTCACAATGATCCAGGTGCCGAAGCTGTGGCACTGTTGTTCGGGGAGCTCTTCGAAACCATCGACGCGTTGCACGCATAGGCGAAACAGGTTTGAGCAGGCCATCCTGAGGCAGCATCTTTCCAAGGGCCGCGTCAAACTTACCCTATCAATGTTCAATAGGGCCGCCAGCAGCCTTCCAGGCCGCAATGCCGCCCTGAATGTGGCATGCAGAAGTGATCCCGGCCTCTTGCGCAGCCTGGACCGCCATTGCCGAGCGCTCGCCATAGGCGCAGTAGAAGACGACCCGGCGGCTTGATCCAAGCGCCTTCAGAAGACCGCCAGCGCCAAGATTGTCCTTCAGCTTCGGATAAGGTTCGTGCAAGGCGCCCGGAATGACGCCATGTCGTTCCCTCTCGGGCTTTTCTCTAAGATCAATGAGCGCGATATCCGGCCGCCCGGGCAAATCCAGCGCATCTGCCGCAAAAATCGCCCACCCTTTCTGGGCAACCGCATCCTGGGCCAGGCCGATCCGCATATTGGCCGGAACCGCCACATCCATCATCTTCGGATTGGGCAATTTCAGATTGTTCATCATCTCGACGTACTCGTTTACCGATTTGACCTGCAGTCGCGGATTGTAGCGCTTTTCCTCGCCGATCGTGCTGACGGTATCGCCCTTGTAATCATGCGCCGGGTAAACCAGCGTGTCTTCGGGCAGCTTGAGCAAACGGTTGAAGATTGAATCATACTGCGACCGCGGATCGCCATTCTGGAAATCCGTTCTGCCAGTCCCGCGGATCAGCAGCGTGTCACCGGTGAACACGCGGTCCTCCAGCGCAAATGAATAAGAGTCATCCGTGTGGCCCGGCGTATAGATGACATCGAGGCTGACGCCTTCGATTTCGAGCTTGTCGCCATCGGCCAATCGCATCGAAACCACGTCGGCCTTGGTGTTCTCGCCCATAACCGTGACACAACGGGTACGATCCCTGAGTGCCGCGAGCCCAGTCACGTGGTCGGCATGCAGGTGTGTGTCGGCCGCCTTGACGAGACGGAGTTCGAGCTCGTTCATGAGCTGAATGTAACGGTCAACTTTTTCCAGAACCGGATCGATGATCAGTGCCTCGGCACCCTTGCGGCTCGCGATGAGATAGCTGTAGGTGCCCGACACACTGTCGAAAAGCTGTCGAAAGATCATTGCCGCCCTCCAGAATGGCGCCATATGCCACCGGGTTTCATTTACCGCAGCTGCCTGGGATGTCCTCTGGCCGCCGCACAATGGCTGAAATGGTCACTATACGTGATCGGGACAAGATTGAACACAGACTGGTTAGGCCAGAAAAAATTTGAGAGCCGTGCTCACCGATACGTCCAATCCAGAAGGAATCGAAGCGAAAATAGGAAAAAGCAAGGACCGGACTGTGATCCCGCTCGACGCAAAATTGGATCTGATCTAAATGTAGACGAACAGAAACAGCGGCCAAAAGAGCCTCGAGCTCTTTCACAAAGTAGCGCGTTCTGAAGAGTTGATCGGGC
Source organism: Hyphomicrobiales bacterium (assembly GCA_031373255.1). Classification (GTDB taxonomy): domain Bacteria; phylum Pseudomonadota; class Alphaproteobacteria; order Rhizobiales; family Aestuariivirgaceae; genus JANMMJ01. The sequence continues at coordinate 14,264 of JANMMJ010000178.1, forward strand.
CAGTTTGGGAAGTCGGTATGTCAAATCGCGTTTCGGGCAAGAGAGCCCTGATCGTTGGCGGTGGAACGGGCATTGGTCTTGCGTGTGCCAGCGCGCTTGCAGGTGAGGGCGCGAAAGTCTTTTTATCCGGCCGCCGCGAAGCTGTATTGAGAGAGGCGGCGCGTGAACTCTCTGCTGTTGGCGGAGCGGGATTTGCCGCTGGCGATGCAACGTCGGTCGCAGATACCGAGTGCACCATCGCCGCGGCTGTAGCTTATCTGGGTGGTCTCGATACAATTGTGATCAGTGCCGGAGCCGGGGGCAGGACACCTATCACCGACACTCCGCCCGATGAGTTTCAGCGGATCATGGACAATAATCTGCGCCCGGTGTTCCTCGCGGCACGGTTTGGCGTCGATCACCTGCTTAGGGCGGGCGGTGGCTCGATTATCGTCATTTCGTCCATGTATGGCCTTGTCGGGCAGCGCGAACGGGTCGCGTATTGTGGTGCCAAGGCTGGAGTTATCGGCATGGTGAAGTCCATGGCGCTGGACCTCGCGGAGCACAACGTACGGGTCAATGCGATCTGCCCCGGCTTTGTCGAAACGCCCCTGGCCCTGGAAGTTGTGAAGCTTGAGGCCGATCCTGAAGCCTCGCTGCGGTCGAAGCGGTTAATGCATCCGATACCGCGGGCCGGACGGCTTGAAGAGATGGGCGAGCTCGCGGTTTATCTTGCCTGCGACCAGTCGGCATTCATGACTGGTCAGGCAATTGCGATTGATGGCGGTTACAGCGCCCGCTGACGAGATGTGTATGTCAGCTCTCGAACAGCGCCGCTGCATTGGGCGAATAGCGCGCAACCTTTTGTGGGTCGAGTTCGACACCAATGCCCGGCTTCATCGGAATTTCGAGATACCCCTCGGCATCAAGCCTGAAGGGTTCGGACAGGATGCCGTCCACATAGGCGCTGCCGCCGATGAACTCGACCACATCCACATGTGGCATGGCAGCGGCAATCTGCAGGTCTCCGGCCACGCCGACAGCCGTGTTCCAGCCATGGCCGATATATTTGACGCCAAACTCCTCGGCCATCCAGGCGATGCGCCGCTGCTCTGAAATGCCACCAACCTTGGTGGCGTCCGGCTGTACGATATCGAATGCGCCGCGCTGCAGAAACGGCAGGAAGCTCTGGCGGCGCGTGAGCACTTCACCGCCCGCGATGGGCACCGGGCTTTGACGGCGAAGTTCACAGAAATCGTCAATGGCATCTGGTTTCAGAGCCTCTTCGAACCATCCGGCATCGTAGTCCTTCAGCATATGCGCGGTGTTGATTGCCCATCTGAGACCATTGGGCCAGTAGGCATCGCTCGCGCCGGCATCGATAAACAACTGGCTGTCAGCGCCCACGGTCTCCCGCGCCGCACGCACGATTTCTTCATCCAGCCTGGCGCTGCCACGGCGGCCAAAAGGTCCCCAGCCAATCTTGAATGCGCGGAACCCTTGAGCGGCAAACGGCTCGAGACTGGCGCGCATTTCCGCCGGTTCCTCCATGAGCACAGAGCAATACGGCCTGACCCTGGTGCGATAGATGCCGCCCAGAAGCCTTCCCACCGGCTGGCCCAGGGCCTTGCCGAGAATATCCCAGAGCGCAATGTCGATGCCGCTGATCGTGTGGGTCAAGGTTCCACCCCTGCCCATCCAGAAACTGTTCTGGTTGAGCTTCTCGGTCACGCGCTCCGGTCCAAGTGCATTCTCGCCCGCGTAGAGTGGCTCAAGTACCTTGAGTGCCGCCTCCACCAGTCCGCCATTGGTAAAGACGCTGCCATACCCGGTGATACCCTCGTCCGTGTGAACCGCAATCAGGGCGTGAACCGAGTCGTCCGGCCGGATTTCGGCGGACCAGCCGCCCTTCGGACTTTCACCCATCAGGGGAGCGGCAACAATTGAGCGGATACGGAGTTTTTCAAGAGCCATGACGAACCTCAGAACGTTGCCGATACGCCGCCATCGACACTCAGAATTTGGCCGGTGACATACTGGGCATCGTCGGAACAGAGAAAGAAGGTTGGCCCGGCCATGTCGGCTGGCTTGCCAAAGCGGCGCAGTGGGATTCGTCCGTGCTTCACGTAGATGTCGCGGAACCAGTCGGAGTCATATTCGTGCGACCCATCGGGAAGGATCGACATCGGCGTGTCGACGAAGCCCGGTGCGATGGCATTCACCAGGATGTTGTATGGCGCAAGATCGCAGGCAAGGGCGCGTGTGAAATTCACAATGGCGCCCTTCGCCGTGGCATAGGCAATCTGGTTTGGCCAGCCGCGCAACCCCTGAATTGAGGCGATGTTGACGATCCTGCGTCCCTCTTTCGCCTTCTTGAT
>JANMMJ010000187.1:0-18258 GCA_031373255.1 Hyphomicrobiales bacterium
CCGTTCAGTGCCCTTTTCCAGAAATTGCCAGGAGAGAATTGCGGCTGGCAGAAGTATCAACGCCGCCAGGACGGCCACGGCCAGCGTGCCTGATCCAGCGGGTGCCATGCGCCCGGCGACTTCAAGCGCAATAAAGTGCCAGAGATAGACGCTGTAACTGATGATGCCGAGCAGGTTCAGCGGACCGTACGCCAGCGGCTTGCGGATGTGCTGTAGCCCAACGCCGAACACGGCGCCGTAGATGATCAGTGCACAGCCGATATTCTGGATTGAGTATCTGAGCGTTTCACGGAAGCCGGCGTCGCGCCATAGCAATGTCGCGGTGATCACTGCGACCCCGGCAATGAGATGCCACATGCTGGCTTCAGGCGGCTTTCCTGTGCCGCGCTCCCATCTGGCGCAGAGGCAGGCCAGCAATGCGCCCGTCAGCGGTGAATCAAACCGCGTATCGGAGGCCGTGTAGGTGCGCGGCGTGGGAACGTCGAAGACGTGCACAAGATAGAATCGCCATAGCAGCGCTGCCACCAGCATTGCCGCGAGCAGCCATATGAACTGGCTTGGTTGCGCGCGGAAGGCGATGAAGAGCAGCGGAAACACAAGATAGAAGTGCTCCTCGACAGCGAGGCTCCAGGTTATGCCGAGCACCGCCAGCGGGTGGCCGATGTTGTCGGGCAGGAACAGCGTCTGGTAGTTCTTGAGATATGTCAGCGCCGCGAGCACGGGAACCATGCTGAATTTTTCGCTCCATGCCAGGGTCAGGCCGGCCGCCACCGCCACTGAGACGTAGAGGGCAGGCGTGAGGCGCAAGAACCGCCGGAGATAAAATTTCTGAACCGAAACTGTGCCCGTTTTATCCAGTTCAAGCAGAAACAGGCGCGTGATGATGAAACCGCTGAGCACGAAAAACAGCGTGACGCCGAGGCCGCCCGGCACGATGTCACCACCTGCGTAGTGAGAAACCAGCACCAGGGCGATCGCGACGCCCCGCAATCCATCGAGCTCGCGAATGCGGCCTTGGACCAGATTTTCTGTTGATTGTTTTTGCATGATCCAAAGCCAGCGCCGCCACGGCCTTGGCAGTGGCTGGCGCTTTGCGTGTGAGAGAGATTAAACGGGCAGGTCTGTGTATTCCTCGCCAAGACCCCAGAGGCGCAGAACCTGGCCATTTGAGATCTCGAGAACGAGGTTGTCCTGCTGGACTTCAGCTGTGAGAAAGCCGCTGTCTTCGAGGGCATGGATGTCGTCGAGGGAATCAACGATCTGTGCAGCCTTGAGGCCGAACTGACCCAGGATGATCTTGTCGCCGTCTTCAAAATTGACGCCATTCATCGCGTCGTCGCCCTGGTCCTTTCTGAACACCAGCGTGTCAGCGCCCGAGCCTCCGAACAGCGTGTCATTGCCGAAGCTTCCGGAAATCGTGTCATCACCGGCGCCGCCGAAGACCTTGTCATCTCCGTCGCTGCCGTCCACGAAGTCGTTTCCGCTGTCGCCGTAGACGGCATCGTCGCCGGCGCCGCCGAGAATCTTGTCATTGTCGTCACCGCCAAAAACGGTGTCGTTTCCAGCACCACCGTTAACGGTGTCGTTCCCCGCTGCCCCAAAGACGAGGTCGTTGCCACCCAGGGCAAAGACCAGATCTGCGCCATCGATGGGCCCGGACCCCGGTCCGGCGTTCGCATAGATGGTATCATCCCCCACAGTGCCAAGGCCGAAGTCGGCACCCGAAGTTAATGTAACTGTTGCCATTTTTACTTACTCCTCCAGAGTAATTAATTGTTTAGATAAATCTTTATAGAATTTATCTCAGCTTATTTAAGCTTCCTGTAACATTGATACTTAAGCATCATAATTTACTACTCGGCAGTTAAACCGCATCACGAAATTAACTTGATTTTTTAATAGAACTTAAAGCAGAAATACTCTTGTCGCATTATGTAGTATTTGCCAATATTGCTCCGGGGCTGAATGCTCTGAACATAAAGAATGGTGGAGCCGCCAAGTTGAGGGATATGTTGATGAGCAAGATTCTACCCGCCGGCCAGCGCAACATACTGATCGTGACAACGCAGCGGAGCGGCTCCACCTGGCTCATGCAGTTGCTGAACGGTACCGGCCAGGTAAAAACTTATGGCGAAGTGTTTCTTGAATGGGCGAGGGTTGCGGACCACCCCGGCGATAAGCGCCTGCTGCCACCCATGTTCTTTGCCGATTATACCACGGCTTCGGGATCGGGCCGTGTTGGCGGCTTTCTCGACCTTCTCGAGGCGTCGGAGGCGGGTCCGATCGGCTTCAAGGTGATGTACGACCAGATCAAGCGTAAACCCTCGATCCTGCTGGCGCCCATGTTCCGCAACTACGCCGTCATTCACCTTACCCGCAAAAATATTCTCGACGTTGTCGTGTCGAGGCTGCTTGCCTTCAAGACCAATGTTTACCACAGCAATACAAGGGTTTCAGATCCTGTCATCGACGTCTCGCCGGAAACGGTCATGGCAATGATTGGACGGGTCGACAAGAGAATGAGGCTCGCGCGGTCGGCGCTGGCCCTGGCGCCATGCACGAAGATCGAGGTCTGCTATGAGGATCTCGTTGCAGCACCCGATGGCGAAATCGCCCGCATCCTGCAGGCCGCCGGATTGACGCCGCAGCCAGTGTCCTCGGCCAAAGGCAACTGGATAAAAACCAACACCCGCAAGCCCGAAGAAATCTTTAGCAATTATCCGCTCATCGCGCGCGAGATCCTGAACTCAAAATTCGCCTGGATGCTTGCCGTTTAAGTTTCATCTGCCCTCAAATAACGGGCCAATCATCATCATTTATACTTAAAGAAAATAGTTTGAGTATTTTAATTTTACTTCGGTAAAATGATATATTTATTGAATTAAAAAATGAATACTATCATCAATATTGCAATAGACAATAACTCTCCTTAAAAATATCTCTCCAGTGGACGGGATTTATTACAGGGTCGGGTTAAAGGATGAATTTTGTCTATCAGAAAGATCAGTTTCAGGCTGACCGTGAAGCCGTCTCTCTCTCAGACTTGCAGGGTCTTCTCTGGCGAAATCTCCGCCTGATCACCTGGGCCGCAGGTGTGATCCTTGCGATCGGGATAGCGACGGTTCTTCTGCTGCCAAAAAAATATGAAGCCTCCGCCCTGATCCTCATTGACCCACGCAAGATCGATTTTCTTGCCGACGATATAACCAAGGATGCACGGCTGCTGACCACCGACGGATTGGTCGTGGACAGCGAAGTTGAAATCATCAGATCGCGCGAGATTTTGAAGCGGGTTGCCGACCGCGCCGACCTCTACAACGATCCGGAATACACGGAAACGTCGTTCGTGCAGCCAGTGCTGCGTACTGTATCTGGTCTTATTGACTGGTTCCGGAACGAACCACCGAAGCCGCGGCCCGACCGCCGGCTGATGATCCTGTCAGGCTTCGCCCAGAACATTCGCGTCGAAAGAGTGGAGGCCACTTACGTCTTGCGGGTGACCTATGAGTCCGACTCGCCGGAGCGTGCGTCACAGATTGCCAACCTCATTGTCGAAGAATATCTGGCCGAGGGGATGCGCGTTCAAAACGAGGCATCGCGCAAGTCTTCCGACTGGATCAAAACCCGGCTGACCGAAGTTCGTGACGATGTGATCAAGGCTGACCAGGCGGTCGAAGCCTACAAAATGAAAAACGATCTTGTGACAACCCAGGGCGGAAGCTTCGTGGCCGAACAGCAGGTCGCGGAAATCAGCACCCGTCTGGTTTCTGCACAGGCGGATGCCGAAATGGCGAAGGCCAGGCTCGAAGCCGCGAAGTCCAGTCTTGAATCCGGCAACTACTCGACACTTTCGGGAGGCGCGGGCACTCAGGTTCTGTCCGCTCTGCTGAGTGCGCGTCAGGTGGAGCAGCAGGACGCCGCCCGCATTCTCAGCGTCTATGATGCGAGCCACCTTGGATTCAAGAAAAAGCAGCAGACCATAAAGGAGCTTGAAGGCCAGATCCGGGAGGAACTGCAGCGGACCGTCAGCGGCTTCGACTCGGACTATCGCGCAGCCCTGCAGCTCTCGGCTTCTTTGAGTGCCAAACTTGCCGAACTCAAGCGCACCGCCTTCAGCGGTGACGAACGCGAAGTCGAACTGCGTGAGCTCGAACAGCGCGGGACTTCCGCCAAGGCGATTTACCAGAGCATGCTCGACGCCCTGTCGAGATCGCTTCAGCAACAGTTTTTCCCCTCGGTTTCGGCGCGGGTGATCCAGGCAGCCGATCCGCCGCCTTCGTGGACAAAGCCAAACTGGAAGATCGCCATTGCCCTTAGTTTCATGCTGGGACTTGGTGCCGGTGTTGGGGGCGCCTTTCTACGAGAAGGCCTGAGGTCTTCCATTCACACGGCGCGCGAACTTGAGAGCACCACCGGCAGACCCAATCTTGGCTACGTTCCATTTCTGCCGCGCTTGGCGGGCCCCGGCTTCTTCCAGAGACAGCTCGCACAATGGTTCGAGGAGCCCGCGCCCGCAACATTACCAATTCGCGGCCATGAGCGAGCTCTCGCGAACGATACGCTTCGCCAGTTTCACGACGAACTACGCGTCGAAGGGAGCATGACCCTGGAGACACTGCGTGCTGTAGAAATTGCCGTGCGCCTCAGGAGCCGCGAAGTGATGGGCGGCGCGACCGTGATAGCTGTTGGTTCGGCGGGTGCCGGAGAGGGCAAGTCCGCCATCAGCACGCTGCTCGCCATGCATATGGCCTGGGGCGGTGCGCGGGTATTGCTGATCGACTATGATTTCCAGACCAGTGGCATTTCGGCACGCTTTCATGAAATCAGTCCACCCCGGCAGAAGGCCGAAGGACAGCCACCGCTGCCGCCAATGAAGTTCGATCCGGTCACTGGATTGTTGTTCCTGCCGGCGCCGCCACGCGCCGAGGTCAAACGCGAAATTGCCAGGGTGATTACGGACGGAGAGGAGCGGCGGATCGAGAGCCTGCGTTCCTGTTTCGATTTCATCGTCATGGACCTGCCACCCCTGTTTCATCTGCCGCACGGCCGCATTCTCGCCCGCAGCATCGACAGGTTCGTGCTGGTTGCCGAATGGGACAAGGCCAACAGTCAGGTCATCAGCCGTGGCTTGTCGCGCATACCTGAACTGGCGGATCGCCTCGCAGGTACCATCATCAACAAGGCAAGGCTGCCCCGGAAATACGACCCTGCCGTATGGAGTTAGTCAAAACGGATGGGTTGAGTCTCGCAATGCCCGGCACTGCATGCGGATTGATGGAGTGCAGGTCGCCAGTTTGCGCAACATGCGTGTTCGTGGTAAGAAATGTGTTCTCGCCGAAGCAGCTTTTGATCTGGATTGATCTGCCTTTGGAATGAGGCTTTCGCATGTTTCGTGCCGCATGCCTTGCATTCTGGACTTTCCTGTATTTGATCCCTGCCGCATCGGCCGGAGACTCGATCGACAGCCTCCCGTTGCCCGTAGCGTCCTTCGCCCGACAGTTTACGCAGGACTGTGCGGGAAATGGTCTGGGTCATGTCGTCGTCAATGAGAATTATGTCGAACCTGACGGCAGTCGCGTTGATCTCAACAATGACGGCGCACCGGATTATCTTGTCTACAAATGCATGTTCGGGTGCAGCAAGAAGCCGTTTGCCTTTAACGGTATCGGTACGCCCTGCGGTTGGGGTAAAATGCTGCTGTCGCGTGCAGGCCAGTATGATGAGGTGTTTCTGCCGGGCATGGTCAGCCAAATAAAAGCCGGCCCGCCATTGCGGATTTCCTTGCAGCGCCCGCGTTCGCTGCGGATGAGTGGCAACTACTGCAACGATCCCTATCCGGATTACGATGCCCGGTTTGTCTACGAACTGCGCGGAAACCGGTTCCAGTTGCTGGGCAAGTGCCGTGCAGGTCCCGGCAACACCTGCCTCGAAAGCAACTACAGCGCCTCCGGCCTGTAGTGATTGGGCAAGCTCCCTGATACAAACCCGGTTATCGCCACCGGCGAATCATGGCAAGCTGAAATGGCTACAATCAGGAGACAGGCATGACGCAGGCTACACTTCTCAGCGCATTGGATATGAACACAGTCGACCTGGGCGGAGGGTTAATTACGACAAAAACCTCGACCAGGATTGTTGTAACGGAAGGAGCGGACAGGGGCGTCTTTTTAGGCACCGGATTCACCTTCAATGGCTCTCAAGTCACCGGCGGTACGGCGACCACTTATGAAGGCTATTTGGGCGCAAGCCAGGTCATCCAGATTTCCAGCTTTGCGGTTCCCGCCACCACGCTCACCAGCGTTTATTTGACGCAAACGACCGAGGACTTTCTTGCTCTGGCCTTTTCCAAGAACGACACCATCAACGGCTCTGCGGGCAATGACGGTATTCTGGCCTTCAATTTCAACGACATCGTTTCGGGCAATGGCGGTAATGATACCCTTGATGGAGGCAACGGCAACGACACGCTGAACGGTGGAGCCGGCAACGACACGCTGCTTGGTGTTGCCGGAGCTGACAGATTGAATGGGGACTTCGGCGCCGATCGCCTGATCGGCGGCATGGGCAAGGACATCATGGACGGTGGCGCCTCGGCCGATACCTTCAAGTTCAACACTGTCTTCGAGTCAGGCAAATTCGCGAGCAATCGCGATATTGTGGTTGATTTTGGCGATGGCGCCAACAAGATCGATTTGTCGGCCATTGACGCGAAAGTTGGGGCTGGCAACGACGCGTTCAGCTTTGTGGGTTCAGCAGCATTTACAGCGCAAGGACAGATCCGTGCCTTCCAGTCCGGCGCCCACACAGTCATCGAGGTCAACGCTTTCGGCGATCTGAATGCTGACATGACAATTCAGCTGTCTAATTTCCTGGTTGGTGGTCTCAACAAGTTTGACTTTGTCTTGTAAGGGCTGACCGGCTTGGCTGGACCTTTGCCAGCCATGTATGAATTTTTTGATTGATAGCGCGGCATTTCTCCATATGGCGAATCCGCGAATTGTGTCTAGACTGTGTCGCTAAGGATGTTTCATCCGGGGAGTGAGTGCCAATACTGGACGGGTGCGTGGCCAGGAAAAATTCCGGTCACGCACTAGTTCTCGACGACGACGTCCAGTCTTTGTGCCTTCGCCGCTCCAAGTTTCAGGCTGCCTTGCGCATTGGCCTCACTTGTCAGTTTGTCGATCTTTACGCTTCCGATCCGGTCGTCGCTGCACGCCACTTGGAACACCATGCCGGTCTTGAGCCTTTGCGGGCGGGTCGGAAGGTCGCCAACACACATATTTCCATCACCAAGCGTCACTTCGATCCCGTAAGGCGAATAAGTCGCATCGGCCTGACCATCCGGAACCTCCTTTGGGGGTGGTTCTGCAACGGCAATAGCGGCCTCATCCTCTTCCTCAAGCGAATTGGGCGGTGCTGGCGCGGCAGGAGCCGGCTGCGTCTTGGGCGGTTCGGCAAGCGCTGTTTGGGTCGGCGGCTGCGGTTCGGGCTCCGTGGCTAGGGTAGGGGTATCGGGCACGGCAGGCGCCAACTGCTGAGGCTCGGCCACTGTCTGGCCTCTCAGGGGCGGCTGCTGCGGATTGACCGGCGGCAGTTCATTGCGCGCGACCTCAAAATTGGCGGCAGGAGGGGCACTCAACGCATTGGTCGGCGCGTCTTCCAGGCTGGGCAAACTGGTGCAGCCCGCCAACAAAAGCAGGACACCCACTTCAGGCCGTGCAAACGAGACCTTCAGACGCCAGGCTCCGGCCGCAAATCGCTGCAAATTCCTCACCAACGCAAGTTCCACCCAAAATAATCCGGCCGTCCGGAGTAATTTTGCCAATGCATTATCAACTGGTTTAGCGGCTCATAGCATAAAAGTTGCTATATTTGTACCACGCGGCAAAGGATACGGGCTTGAAACGGCAGGATTTGGAATTCGCGTCCGATTATGACGCAGCTTTGAGCCACGGTGCGCCGCGCGCCGCTATCGTCAGCATCCTTCTTTGTACATCACTTGTCGTTGCGGCAATTATTTGGGCAAGCTGGGCCCATATCGATGAAGTCACCAGGGGCGAAGGCAAGGTCATTCCGTCGAGCAAGACCCAGCTGCTGCAAAGCCTCGAAGGCGGCATCGTCAAGGAAATCCTGGTGCGCGACGGCGACCACGTGAAGAAGGGCGAGATTCTTGTCAGGATCGATGACACCGGATTTGCCGCCAATTTTGGCGAAATGCGCGCCAAGCAACTGGCTTATCAGGTCCAGGTTGCCCGCCTCAGGCACGAGGCGTCGGGCGATATCGAGACCCCGCTGGTCATACCGGACGAACTGGTCAAGGCAGCGCCGGTCGTCGCGGCCGGAGAACTGGCGCTCTATGAATCGCACAAGGTCAGCCTCGCCGCCCAGATCGACATTCTTGACGAGCGTGTCGAGCAGCGCCAGCGTGAGCTTTCCGAGATGGCTGCGTCCGTCAACCGGCTCGCCGCCGACCTGGAGCTCGCCAATGACGAGCTGGATATCAAGAAGCCGCTGGCCGAAAGCGGCATTGTGGCCAAGACCGACCTGATCCGGCTGCAGCGCGATGTGACAGGTCTAGAGGGTCAGATGAGCATCCAGGAGGAATCGCGCTCAAAGCTCCAGGCAGCGATTCGCGAGGCAGAAGCGACGGTCGCCGAGCAGCGCCAGAAGTTCCGCCAGGAGGCCAGGATCGAGCTTTCGCAGAAGGAGGCCGAGCTCAGTGTCATCGAGGAATCGCTCAAGGGCGCGAAGGATCGCGTGGTCCGCGCCGATATCAAATCGCCGGTTGATGGCATCATCAACAAGGTCAATGCCAATACCGTGGGCGGCGTAGTGCAGGCAGGTCAGGTGCTGATGGAGATCGTCCCGATCGAGGCGTCGCTGTTTGTCGAGGCCAAGATCAGGCCGAGCGACATTGCCTTCGTGCACCCGAGCCAGCCCGCCGTGGTCAAGATCACGGCCTATGATTTTTCAGTCTATGGCGGGCTCGAGGGCGAGGTCGAGCGCATTTCCGCCGACAGCGTTTACGATGAAAATGCACGCGAGAGCTACTATCTCGTCACCGTTAAAACTTTAGGGAACCAGCTAAAGGGAAAGCAAGAGAGCCTTCCTATCATCCCCGGAATGGTCGCGTCCGTCGACATTCTCACAGGGGAGAAGAGTGTCCTTCAGTACCTGCTCAAGCCCATCAACAAGGCCAGGTACGAAGCACTTACCGAAAGATAAAAATAGAGCGATTGCGCTCACTCTTTCTGAACCACACGCACTCTCCCTCGACAGAAAATATCTCGCAACTCTGGCACTCATGCTGGTCCTGACGTTGCTTGCAACGGCGAACTTCGCCAAAGCGGCAACAGGTGTCTTCGGTTCGCTCGAAATCAGAACCAATGCAACGCAAGGTCTCGGCGAGTGGCGCAAGCTTTTGACGCGCCTCGGCCGGGAACAGAAACTCTACGCCTCATGCGATACGGGCCAGCCTGATTGCCCATCCTACCTGCGCCAGTGGCGGCAGCATCTCAAGGATTGGGCCGGCGCCGATATTCTGGCGCAGCTCGAAAATGTGAATGGCTACATCAACGCTTCGATCCACTATGCCGACGATGCGAAGGCCTTTGGCCGGAATGATGCCTGGTCGACTCCGGCCGTCTCGCTCAAGGGTCGCGGCGATTGCGAAGACTACGCCATAGCCAAGTATGAAAGCCTGCGCGCCCTAGGCGTCCCGGAAAAAAACCTGCGCCTGGTGATCGTCAACGACACGCTGAGGAAGCTCGGTCACGCGGTTCTCGCCGTAAACACCGGCAAGGGACTCTATATCCTCGACAACCTCAAGCCACACCCTTATCTCGATGCCCGCGTTTCCCACTATGCGCCGGTTTATTCAGTCAACCGCACCGGGCGTTGGATCAATGTCGCCACGCGCAAGGTGGAGCCCGCCGATATTGCGCTGCGTGGCGAACTCGACATTCCCGTTTCTGTCAGCGATCAGTTGAAACCGTCGGTCGGAGGCGCCGACGAAGTGGTGACACTCCGCCCGAGCCTCGCCCTCGAGCCTGCAACCGGCATCGGGGCATTGCCTCCACGCAAGTGATTTACAGAGATCAGACTGTTCCGGTGTGATCGGTCGAACTGCTGTTGTCGTCGTAAATGATGCTCACCGGAGAGGACGTGTTGAGCGTCGCGACCGTTGTCCAGTTTGCACCACCAGCCGTACCATTGGCATCGACCTGCAAATTGGTGCCGCTCATCTGCGCGTAGTTCGACAACCCCTGGCCGCCCGCCGTATCGACTGTAAAGAGATCGCTGAGATCGATGGAGTCCTGGCCTGCAACGTAATCGGTAATCTTGTCCGCCGCGTCAAAGGCCGAGGCATCGAAATAAATCGTGTCGTTACTAGCGCCGCCGGAAATCGTGTTGGCGCCTGAGCCGCCGGCGAGGAAATCGTTGCCATCGCCACCCTGCAGCAGATCGCTTCCGGCAAGGCCGTAAAGATCGTCGTTGTCGCCAAGCCCGCTGATCGTGTCGTTGCCGGACGAACCTGCCATCGCATCGGCGCTGGCCGTGCCGTTGATTGGGTTGCTGCCATCGATGGTGATACCGATCGATGTGCTGGCCTTGTCGCCATCGCCGTCAATGGCGTCGACGCTGAACGTGAGGTTTTGCGTGCCCGTATTGCTGACGGTGCCGACATCGACGAGATCGAATTTGCCCGATCCGCTGACGTCTTTCACTTCGATATAGTCGATGAACTTGGTGTTGAGCGCTGAGGGTACCACCAGCGTTGCCGTGCTTGAGGTGAAATTGTAGTTCGCCACCGCATCCGATGTGCCGTCGGTGTAGAACACCTTGTAGCTGATCTGGTTGCCGGACGAATAATTGGTAAACTGCATCGTGGCGTAGGAAATATCCGGTCCATTGAAGGAAACCGCAGGCGGGAAATCCCGGTCGTCGAAATCGATGCGGATCATTTCCCCGGCATCGAAGTTATTGTTGCTCACGCCCCAGCCCGCGGTGCTGCCGTTGACCGATTTCTGAACAACGCCGGCGGCATCCCATCCGGTCAGGATCGCGAGTTTCTCACCCGTCGAATCGGCCGTGAGAATTTGCGAGCCTGACGGACCTGAGCCGAAGGAAGTCGAGCCGCCGACGCTAACCGCGACGCGCGCATCGATCGCCTCATAGAGCGTGAAAGTGTAGCTGTCATTTGCCGCATTAATGTCGAGCCGGAACACCTGGTTGGCCGCTGGATTGGCGCCAGTATAGGCAATAAGCGAGTCCGCATCTGACGGATCGACGAAGTAGTGGATCGCCTCGCCGCCAGCCGACAGTCCGGCCGGCACGATATTCGAGGCCAGCGATGCAATGCCGCCATCCGCGCCAAATGAAATCGGCAGGTCGCCTGTGACGGCACTTGGCTGGTTGGCAATGTGTCCGAGGTCGGCCACGCCGATCTTGGCGGTATCATCGTCAATGGTGACACCGATGACGCCGTTTCCGGTGCTGCCGTCGCTATCGGTGACGACATAGGCGAGGTTGAAAACGGTATTGGCGGTCTCGCTGTGATCGGCCGCCGCAATGGCGTGTTGATCGACGGCGGCGAGAAGCGTCAGAATGTAGGCGCCGGTCGTGACGTTGGTCACCTGCAGTGTGAACACCTGGTTTGCGGCCGTCGCCGGATTGGCGCCCGTGTAGGCGACAAGCGTATTGCTGCCGCTGTTCCACGAGTAATGCACCGGCAAGCCTTTAGAAGCGAAAGGTGCCGTGGCGCCATTCAGGCCCGCGAAACTGATCGAGCCTGTGGTGTCATTGCCGGTATTGATCGGCAGGAAGCCGGTGAGGTTCGATGGCGCATTGTCACCGGTGACAATGTCATTCTGGCCTGAGGGCAAATTGTCCTCATCGGCCACGATCGCAAGCGCCCCGATCTGCGGTTTGGAATCGGCGGCAAGATTGACCGTTACTGTCGCCGTGGACGTATCGCCGTCGCCATCCTTGATTGTATAGGTGAAACTGTCGGTTCCTTCGGCTCCGGCGTTCGGTGTGTAGATGAACAGGCCGGTTGCGCCGTGATAACTCACGGAGCCAAGGCTGGCGCCGCTGAACGTCACCACTGCATTTGGATTGTTGTCGGCATCGACGCCATCGGCGCCGAACTTGTCGTTGCCAAATGCATTGAAGGTGATCGAGGTGTTTTCGCCGCCTTGGCTGATCGTATCGTTGGCAGCCGTTGGTGCGTCGTCGAGAATTCGCACCGAAAGAATGTCGGCTGCGGTGGAGCCGTCGGTATCGGTAAGGACGATGGCGAGATCCTCAAGCAGGGAAGTTCCGGCATGACTCTCGTTGTCTCCCAGCGTGTAGCTGTAGCTGACAACGCCCGTCGTCGAATTGTAACCCGTGACCGTCAGCGTGTTGCCGAGTGGAGTGGTAAAGCTTTGCGCCGTGAAAACGCCGCCGGCGATGATCGTGAACCCGCCCACGGTCAGTGAGGCAACGCCATCGCCAGCCGTGATCGTGAAGGTGCCGGCCTGCGTGACAGCGGCAGCATTGGGTGCCGAGCCATCGGAAAGATTGGCTTCGTTCACTGTTGCGTCACCACCTTGTGCCGCGGGAGTCAGGCCACTGATGACAGCCGGCTGGTCGAAGGTGAGGGTGAAGGCGATCTTGCCGGTGGCGCCGTCTCCGTCGCCATCGGTGAGCGCATAATTGAAGTTGAACAGCTGCGAAGTCACGCCCGGACCGTGGGCGATGAGCGCAATCTGCTTGATTTCGTAAGTGCCTGACTGCGGATCGAGCGTCACTGAGAGGACCGTGACGCCACCTTGCTTGACCAGCAGGGAGCCGCCTGAAAGCTGGTAGCTGAAGCCGGCGGGAGCGCCGCCGGTGGCCAGCACGGCCGTACCGCCATCGGCGCCAAAACTGGCCGCGGGCAAAGGTCCGCCGAACAGGTTTCCGGTCACCAGGGTCTGCGAAATCAGGTTGCCGATCGTCTGCGATAGTTGCGAAAGGTCATTGACCTTGATGGCGCCGAGTTCGCTTGTGGTTTCGCCGTTATAGGCAATGGGTTCGAGTTTCCCTATGGAAATGCCAGCACCAATGCCGATGGCATTGGAAACGATGCCGTTAGCATTGAGCCAGGCTTCCCACGAGGCCTTCTCGCCTGCGTCGAGGCCGAAGGTGGGTGTGGGATCATTGGGGCTATCGCCTTCGTTCGGATCGCCGTCCGAGAGGAAGTACGAAACATTCTTGGCGCCAGCAGTGGTGAACTTGCCACTATCCGCGAAAGCGCCTTTGGCAACGCGGATCGCAGCATCATAGTCTGTCTGGGCATCGGGAATGACACTGACGCCGAGGATCGCAGCCTTGGCATCAGCCGCGTTCATCCACACAGCACCTACTTCCGCGCCATCGGCATTGAAGGTCACGATCCGCACCCTGACATCGCCAATCGCATCATACTGGTCGATGGCATCAAGCATCGCCTGTTTGGCGACATCGAGCCGTGTCACAAAGCCTGGAACACCTGACGAGAAGCCCATGCTTCCCGAATTGTCGATGATCAGCATGAGATTGAACTGACCGGCCTGCTCATCGCCGCTCCGCGTTACATCGCCTGCGACCGGCGTATCGTCATCGACCCGCACTGTCAGCGTGCCGGCATTCATGTCGCCGTCCTTGTCGGTGACCTGGAAGTTGAACGGCAGGGAAAGATCATCTTCGTTGGCAGGCGTATTGACCGGATGCACCAAGGCGGCAGATTGGGTGAACGCGTATGAGCCATCGGGGCGGATGGTCAGCTGGAACACTTCATCGCCGGTGACGCTGCCGCGGCCCGTCAGCGTGACGTTGCCATCGGCATCGGTGACGAGCGCGTCGTAGACAACGGCTTCCTGGCCGGGAACACCATTGCCCTGGTCATAGATTGAAAGAACCCCGGCAGGCCCGGCGATCTTGATCTCAAGCACGCCATCGGCGCCCGCATTGAACAGGGAGCCGGTAGGTCCGCTCAGGCTATCTGGCGAACCCGGAACATCTGCATCGCCTGGTTCAGCCGTCGTCTGGCCTTCATTTGAGAGTCCGGAAAAATCGCCTTTGCCCTCGTCGTCGGTGAGGTTCGCCGCGATGACAGTGTTGGCAGTCGGGGCATCGTCGATCACCCGTACGATCAGGGTCGAGGTGGCGTTTGACCCGTCCGTATCGGTGAGCGTGACCGCAATATTGTCGAAAATGTTGTTCTGGCCATTGCTGCCAAAACCATGGTCCAGAGTATTGTCGGACAAGGTGTAGCTGTAGGAGACCACGCCGGTAACGAGGTTGACGCCGGTGATGGTGAGGGTGCCGTAACTTGTGGCGATCGGCGTATTGAGATTTTGGACGGCGCCGTTCTCGATCACCAATGTTCCGCCGATCGAGAGATCGTCATACCCGTCTGGCGCTGAAATGGTGAAGTTGCCGGT
Organism: Hyphomicrobiales bacterium; assembly: GCA_031373255.1. Taxonomy (GTDB): domain Bacteria; phylum Pseudomonadota; class Alphaproteobacteria; order Rhizobiales; family Aestuariivirgaceae; genus JANMMJ01. The sequence continues at coordinate 14,451 of JANMMJ010000187.1, forward strand.
CTGCGTTAGTGCGGCGGCATTGGGAGAGTTGCCGTCTTGCAGGTCGTCTTCGTTGACCACCTCGTCGCCGCCCCCGTTGCCGATGCCGGTAATGGTGACGCCATCGTCGGCACCATTGATCGTGATGGTGAGTGTGGCACTGCGCGAATCGCCATCGCTGTCGGTAATCGTGTAATTGAAGACTTCGGTGAGCGTGTCGTTGGGACCAAGGCCCTGCACGGCCTTATCGCCATTGTTCAAGGCGTAGGAATAGCTCCCATCGGTCCCGACTGTCAGCACGCCATGGCCACCTGCAACGGTATTGAGATTGCTGGCGCCGGCCCAAGCGATGGAAACAGGACCATCCGCACCCTTGACATCGGCCACGCCGTCGCTGGCGTTGGCATCGCTTCCGCCTGAACCGGTGATGACGTTGCCGTCGGCCACGAGAGCGCCATCCTCACTGACAGAATCGAGATCGTTGTTGGCCTTCGGGGCATCGTCAACAATGCGGACCGTAAGTGTGTTCGATGCCGACGATCCATCCGTGTCGGTGAGAACGACGCCGAAATCCTCGAACAGGTTCTGGCCGCCGCCCGCGCTGTGGTCCTCATTGCCGTTCAGCGTGTAGCTGTAGCTGACAACGCCGGTGATCGAGTTGAAGCCGGTGATCGAAAGCGTGTTGCCCAGCGGCGTTGTGAAAGTTTGCGCCGTGAACACGCCGCCCGTGATGACGGTGACGCCGCCGACCTGGAGCAACGCAAGCCCATCAGGCGCGGAAATGGTGAAGGTGCCAGGTTGGGTGAGGGCACCGGCATCGGGCGAAGAACCATCGGCAAGATGCTGTTCGTCGACAACCGTATCGCCGCCGGCGCTCTTCGGCGTCAGCCCGGAGATAGTCACCGCATCATCGCTGCCATTGATGCTGATGGTGAGAGTCGCGGTTGAAGGATCGCCATCGCCATCGGTGATGGTGTAGGCGAAAGTCTCCGTCAGCGTTTCGCCATCCGTCAATCCCTGCACAGCGGCGTTGCCGTTGTTGAGCGTGTAAGTGTAGTTGCCGTTGCCATCGACAGTCAGGGTGCCGTATGTGCCGAAAACGTTGTTGCCTTCATTGAGGCCGTTCCAGGCAATCGAGGCAATGCCGTCGGCGCCGGCGACATCTTTCACGCCGTCGGTGAAGTTGGCATCATTGCCGCCGGAACCGGTGATGACATTGCCATTCGCGACCGTCGCGCCGTCTTCGGTAACCGAGTCGGCATCGTCATTGGCGGTGGGTTCATCGTCGATGATCCGGATTGACAGGTTATCGTTGGCTTCCGATCCGTCGCGATCGCGCGCCTGAATCGAAAGGCTTTCGAACAGCGGGTTCTGGCCAAGCGGGTGATCTTCATTGTCGTTGAGGATGGCCGAATAGGTAATTGTACCCGTCGCTGCGTCGAACCCGGTGATCTTCACCGTGTTGCCAAGCGCCGTCGTGAGTGTCACCGGAGTGAACACGCCGCCTGAAATGACGGTGACGCCGCCGATCTTGAGAAAGTCGAGGCCATCGGGCGCCGAGAGTGTGAAGCTGCCCGTCTTGGTCAGTTGCGCCGCATCGGGCGATGAGCCATCCGGCAGGCTGGCTTCGTCGAAAAACACGTCGCCGCCCTGGGCCCGCGGCGTGAGGTCGCCAATGGTCACGCCGTCGTTCGTGCCATTGATGGTGATGGTGAGCGTTGCCTGGCTGGTATCGCCGTCACCGTCGGTTATTGTGTAGTTGAAGGTTTCGGCGAGTGTCTCGCCCTCGGCAAGCCCCTGGATTACAGGATCGCTGTTGTCCAGCACATAGCTGTAGCTGCCATCAGGATTGACCGAAAGCGTGCCATGCGCTCCGGCTATTGTTGCATCGCCATTGTCACCCGCCCAGACGACGCTGACCGGACCATCGGCGCCGGCCGTGTCCTTGCCGCCATCGCCTTCGCTGTCGGAAATCACGTTGCCGGTTGCCACCGTGGCGCCGTCTTCCTTGACTGCATCGGTATCGTCGATGGCTTTGGGCACATCGTCGACGATCCGCACCGACAATTCGCCGCTGGTGGCGTCGCCGTCGGCATCGCTCAGCACTACATCAAAATTGTCGAAGACACTGTTGCGGCCGTCGCCATCGGGATGATTGACCGGACCGGAAAGTTCATAGCTGTAGGTGACCTCGCCGGTCTCCGGGTTGAAGCCGGTAACCGTCAGCGTGCCAAGCGGTGTGGTAACGCTGTTGCCGGTGAGCGCGCCATCGACAATGATGGCTACCCCGTTGATGGTGAGATCGATGCCGCCGTCGGGAGCTGAGATCGTAAAGCTACCGCTACCCGTTGCGGTACCGTTGCCGCCATTCGAGCCATTGGGGAGGCCGGCTTCATCGACGCTCGAATCACCGCCGGCAAAAGCGGGCGTCAGGTTGCTGATGGTCACGCCGCTGTTGATCGCGGAGCGCAGCAGGATTTCGTCAACCTTCTTGTCTTCGAAGGCGCGTGTGAATTCCGTGGGCTTCAGCAGGTCGCGGATGGCAAAGGGATCGCCGATCGAGCCGAAGGGAACCGCGAAATTGCCGCCGCTGGAGGTCACGGCCTTTTCCGCGTCCTCGGGCCCTGCCGCCGGAAGCGTGACGCCTGCCGCCTCAAGGCTGGCTTTGAGCGCGGGGGCTGGAACCTCGACATCGCCGATCACTAGGGTCGGAACTTCCTTGAGGCCGCCCTTGATCACGATCAGCAAGCCATCGCCGAGCCGGATGATGAGATCGTCGCCGTTCACCAGGATGGCATCGATCTCTTCGTCCGCTTGGAGCACGACCTTCTGGTCTTTTTCCGCAATGATTTCACGTTTGACCGAAGCGCCATTGTAGGTCTCGACCTTCTCGACACTCAGTCCGCCTTGCACGGGCTGGGTCGGGGCCGCCACGGCTTCGGATTGGGCCAACTGCTGTCCGGCCTGCACCTCGGAATAGTCCAGGCTGTCACTACGATCGACCATTTAACGCTCCAAACTTTGCCCAGGCCGACTTTCGGCGTCGGCGCTACAGGCTGGCGATTCTGCCTGTGGAGCGGAGCGAAATCGATGGATTGTCGGAGAATTAAGTGAAAACTGTAGTAAATTCCATATATCAGAATATATGGAACAGGCGAATTCCTGAGGCCCCATCGGGCTGTAAACCACGGAAACCGAGTTTCGAGCCGGCCATCCGCCCCGTACGATATAGATATTTATATAGTTCTGGTAGTGATTCCGCATGGCAACGGCCGATCTGCCAAAATCAGAAAACTTCCCCAGTTCGCTGAAGATCCTGCAGCGCCGCGGCGAGCGCGTGGCGATCCGGCTGGAAGATATTTTCTGGGCGCAGTTGCGTGATTTCGCTGCCGAAGACCGGCAAAAGCTCTCGAAACTTGTCTTCGGCATCATCGATGATACGCCCGATGGCGCTAATCGCACCGCCGGGCTGCGCTGCTATTGCCTCGACCGCTGGCGCCGCCGGTCGGCCCAACTCCGCGTCGGTCAGTTGAACTTCGACATGATGGCCATTATTGCGGCTTGCCCATCACCAGTCGTGGTACTGACGCCGGCGCGCCGCATTGCCGCCTTCAACCCGTCCTTTTCCGCCGATGTCCTGAGAACCCCGTCGGCCTATTCGAGAGAAGAACGCCGTCCAATCAATCTTACCTTCAGCGAGCCTTTGCCGGCGATTTATCGCAAGCTGATCGACGATCCACGCCATATCGCGGTTTATCAGATCGGTGTCAGTTCAAGTGCTCCGGCCACCCACCATCGCGCCCGATTCGCCCTGCTTGATCGGGCACTC
>JANMMJ010000192.1:0-28162 GCA_031373255.1 Hyphomicrobiales bacterium
CAATATCGCGCGCCAATTCGAGGTGCTGCTTCTGGTCATCGCCGACCGGAACATGGGTTGCCTTGTAAGCCAGAATGTCCGCGGCCATCAGGTTTGGATAGATGTAGAGACCGACGGATGCCGCTTCCTTGTCCTTGCCAGCTTTTTCCTTGAACTGGGTCATGCGGTTGAGCCAGCCGACACGGGCTACGCAATTGAGTATCCACGCCAGTTCGGCATGCTCCGCCACCTGGCTCTGATTGAAAATGATCGAGCGTTTGGGATCGAGGCCACAAGCGAGATAAGCGGCGGTGACATCGCGAATTGCGCGGTGCAACTCCCTTGGATCCTGCCAGACCGTGATGGCGTGCAGATCGACCACGCAATAGATGCATTGGTGGGTATCCTGCATCTGGATCCAGTTCAGCATCGCGCCCAGATAATTGCCAAGATGCAAATTGCCGGTCGGCTGCATGCCGGAAAAGACGCGCGGCGTGAAAGCGGTCATGTGAAAGTTCCCTTGAGAATAGCGGCGGGGTTATGCCTGCAATCGCCGGCCAAGGAAAGGGTCAGCGGCGCAACATCGATGCCATTTCGCCAAAGGTCATGGCGCGGGTAAAATGGGCCAGGAGGAAATAACTGGAGATACCACCGATGACGAGCGCAAGCAGGGCGAGGAGGCGGATCACGATTCCGGAGCCTGCGCCATAGTGACCGGCAAGCATCCATGAGCCGCCAAGCAGGATGGCACCCATCAACATGCCCGACAGGATAATGCGCGGCAGCTTGTCGATCATGCGTGCATCCAGGGTGAAGAGATTGCGGCGGCTCAAAGTAATACCAAGAAGAATGGCGTTAACCCAGGCAGCAATGGCCGTGCCCATGGCGATGCCTACATGGCTGAAATAGTGGGAAAGGGCGAAACTGGCGATGATATTCACGGCCACGGAAACTATGGCGAATTGCATCGGCGTTTTGGTGTCTTCGCGGGCGTAGAAGCTGGGCTGGAACACCTTGGTCATGGAGAAGGCGGGAAGTGCCGTGGCGAAGGCCAGAAGTGCCGGGGCAACGGCGAGTGTATCGGCCCTGGTAAACTCGCCGTGTTCAAACACCGTGTGAATGATGGGCGCCGGGATGGCCATAAGGGCGATGGCCGATGGCAAAGTCAGGAACAGCGAAAGCTCCAGCGCGCGGTTCTGGCTGGCAAGTGCTGCCGCTTCATTTCCTGCCCGCAGTTTGCGCGACAGGTCGGGCAGCAGGACCACGCCGATGGCAACACCGATGACGCCCAATGGCAGCTGATAGAGCCGATCGGCGTAGTACAAATAGGACACGGCGCGATCGATGGTGGTTGCGATCATCGTGGCGATCACCAGATTGATCTGCATGATTCCGCCGGAAATGACGCCGGGCACCGAGAGCCACATCACCCGTTTCACGTCGGGCGTAAGTTTCGGCATTTTTGGAAACAGCGGCATGCCGGCGCGGCGGCAGGCGATGGCAAGCAGCGCAAACTGGGCGATGCCTGCCGCGAAAATGCCCCACGCAAAGATATAGCCTGTCGCCGGTGTGTTTCCGGTTCCGAGATACCAGGCCACAATGTTCGAAGCGATCATGACCAGATTGAGAAGAATTGGGGCAGCCGCAGCGGCCGTGAAGCGGTGAAGGCTGTTTAGAACGCCTGACTGGAGAGCCGCGAGCGAAATGAACAGGAGATAGGGGAAGCAAATGCGCGTCAGATCGATCGCCAGATTGAAGGTTGCCGCGTCGCCGCTGAACCCAGGTGCGATCACATACATGATGAACGGCATGGCGATCATCGCCACGGCGGAAAAAACGAACAGCCAGGCCAGCAGAACCGCAAACACCTCGATGGCAAAGGCATGCGCACTTTGCTCGCCGTCGCCTTCAATGCGCTTGGCGAATAGTGGCACAAAGGCCGAATTGAATGCACCTTCAGCAAACAGTGCGCGAAAGAGATTGGGGAAGCGCTGGGCAACAAAGAAAGCTGACGCAACGGTGCTCGTGCCGAGCGTAAACGCAATCAGCTGATCGCGGACAAACCCCAGTACGCGGCTGACCATGGTCAGCCCGCCAACAGTCGCCGCCGATTTAAGCAAAGACATTCGCCGCGAATCCCCTCGAACGATCACTTACTGCATTTTTCAGGCAGACGCCGCAACTGCCTGTGCCAAGGGGACCAGAACGGCCGTCAAGGCCCGCTCAATCTGCTTGTGGCGAGCGGGGCTGGTGATCTTGTCGCCGGTGAGATCAGTCACATAGAAGACGTCAATGGCCTTCTCGCCGAACGTGGTGATGTGCGCTGAGACGATATTGAGGTTGAGCCGATAGAGCGCGTCGGTCAGATCATAGAGCAAACCAATGCGATCGAGTCCGTTGATTTCGATAACGGTAGTGCGGTTGGAAGATTCATTGTCGATGATGACGCGGGGAGCAACCGTGAAGGCCTTGATCCGGTGCTGCGGGCGGTGGGCGCCGGCCACCAGTTCCTTGAGCCTGAGCTGGCCGCGCAGGGCCTGCCTGATCAGGTCCGCGACACGTTCGGCGCGGCGGCGCTCGTCACTGCCGTCGGCAAATTCCCGCTGGATCAAAATGGTGTCGAGCGCCATGCCATCGGCGGTGGTGAATATCTGCGCGCCGGCAATGTTGGCACCTGCCGCGGCGCAAGCGCCCGTAATGAGCGCCAGAAGCCGGGGATGATCCGGCGCGTAAACGGTGAGTTCGGTGATCGCGGTAAACTCATCAGTCTGAACCTCGGTGGCAATCGGCTGGTTCCCGGTGCGGGCCCGCCGCATCAGGGCTTCGTGGGCCAGTTGCTTTGGCGTATCGACGTTCAGCCAATAGGGGTCATAGTGCCGCGAGACGTAGGACTTGCTCTCCTCGGCGGACCACGCCGGGAAATGCGCGAGTAACTTTGCCTGCGCCTCGTCCAGGCGTTCCTTGCGCGATATTCCGGTGTGGCCGCCCGTCAATAGCGGCTCCGCTTCAAAAAACAGGGTTCGCAACAGCTGCCCCTTCCAGCCGTTCCACACGCCAGGCCCCACGGCACGAATGTCAGCGACGGTCAGAATGAGAAGGAGCTTGAGCCGTTCCGGGCTTTGCACAATCTTGGTGAAATCAAGAATGGTCTTGAAATCATTAAGGTCGCGCATTTGCGCGGTTTCGCTCATCAGCAAATGATGGCGGATCAGCCAGGCGACGGTTTCAGTCTCAGCCAGCGTCATGCCAAGCCTCGGGCAGAGCGCCAGGGCTATCCTCTCACCGGCGACCGAATGATCCTCCTGGCGGCCCTTGGCAACGTCATGAAGCAGGACCGCAACATAAAGTGCGCGGCGGCTTTGAAGCGTCGGGAAAATATTGGTCGACAGCGGATGGTCATCTTCGAGGTCGCCGCGTTCGATTTCCTTGAGGATGCCGACAGCGCGGATCAGATGCTCGTCCACGGTGAAATGATGATACATGTTGAACTGCATCATCGCGACGATCTTGCCGAAGTCGGGAATAAAGCGGCCAAGAACGCCCGCCTCATTCATGAGGCGCAGGACGGTTTCCGGATCGGCCGTTTCAGTCAGCAGCTTGAGGAAGAGCGCATTGGCTTCCGGGCTTTCAATGGCACTTCGCGTCAACCGGCCGAGCGACGAACGAATCCGCTTGAAGGCGTCGGGATGAATCTCGACGTTTGATTCATCGGCCAGGGCAAAGATGCGGATGAAATTCGCGGGATCGTCGTCGAAGACATTATCGCCGGTGATATTGATGCGATTGGCATCAAGGCGGAAGCCGCTGGCATCGCCGAAACGGTTCTTTCGCCGTGGCACGAACCGGTCGAGCATGCGGCTCAGTGTTGGCGCATCGGCCATCTGCCGGGCCTCCAGACTGGCGCAGAAAATGCGTGTCAGGTCGCCGACATCCTTGGCCACAAGAAAATAGTGCTTCATGAAGCGCTCGACGTGCTTCAATCCGCCGTGGGCCTTGTAGCCAAGTCGCTCGGCGAGTTCCGACTGCCGGTCGAAACTCAGCCGGTCCTCGCCTCGGCCGGCCACAAAGTGCAGGTGGCAGCGCACGGCCCAAAGGAAGTCCTCGCATTTCCGGAAGACCGCGAGTTCATCGCGCGTGAATGCGCCCCTGTTGGCCAATTCGTCGGTCGTGTCAGCGGCATAGATGAATTTGGCGATCCAGAAAAGTGTGTGAAGATCGCGCAAACCACCCTTGCCGTCCTTGACGTCGGGCTCGACAAGATAGCGGCTTTCTCCCGCCTTCAGGTGGCGGGCATCACGCTCGGCAAGTTTGTTGGCAATGAAGGCGCGGGCCCCACCGGCCACGATGTCCTTGCGAAAGCGCGCGACAAGGCTCTCATAGAGATCGTACTCACCACAGATGTAACGCGCCTCAAGAATCGCAGTCAGAATGGTATTGTCGGTTTTGGCCAGGCGGATGCATTCATCGACGCTCCGCGTGGCGTGGCCGACTTTCTGGCGGGTATCCCACAACGCATAGAGGATGAATTCCACGACACTTTCGCACCAGGGGGTCGCCTTGTAAGGCAGCACAAAGAGCAGATCGATGTCGGAACCGGGCGCCAGGGTGCCGCGGCCATAGCCGCCAACCGCAATGACCGAGAGTCTCTCGGAATCCGATGGATTGGCTGAAGGATAGACCGTCAGCCTGGCAAAATCGAAAAGCACCCTGATCATTTCATCTTCGATGAAGGCCAGATTTTCGGCGCAGGCGGTGCCCTGACCGTGACTGCGGAGACGCCGCTCGGCTTCCTTGCGGCCCTGGTCCAGCACATCCTTGAGAACACCCACGACGGCATTGCGAAGATCGATGCCCTTGATGCCGGTAGCGCCAAGTTCGGCCAGCCTGCGGCGCAAGCCCGCCGTGTCGATCAGCGCGTCTGGTTCGGCGATATGCCTGGGGGTTGCGATCTGGTTCACGGGGTATCCTGAAGACGCTTCAACTCGTAAATCAGATCGAGTGCTGCGCGGGGTGTAAGTTCATCGGCGGCGATGCCGGCCAATTTCAATGCCAGGGCGGTTGGCTCACGAAAGCCGTGCATGTTTGACGATTGAGGCCGTGTTGCGGCAAACAAAGGGAGGTCGTCCACGAGGGCCTTGCGGTCAACCGCTTTTTCGCCATCCTCAAGAAGTTTCAGTACCTCGGTGGCGCGATCAATGACGGCAGCCGGAAGTCCGGCGAGCTGTGCCACCTGAATGCCATAGGAGCGATCGGCAACGCCTGGAACAACCTCATGCAGGAAGACGACCTCGCCCTTCCACTCACGCACCTTCACCGTGGCATTGGCCAAATGCGGCAGGGTTGAACTCAGCGCGGTCAGTTCGTGGTAGTGGGTTGCAAAAAGTCCGCGGCAGCGGTTCACTTCATGCAGATGCTCGACGGTGGCCCAGGCAATCGACAGGCCGTCAAAGGTCGCCGTGCCGCGGCCGATTTCATCGAGGATGACAAAGGACCGTTCGGTCGCCTGATTGAGAATTGCGGCTGTCTCCACCATTTCGACCATGAAGGTCGAACGGCCGCGCGCCAGATCATCGGCGGCGCCGACGCGGCTGAACAGGCGATCGGCCACGCCGATATGGGCTTCCGCCGCCGGAACGTAGCATCCCATCTGGGCCAGTATGACGATGAGCGCATTCTGCCTGAGAAATGTCGACTTGCCCGCCATATTCGGACCAGTGACCAGCCAAAGCCGCTGGCCATCGCCGGAGAGGTCGCTGTTGTTGGCAATGAAGGAACCCTGCGCCTGTTTCTCGATGGCCTGCTCGACAACCGGGTGACGGCCGGCCCGCACGTGAAACTGCAACGAACCGTCGACTCTTGGACGGATATAATGGTGCCTCGAGGCAAGCTCCGCAAGCGAGACCGCAACATCAAGTGCTGCAACCGTAGCGGCAATTCGCGAGATGTCTCCGGATTCCTGCAAAACTGCAGCGACGAGCCGATCAAATATCTCCGATTCGATCGACAGGGCGCGGTCCGCGGCAGCCGCAATCCGGCTTTCAAGACCGGCAAGCTCGGTCGTCGTGAAGCGCATGGCGCCTGCCATGGTCTGGCGATGAATGAACGTCGCTGTCGCCTCAGGCCCGGTCAGCGCCGTCGCGTTCTGGGCCGAAACCTCAATGTAGTAACCCAGAACATTGTTGTAGCGGATCTTGAGAGACCTGACGCAGGTCTGTTCCGCATAAGTCGCCTGAAGTTCGGCAATGACCTGGCGGGTGTCATCGCGGAGTTTGCGGTAGCCATCCAGTTCGTCGAGATAGCCGGCGCGCACCAGACCACCATCCCGGGCAAGAAGCGGCAATTCATCGGCAAGAGCCCTTGCCAATTCGCCAGCAAGACCTTCTGGAATGGCCGACAGCAGGCCTGACGCGGCGGCGATGGCGTGCGGCCTCACCCTCAACTCCCTGTCGTCGGCGATGAAGTGGGAGAGCGACCGGCTACCCGAAAGACCATCGCGGATGACCGCAAGATCGCGCGGGCCGCCGCGGCCGAGACTCAGCCGCGCCAGCGCCCTTTCCATATCCGGCATGGACGCCAGCGCCTGCCTGATCTCCTCACGCAAGTCGCGAAAAGCGAAGAAATAGTCGACCTCGTCAAGGCGTTCGTTGATCGCCAGGTGATCGGTCAGAGGATTGGCGAGGCGTTCGGCCAAAACCCGCGCACCCGCTGCGGTGACCGTCATGTCGATGGCAGACTGGAGCGATCCATTGCGCTCTCCCGACAAGGTGCGCGTCAGTTCCAGATTGGCACGGGTGGCCGGATCGATCAGCATGGCGCGCGTGGCGTCTTCGTGCCGCGGATTTCGCAGCACCGGCACACGGCCAACTTGGGTCAGGATAATATAATCGAGAAGCCCGCCCAGGCTGGCGATCTCGGCTCTGGAGAAATCGCCAAAGGCATCAAGTGCCGCCACACTGAAATGTTGCTTCAACCGGCGCTCGCCCGCAGCACTGTCGAAGCGCACGGCGGGCAACGGCGAGAGCGAAGCGCCCGATTGCCTGAATGCGGCCGCGAGACCTGCGTCGTCGAGAAGCGAATCGGGCAGGATGATCTCGCCGGGTTCGAGACGCGCCAAGTCAGCCATGAGCCTTGCGGGCGCCGTTGTCATCACGGCGAGTTCGCCGGAAGAAATGTCGGCCCATGCCAATGCCAGTTCGCCATCGCCCCGCACCCGCGCAACGGCGGCTAGGTAGTTGTGGCGGCGCGAGTCAAGAAGCGTATCCTCAGTGAGCGTTCCAGGCGTCACCAGGCGGATCACATCGCGGCGCACCACCGATTTGGAACCGCGCTTCCTCGCTTCCGCCGGATCCTCCAGCTGCTCACAAACGGCGACCCGGTGACCAAAGCGGATCAGGCGCTGAAGATATTCATCTGCGGCGTGAACCGGAACACCGCACATGGGGATATCGGCACCCAGATGCTTGCCACGCTTGGTCAGCGCTATTCCCAGGGTGCGTGAGGCTATCTCAGCGTCAGAGAAAAACAGCTCGTAGAAATCGCCCATCCGGTAAAACAACAGGCAATCCGCATTGGCTGCCTTGATTTCCAGATATTGCTCCATCATCGGCGTCACTTTGGAAGTGGCCTCCGGGATAGCAGCGAATGCGGAAATCTCATCCATGGACACCGTCATAGAAAGGGGAAGGCGGTTTGGCAATCAGCAGGCTTGAGGCTTGGGCGCGGGGCCTCTAGTGTGATCCGCGACGGGGAAAAGGGAAATCATGAGTACCGATACGCGCGTTTCAAAGCGGCAGGTCATTACTGAAGCTGAAGCTTTGCAGTTCCATCAGGCCGGCAAGCCGGGCAAACTGGAAATCAACCCAACCAAACCGATGGCGACGCAGCGTGACCTCTCGCTCGCCTACAGCCCCGGCGTTGCCTTTCCCGTCCGCAAGATCGCGGAATCGCCCGATACGGCTTATGATTACACGACCAAGGGCAATCTGGTGGCCGTCATCTCCAATGGAACGGCGATTCTGGGTCTCGGCGATCTGGGCGCGCTTGCCTCAAAACCGGTGATGGAAGGCAAGGCGGTCCTGTTCAAGCGGTTTGCCGACGTCGATTCCATCGATCTCGAGGTTGATACCAAGGATGTCGATGAGTTTATCGCTGCGGTCCGTTATCTCGGTCCTTCGTTCGGCGGCATCAACCTGGAAGACATCAAGGCGCCGGATTGCTTCATCATCGAGCAGCGCCTGCGGGAACTGATGGACATTCCGGTTTTTCATGACGATCAGCATGGCACGGCAATCATCGCCACGGCAGGGCTTCTCAATGCGCTGGAGATCACCGGCCGCGATCTGAAAACGTTCAAGCTGGTGTGCAACGGCGCAGGAGCCGCCGCCATCGCCTGCATCGAACTCATCAAATCGATGGGGGTTCCGCATGAGAATGTCATTCTCGCCGACTCGAAGGGCGTGGTGTATCAAGGACGCACCGAAGGCATGAACCAGTGGAAGTCGGCGCATGCGGTGAAAACCAAGGCACGCTCGCTGGGTGAGGCCCTTGAGGGAGCAGACGTGTTCTTTGGGCTTTCCGTGGCCGGAGCACTTACCACGGACATGGTCAAGGGCATGGCCAAGAACCCGATCATCTTTGCCATGGCAAATCCCGACCCGGAAATCACACCAGAAGATGTGGCCAAGGTGCGCGATGACGCCATCATGGCGACAGGACGCTCGGATTATCCCAACCAGGTGAACAATGTGCTGGGCTTTCCCTATATCTTCCGGGGAGCGCTCGACGTGAGGGCCCGGACCATCAACGATGCAATGAAAATTGCGGCGGCCCGGGCACTTGCCGAACTGGCGCGGGAAGATGTTCCGGATGAAGTGGCGGCAGCCTATTCGGGTTCGCGCATGCAATTCGGTCCCGGCTATCTCATTCCGGTGCCTTTCGACCCAAGGCTGATTTCGCGCATTCCCGTTGCTGTTGCAAAGGCCGCGATGGAAACCGGCGTGGCGCGCAAGCATATCGCCGATCTCGATGAATACGCGGCGACGCTTTCCGCCAGGCTCGATCCGATCGCCGGCACCCTGCAGAACATTTACGGACAGGTGCGCGTGGCGCCAAAGCGCGTGGTCTTCGCAGAGGGCGAAGAAGACCGGATGATCCGTGCGGCCAACAGCTTTGCCAATGCCGGATTGGGAACGGCCATTCTCATCGGGCGCGAAGCTGAGATCGAGCAGACGCTCAAGACCAATGGGCTGGAGTTGCACGAGAATGTCACGATCCTCAATGCACGGATTTCCAGCCGCAACATGGACTATGCCAATTTTCTGTACGAGCGCATGCAACGCGATGGCTTCCTGTTCCGCGATTGCCAGCGCATGGCCAACCAGGACCGCAACGTGTTTGCCGCCTGCATGGTGGCGCTTGGCGATGCCGATGCGCTGGTGACGGGGCTCACCCGGAATTTTTCAGTCGCCTTTGACAATGTCAGGCGGGCCATCGATCCGCGGCTCGGCCACCGGCCCATCGGTGTTTCGATGGCGCTGCTCAGGGGGCGCACGGTTTTCATCGCCGACACGTCGGTGCATGAACTGCCGACTTCGGAAGAGCTCGCCGACATCGCGCAAGAGGCAGCAGGTGTTGCTCGCCGCTTTGGCTATGAGCCGCGCGTGGCGTTCCTCTCGTACTCGACATTCGGCTATCCCAAGGGCGAGCGGTCCGAATATGTGCGCAACGCGGTGACGGTTCTCGACCGGCGCAATGTCGATTTCGAGTATGACGGTGAAATGGCGGCGGACGTGGCGCTGTCACGCGAGGCAATGGCGCTGTTTCCGTTCTGCCGGTTGTCGGGGCCCGCCAATGTGCTGGTGATGCCGGCGGCCCACTCGGCTTCGATCTCGACCAAGATGCTGCAGCAACTGGGCGGGGTAACTGTGATTGGGCCATTGCTCACTGGGCTTGAAAAGCCGGTGCAGATCGCTTCAATGTCGGCCACGACATCGGATATCGTCAACCTCGCGGCAATTGCGGCCTACGACATCAATCGCTGATCCCAGCCAGGGGTGCCTCTTCAGGTGCGCCAAAATGGGCGAAATAGCGGGGATTAATGGCTGAAACAGGCAGGATGATGAGCACGTCAATGGTGTTGAACTGTTCGTCGATGACAGCGCCTTCGCCGATATAGCAGCCTAGCCGCAGATAGCCCTTGATAAGTGGAGGCAAAGTTACAAGGGCGCGCTTCACGTCGATCTTCTCAGGTGGCCTGCGGTTCATTTCAACGTAACGGGCGGACAAGGCCCTGACGCGCCATTCTGGTGGCGCTGCGCAGTGCTGCGCCATGAAGCTCAGGCTCATGGCATGGGCGTCCGGATCGATACCCTCAAGCGAAGCGCAGCCCAGCATGACATCAAGGCGGTTCAGCCGGACATAATTCCAAATGCCCTGCCAGAGCAGTTCGACCACCGGTTTGGTGCGATAGGGTTCCAGCACACAGGAACGGCCCAGTTCGAGAAAATTCAGCTCCGGTTTACCTGCCAGCAATGGCGCAATATCGAACTCCGCCTCGGTGTAAAATCCGCCGTTTTCACGGGCGACCTGCTGGCGCAGCAGGCGGTAGGTGCCGACCAGTTCGCCATCCGCCAAAAGGATCGGATCGGCGCTTCCGGAAGGCGTATCGCGCACCACCAGCAACTGGTCGCAGAACGCATCGAAGCGATCCGCATCAAGGCGCGTTTCGCGGCTCAAGGCGTCTGGCCTGGCCGACAGTTCCTCGTAAAACACCATAAATCGCAGGCGCTGGGCTGCGACGATTTCCTCGCCGCTGACGGCCAGACGCACGGTCAGGTCATTGCGCCTGCCCAGCACAAGGCCCGGTGTCATCGCATCTTTTGTGGCATTGATTCTGGTCATATTGTCTCGTGGAAACAGTTTTTCGCATGTAGCACGGATTTCGGCTAGATAGTGCCCATGGACGGTCAAAATCCCATATGCGTGGCGCTCGACACGCCCGATATTGCCAAAGCTGTTACTCTTGCACGGGGTCTCAAACCACATGCCGGCTACGTCAAACTCGGCATGGAGTTCTTCTATTCCAATGGCCGGGCTGGCTACGAGGCTGTCGCTAAGGAAGGCGTTCCGATCTTCCTCGATCTCAAGCTGCACGACATTCCGAACACGGTCGCCAATGGCTTGCGATCGCTGATGAAGCTGGAACCTGCACCTGCCATCCTCAACATTCACGCAAGCGGCGGGCTGGAGATGATGAAGGCGGCGGCAGAAGCGGTGGACGGACGGTGCAAGCTCATTGCCGTCACCATTCTTACCAGCCTGACTGACGGCGATATCTGGGCATCGGGATTTGACCATCGGCGCAGCACACATGCCCATGCACAGAATTTGGCCGAACTCACCTCAAAGGCAGGGCTCGACGGCGTGGTGTGCAGCCCGCACGAAGTTGAAGTCATCCGGAAATCGACTTCGCCGGATTTTCTGATCGTGGTTCCCGGAATCCGCCCCGTGGATGGCAGTTTGCAAGATCAGAAACGGGTGGCGACCCCTGCCGCCGCGCTGAAGGCAGGCGCCAGCGTCCTTGTCATTGGAAGGCCAATCACCGGAGCTGCCGATCCGGCCCTTGCGGCAGTCAACATCGCGGCGAGCCTCCATGGCGATTAAGGTCAAGATCTGCGGTTTGTCGACGACAGAGACGCTCGCAACGGCAATTGCATCAGGGGCCGACTTCGTCGGGCTGGTTTTCTATCCAAAAAGCCCGCGCAATGTCAGCATCGCACCGGTGGCTGAGCTTGCCGGAAAGGCGCGCGGGTCAGCGAAGATCGTTGCCCTGACGGTCGATGCCAGTGACGAGTTGCTTGGGCAGATCGGCACGCAAGTCCGGCCGGATTTCATCCAGGCGCATGGCAGCGAGACCCCGGCGCGGGTTGCCGAAATCCATGCCCTGACCGGGATACCGGTCATCAAGGCTATCAAGGTGGGTGCCATCTCCGACGTCCTGGGCGGGGCTCAGTATGCGAAGGTAGCTGCCTTCGTTCTTTACGATGCCAAGGCCCCAGAAACGCTCAAGGACGCGCTTCCAGGCGGCAATGGGCTGCCCTTTGACTGGACGCTGCTGGCTGGCGCACCAGGCGGCTTCATGCTCTCCGGCGGCCTTAATCCGGGCAATGTGGCGGCAGCCATCAAGATCACCGGCGCGCCGATGGTTGACGTTTCGTCCGGGGTCGAATCTTCGCCGGGGGTCAAGGACGTTACGCTGATCCGGAAATTCATTGAGGCCGCCAAATCCGCAAGCTAGAACGGCACCCGAAAGAGAGACGCCATGAACGCCCCCGTTCCCAATTCCTATCGCACCGGACCTGATGAAAGAGGCCGTTTTGGCATTTATGGCGGCCGTTTTGTCGCCGAAACGCTCATGCCGCTCATTCTTGAGCTCGAGCAAGCCTACACCGATGCCAAGGCCGATCCTTCCTTCCAGGCGGAACTGGACAGTTTTCTGGAACATTACGTCGGCCGGCCCAGCCCGCTCTATTTTGCCGAACGGCTGACCGAGCATCTCGGCGGCGCAAAAATCTATTTCAAGCGCGACGAGTTGAACCACACCGGAGCCCACAAGATCAACAATGTGATGGGCCAGATCCTGCTGGCGCGCCGCATGGGCAAGAAGCGCATCATCGCCGAGACGGGTGCTGGCCAGCATGGCGTCGCCACGGCCACGGCGTGTGCCCGTTTCGGACTCGAATGCATCGTCTACATGGGCGAAGTTGATATTGAGCGGCAAAAACCGAACGTCTTCCGGATGAAACTCCTGGGCGCCGAGGTAATACCGGCAAAATCCGGATCGCGCACCCTCAAGGACGCCCTGAACGAGGCGCTGCGCGACTGGGTCGCCAATGTCGAAAATACATTTTACTGCATCGGCACGGTGGCAGGTCCACATCCCTATCCCGGCATGGTGCGGGACTTTCAGTCGGTGATCGGTGTGGAAACAAAGAGACAAATGATGTCACGCGAGGGCCGGCTGCCGGATTCGCTGGTTGCGGCAATCGGCGGCGGGTCGAACGCGATGGGCCTGTTCCATCCGTTCCTCGACGACAAAACTGTCGAAATCCATGGCGTCGAAGCGGCAGGCCATGGGCTCCACACCAAGGAACATGCAGCTTCAATCACCGGCGGGCGGCCCGGCATCCTGCACGGAAACCGGACCTATCTGCTGATGGATGACGATGGCCAGATCATCGAAGGCCATTCCATATCGGCAGGCCTCGATTATCCGGGCATCGGGCCTGAACATTCATGGCTGAACGACCTTGGCCGAGTGAACTATGTGGCGGCAACCGACAAGGAGGCGCTGGAAGCCTTCAAGCTTTGCTGCGAACTTGAAGGGATCATCCCGGCACTCGAGCCTTCGCACGCTCTTGCCCATGTCATGAAGATTGCACCCAAGAAGCCCAAGGACCATCTGATGGTGATGAACATGTGCGGACGGGGCGACAAGGACATTTTCACAGTGGCTGCCCATCTTGGGGTGAAGCTGTGACGACGCGCATCGACAAGAAATTTGCCGCGCTCAAGGCCGAGGGCAGGTCGGCGCTGGTGACTTTCGTGACCGCAGGCGATCCCGACTATGAAACATCCCTGCAAATCGTCAAGGGCCTGCCCAAAGCGGGGGCAGACATCATTGAGTTCGGCATGCCTTTTACCGATCCGATGGCGGACGGACCGGCGATCCAGGCGGCAGGATTGCGGGCGCTGCATGCCGGGCAGACCATGCCCAAGACACTGGCGATGGTGCGGGCCTTCCGCAAGGGCGACGAGGCCACACCGGTGGTCCTCATGGGCTACTTCAACCCGATCTACGTTTATGGCGTCGAGAGGTTTCTCGCCGACGCAAAAACTGCAGGCGTGGACGGACTGATCGTGGTCGATCTGCCGCCCGAGGAAGACGAAGAACTGTGCATTCCGGCGATGAAGGCCGGATTGAACTTCATCCGCCTCGCCACGCCGACGACCGACGACAAGCGCGCGCCCAAGGTGTTCAGGAATACTTCAGGCTTCGTCTATTACGTTTCGGTGCTGGGCATCACGGGCACCAAGGCTCCCGACCTTGCCAGCGTGAAACAGAATGTCGTTCGCCTCAAGGGCCACACGGACCTGCCCATCGCCGTCGGTTTCGGGGTCAAATCGGCGGATCAGGCCCGGGCCATCGCAAAAGATGCAGAGGGCGTCGTTGTCGGATCGGCTCTGGTCAATGCCGTGCGCGATAATCTCAGTGTGGACGGCAAGCCCACAGTTGCGACGGTGAAGGCTGTGCACAGTCTGGTTAGTGAAATTGCCTCGGGTCTCAGGAGCTAAGGGCCTTGAACTGGATCAAGAACTTCGTTCGTCCCAAAATCCGGTCGATTCTCGGCGGCGGCGGCGCGCGGCGCGACACGCCAGAGAATATGTGGATCAAGGATCCCGAATCCGGCCAGATGGTTTTCTACCGCGATCTGGAAGCCAATCTCTTCGTCATGCCAGCGTCCGGATTTCACATGCGGATGGCGCCGGATGTGCGGCTCAAAAGCATGTTCGACGATGGCGAATACGAAACGATTGCCCTGCCCCAGGTGGCGACCGATCCACTGAAGTTCCGCGACGAGCGGCGCTACACTGACCGGCTCAAGGAAGCGCGGCAGAAGACAGAATCGGAAGATGCAATCCTCGCCGCGCATGGCAAGCTTGATGGCCTGCCCGTGGTGATGACGGTGCAGGATTTTGCCTTCATGGGGGGATCGCTCGGCATGGCGGCGGGCGATGCACTTATCGCCGCGATGCGTGCTGCCGTCCAGATGAAGGCACCGTTCGTGCTCTTTGCCTCATCTGGCGGGGCCCGCATGCAGGAAGGCATTCTGTCGCTCATGCAATTGCCACGCACAACCGTTGCGGTGCAGGAACTGCGCCGGGCCAAGCTTCCTTATATTGTTGTCCTGGTGCATCCGGTGACCGGCGGTGTCACCGCCTCATATGCCATGCTGGGCGATGTGCAGATCGCGGAGCCCGGCGCGCTAATCGGTTTTGCCGGTCCCCGCGTCATCGAGCAGACGATCCGGGAAAAGCTTCCGGAAGGTTTCCAGCGGGCGGAATATCTGCGCGATCATGGCATGATCGATATGGTGGTGCACCGCCATGAGTTGCGCGCCACGATCAGCCGGATCGTCCGCGTTCTGACGAAATCATCCGCCGTGCCGGGACTGACCAACGGAGCCCGAGAGGAAACCGGCAAGGCAATGGTTCCCGCAAAGGCGTCCTGAGGTTCAATCATGGCGATAAGCGACGCCATCCTTACGCGGCTCCTGAGTCTGCATCCCAAGATCATCGACCTGACGCTGGACCGGATGTGGCGGATCCTGGAGAAACTTGGCACCCCTCATGAGCAGATGCCGCCGGTCATCCATGTCGCCGGTACAAATGGCAAGGGATCGACGATTGCCTATCTCAGGGCCATGATGGAAGCGGCGGGGCTCACTGTTCATTGTTATACGTCGCCGCATCTTGTGCGTTTTCACGAGCGTATCCGCATCGGCCGGAAAGGCGGGGGTCTGCTCATTCCCGAAAACGAGCTCAGCGAACTGCTTGAGGAAAGCGAGACGGCCAATGGCGGCGAGGCAATCACCTTCTTCGAGATCACCACGGCCGCGGCATTTCTCGCCTTCGCGCGAACGCCGGCGGATTACCTGCTCCTCGAAGTGGGGCTCGGCGGGCGGCTGGACGCCACGAATGTCATCGCCAAACCGAAGCTGACCGTCATCACGACGATCGACTACGATCACCAGCAATTTCTTGGCGATACGTTGTCACTGATCGCAGGCGAGAAGGCGGGCATCCTGAAACGCGGCGTCACCGGTATCGTCAGCGTACAGCCGGATGAAGCCAGGGAGCGAATCGAACTGGCCGCGTCACGGGCAGGCGCTCCGCTGCTCATTGCCAACCAGGACTGGCAATGCTTCGAACAGCATGGCCGGATGGTTTTCCAGGATGAGAATGGCCTCCTCGACCTGCCGATGCCGCAGTTGCAGGGCCGCCACCAGATCGACAATGCGGGGAATGCCATTGCAGCTATCCGTGCGATTGGCGACCGTAGGATCACCGACCAGAACATCGCGGAAGGCCTGAAGACGGTCGTGTGGCCGGCCCGGATGCAGCGGCTGGGCCCGGGCTCGCTCCATGCCCTGATCCCGGCCGATTGCGAATTGTGGCTTGACGGCGGCCACAATCCATCCGGCGGACGGGCGCTGGCACAAAGCTTCGGCGAACTTAACGAACGCTTTTCGCGCCCCCTGGTGCTCATCTGGGGCATGATCAATACCAAGGAAATCGAAGGGTTCATTGCCCCGTTCGCCGGTGTGGCGCACCGCGTGGTGACGCTCAGCATTCCGGGAGAGGAGAATGCGGTTCCAGCCGAAAGGCTGGCACAGGCCGCACGCTCAAAAAGGATGGAGGCGGAGGCGGCCGCTTCGCTTGAGGATGCGCTCCGTCAGGCCGGCAGCACCGATCCGGCGCCGCGCATTCTCATCTGTGGGTCGCTCTATCTCGCCGGACGCGTCCTTGCGGCGCATCTCGGCGAGGCTATGTCGGAAGTGACAGGTACGGCCAGACGCTAGATCGACTGCTCGATCCAACTCTGCAAGGCACCCTTGGGTGAAGCGCCGACCTTGGTGGCGGCGACCTGCCCGCCCTTGAAGACCATCAAGGTGGGAATGCCGCGGACCCCATAAGCCGAAGGTGTGCGCGGATTCTCGTCGATGTTAATCTTAACAATCTTGGCCTTGGGACCGAGGGTTGAAGCAATTTCCTCAAGGGCCGGGCCGATCATCTTGCACGGACCGCACCATTCAGCCCAGAAATCGACCACAACGGGACCATCGGCCTTCAGAACATCGGATTCGAACGACGAATCAGTAACCTTATGGGTTGCCATCTTAACCTCTTGAGAAATCCCAGCCAGAATCGGCAAAGAGCATTGTCGTCCCTTAGGTAGGCAGGCCAGGCCCCATGGTCAAGCCTGACTCAGAGTATGAATTTTGACAGGTCTGCATTGCGTGCGAGGTCGCCTATCTGGCTTTCGACATAGGCCGCGTCCACCCTTATGGCCTCGCCCGAGCGGTCGGTGGCGGTGAAACTCACATCGTCAAGAACACGCTCCATGACCGTCTGCAAGCGCCTCGCGCCAATATTTTCGACAGCGCCATTGATCTCGGCGGCGATGTTGGCGAGGGCCAGAATGCCGTCTTCGGTGAAATCAAGGGTTACGCCCTCGGTCAGGAGCAACGCCCGGTACTGCTTGATGAGGCTGTGCTCCGGCTCGGTGAGAATCCGGCGGAAGTCTTCCTTGGTCAGGGCTTTGAGTTCGACGCGGATGGGCAGGCGGCCCTGAAGCTCCGGCAGGAGGTCGGACGGCTTGGCAATATGAAACGCACCGGAAGCGATAAACAGAATGTGATCGGTCTTTATCGGTCCGTGCTTGGTGGAAACGGTGGTGCCTTCGATAAGCGGCAGGAGGTCGCGCTGCACGCCTTCGCGGCTGACATCGGCGCCCTGGCGCTCCGAGCGCGCCGCAATCTTGTCGATTTCATCGAGAAACACGATGCCATTGTTTTCCACCGCGTCGATGGCCTCGGCAACAATCTGCTCCTGGTCGAGGAGCTTCTCGCTCTCTTCCGCCAACAGGACTTCGTGGCTCGCCTTCACATTCAACCGGCGGGTCTTGGTGCGGCCGCCAAAGGCCTTTCCCAGCATTTCAGAGACATTGATGACGCTGGCGGAGGCGCCTGGCATTCCCGGAATATCGAAACTCGGCATGCCGCCGGTATCGGCAACCTGGACCTCGATTTCCTTCTCATCGAGTTCACCCGAGCGCAGTTTCTTGCGGAAGCTTTCGCGGGTTCCCTCGCTCGCATTGGCGCCCACGAGCGCATCGAGGACGCGGGCCTCGGCGTTGAGATGGGCCTGGGCCTCGACATCCTTGCGGCGCGACGTCTTGATCATGCCGATGCCAGCCTCGAGCAAATCGCGGATCATCTGCTCGACATCGCGGCCGACATAGCCCACTTCGGTGAACTTGGTGGCCTCAACCTTGATGAAGGGCGCGTTGGCAAGCCTGGCCAGGCGGCGGGCGATCTCGGTCTTTCCGACACCCGTGGGGCCGATCATCAGGATGTTCTTAGGCATCACCTCTTCGCGGAGCTGGCCATCGAGCTGCTTGCGGCGCCAGCGATTGCGAAGCGCAATCGCCACGGCCCGCTTGGCATCCTTCTGGCCGACAATGTGCCGGTCCAGTTCGGAGACGATCTCCCGGGGGGTAAAATCGGTCATGTCAGGTCGAGGCTTTCAACGATGATGGAATTGTTGGTGTAGACGCATATCTCGGCGGCTATGGCCATGGCCTTGCGGGCAATGGTTTCGGCATCCATATCGCTATCGGCGAGCGCACGGGCTGCGGCGAGGGCATAGTTGCCGCCCGAGCCGATTGCCATGATGCCGCGCTCGGGTTCCAGAACGTCACCCGTTCCGGTGAGGACCAGGCTGGCGTTGCGGTCGGCGACCAGCATCATGGCTTCCAGGCGGCGCAGGTAGCGATCGGTGCGCCAATCCTTTGCCAGTTCGACACAGGCCCTGGTGAGCTGCAGCGGATACTGCTCCAATTTGGCTTCGAGCCGCTCGAACAGCGTCATGGCGTCGGCGGTGGCGCCGGCAAATCCTGAAATCACCGTGCCATTGGCCAGCGGCCGGACCTTGCGGGCATTGGCCTTGATGATGGTCGGGCCGAGGCTCACCTGCCCGTCGCCGGCAATGACAACCCTGTTGCCCTTGCGGATCGACAGGATGGTGGTGGCATGCCATTGCGGGGGTTCACTCATCGGCGTCCTTTCCTCGTTCCAGAGCCGTCATGTAGGGCGCTGCGGCGCAAAAATCAAAGCATCCCGGCGTTAATCCGGCGCAATCCAGCCGGTAGAATTTGCATATTGCACCTGCTAAGAGACAGACATGCGCAAGGCCACCATCGAACGGTCGACGACCGAAACCCGGATATCCGCCAGCGTCGATCTCGACGGCAGCGGCCTGTTCGAGATCAAGACGGGCGTTGGCTTTTTCGACCACATGATGGAGCAACTGGCACGACACTCGCTGATCGATATCAAAATCGAGGCGCAGGGCGACCGCCACATCGACGATCATCACACGGTGGAAGATGCAGGAATTGCACTCGGCCAGGCCGTTGCCAAAGCCCTTGGCGAGCGCAAGGGCATCCGCCGCCATGCCAGTGCCGATCTCCCCATGGACGGAACCCTGACGCGCGTGGCAATCGATGTCTCGGGGCGGCCCTACCTGGTGTTTCGCACGCAATTCACCAGTGCCAAAATTGGCGCATTCGACACTGAACTGGTGCGCGAATGGTTCCAGGCCTTTGCCATGAATGCCGGCATCACGCTGCATGTCGAAACCGCCTATGGCGACAACAACCACCATATCGCCGAATCCTGCTTCAAGGCTTTGGCGCGGGCCCTTCGAATGGCGATCGAAATCGATCCCCGGCAGAAGGACCGCATTCCGTCGACGAAGGGATCGCTGACAGGCTGATGGCGCTCTATTCGGTGCATAGCAAGGGAGACGCGCTTCGCGATGCGATCTTCGTGCGCGAGGGATTTTCGCTGACGGCCTTCATACTGACGGTAGCCTGGGCCCTGTGGAACCGCATGTGGATCGTGACTGCGGTGCTTGTGGCCATCATGTCGGGGTTTTCGGCGCTCGGGACATGGTTCGGGCTCAACGAGATGGCCACGGGTATCATCAATTTCGCTATCAGCCTGCTGTTCGGACTTGAGGCCCAGGACCTGCGGAGATGGTCACTGGCACGGCGCGGCTATCACCAGGTGGGTCTCACGGCCGGAGACAGTCTTGAAGACGCCGAATTACGGTTCTTCCAATCCGAGGTGTCGGAACGTGTGGCCTATCCCGCTGCCCCGGTTCCGCATTTCCGGGCAGAGCACGGCGGCGGGCATGAGCCGCTCGGGCTGTTCAACACAGCTGGATAGTTTCCATGACTGTTGCCATCATCGACTATGGATCAGGCAATCTGCATTCTGCCGCCAAGGCTTTCGAGCGCGCGGCACGCGATCATGCGTCTTCGGAACGTATCATCGTCACATCCGATCCAGATATCGTGCGAAAGGCAGACCACATTGTCCTGCCCGGCGTTGGCGCTTTCAAGGACTGCCGCAACGGCCTGATGGCGGTTGCCGGCATGTGGGACACGCTTGAAGACGAGGTGAGGAAGAAGGGCAAGCCGTTCCTCGGCATCTGTGTGGGCATGCAGCTCATGGCGAACCGCAGCCTCGAATACGACATCACCGATGGGTTCCAATGGATTTCGGGTGATGTGAAGAAGATCGAGTCCGGCGACGCGGATGTCAAGATACCGCACATGGGATGGAACACGCTGGATGCAATGCGCCCACACGCAGTCCTCACTGGAATTGCACTTGGACCGGATGGGCTGCACGCCTATTTCGTCCATTCCTATCAGCTGGTGCCCGACGATCCCGAAGACGTCATCACGCTCACCACCCATGGCGGACCGATCAGCGCGATTGTCGGACGAGACAACATGGTGGGAACCCAGTTTCATCCCGAGAAGAGCCAGCAGCTTGGTCTGAACCTGATCGCGAATTTCCTGCGGTGGCAGCCTTGATCCTGTTTCCGGCCATCGATCTCAAGGACGGCCAATGTGTCCGCCTCAAACTGGGCGACATGAACGCGGCGACCGTGTTCAACGACGATCCGGCAGCGCAGGCCGCTCAATTCGCTAGTCAAGGATTTCAATGGCTGCATCTCGTCGATCTCAACGGCGCCTTTGCCGGGAGACCGGTGAACGACTCTGCAGTTCGCTCCATTCTCGGCGCGGTTTCGATTCCGATCCAGCTCGGGGGTGGCATTCGCGAATCTGGCCAGATTGAATACTGGCTATCCCGCGGCATCAGGCGCGTCATCCTGGGAACGGTGGCGCTTCACAAGCCCGATCTGGTCAAGCAGGCCTGCCGGGACTATCCAGGACAAATCGCCGTGGGGATCGATGCCAGGGGGGGCCGCGTCGCGGTTGAGGGCTGGGCTGAGACGTCCGATCTGCCAGCTATCGAACTTGCGTCCCGGTTCGAGGACGCCGGGGTCTCGGCCATCATTTTCACCGACATCGACCGCGATGGCGTTCTCAAAGGGCTCAATGTTCCATCTACGCTGGAACTCGCCAAATCCACCTCTATCCCTGTGATTGCCTCAGGCGGACTGGCCTCGATCGACGATATCGCAAGACTTCTCGAGCCTGACTGTGCCATTCTCGAAGGTGCCATCTCGGGCCGTGCACTCTATGACGGACGGCTCGATGCCAGCGAAGCCCTGGCGCTCATCCAAGCAAGGAGTGCCGCATGACGGCGAAGAAAGTTCTCATCGTGACGGGCGGCAGCCGGGGCATTGGCGCTGCTGTTTCGCGGCAGGCCGGAGAGCAGGGCTATAGCGTGGCAGTGAATTATCAACGGGATCGCGACAGCGCCGACAAGGTGGTGGGTGAAATCAAGGCAAATGGCGGCGAAGCCGTGGCTATCGCCGGCGACGTTGGCAAGTTTGAAGACATCGTCAATCTGTTCAATGAATCGGCACGGCTGCTTGGCCCGGTTACGCATTTCGTCAACAATGCCGGCATTACAGGCAGGAGCAGCCGCCTCGATGCGGCAGAGCCGGAGAAGATCCGGACCTGCATCGACATCAACGTCACTGGTGCCATTCTCGCGGCGCGCGAAGCGGTGTTGCGCATGTCGCCCCGCAATGGCGGCCCGGGCGGCGTTATCGTGAACATTTCCTCGGCCGCGACGACCATCGGCAGCCCGGGCGAATATATATGGTACGCCGCCTCCAAGGGTGCCATCGACTCGTTCACCATGGGTCTCGCCAAGGAAGTAGCGGAAGAGAACATTCGCGTCGTTGCCGTGGCACCGGGCCTGACGGAGACGGATATTCACGCTGTTTCGAGCGGCGATCCAGGCCGCGCAGAGCGGCTGCGCCCGATGATTCCGCTGAAGCGTGTCGGCCAGCCCGAGGAAATCGCCGCGGTTGTGATGTTCGCGCTGAGCGATGCCGCCTCGTATGTGACGGGTACCGTGCTTCGCGTGGCGGGCGGACGCTGAGCGATGCTGAAGGCTCGCATCATTCCCTGTCTCGACGTGAAGGACGGGCGTGTCGTCAAGGGCGTGAACTTTGTCAGTCTGCGCGATGCCGGCGATCCGGTTGAAATCGCCAAGGCTTATGATGCGGCCGGGGCGGACGAGTTGTGCTTTCTCGACATCACCGCGAGCCACGAGGACCGTGGCATCATTCTCGATATTGTCCAGCGGACCGCAGAAGTGTGTTTCATGCCGCTCACGGTGGGTGGCGGGGTCCGCACAACCGACGACATCCGCCGCTTGCTTCTTGCCGGAGCAGACAAGGTGTCGATCAATACCGCGGCGGTGAACAACCGCCAGTTCGTTCGCGAAGGGGCGGAGAAATTCGGCAGCCAGTGCATCGTGGTCGCCATCGACGCGAAAAGCGCTTCGGCCGGCAAATGGGAAATCTTCACTCATGGCGGGCGTAATTCCACGGGCATAGACGCGGTTCAGTTCGCATGCGAGGTGGTGGAGCTGGGTGCCGGAGAAATCCTGCTGACTTCGATGGATCGCGATGGAACCGGAACGGGCTTCGATGTGGAACTGACGCGGGCCATTGCCGATGCCGTGCCGGTGCCGGTTATCGCTTCAGGCGGTGTCGGTATGCTTGACGATCTCGTTGCCGGTGTTCGCGACGGTCACGCTGCCGCGGTGCTGGCCGCCTCGATCTTTCATTTCGGTACTTTCACAATCGGCCAGGCAAAAACACATATGGCGCAGCATGGCATTCCCATGCGGCTCGTCTAGAATGGAGAGATGATGGATCACAAGCTCGAAGTCCTCGCCGAACTCGCCGATACGGTGGCGGCGCGGCGCAACACATCGCCCGAGATTTCCTATACCGCCAAATTGCTGTCACAGGGCATCGCCAAGTGCGCCAAGAAAGTGGGAGAGGAAGCTGTCGAAACGGCGCTTGCCGCCGTCAAAGGCGACAAGAACCATCTCAAGCTCGAAGCGGCGGACCTGTTCTATCATCTCATTGTGCTATTGCAGGCCTCGGACCTGCCGCTCGCTGATGTAATGGGCGAACTGGAAAAACGTGTCGGGACCAGCGGCATCGCTGAAAAGCAGGCACGCAAGCAGGTTTAAGCCAGTGGAACAGCTTGCCCGGGAAGTTTCCCCATTCCGCCGCTTTTCAAGGGAGGAGTGGGCCAAGCTCAGATCCGATACGCCGATGACACTTACCCAGGCGGATCTGGATGAATTGCGCGGCCTCAATGATCGTATCGATCTGGCGGAAGTCGAGGCAATCTATCTGCCGCTTTCAAGGCTGCTCAATCTCTATGTCGCGGCGACCCAGAAACTTTACCGCGCGACCAACCAGTTCCTCCACGCCGAAGGCCGCAAGGTTCCCTATGTGATCGGCATGGCGGGAAGTGTTGCGGTGGGCAAGAGCACCACGGCGCGTATTCTCAGGCGTCTCCTGGCACGCTGGCCCAACCATCCCAAAGTCGATCTCGTGACCACCGATGGCTTTCTGATGCCCAACTCCATTCTGGAACGGGAAGGACTGATGAACCGCAAGGGATTTCCGGAGAGCTTCGACCTGCCCGCAATCCTCCGCTTCATGTCGGACATCAAGGCCGGGAAACCCCAGGTCGCGGCTCCGGTCTATTCGCACCTTGTGTATGACGTGGTCAAAGGCGAGCAGGTCGTGGTGGAGCAGCCCGATATTTTGATCGTCGAAGGCCTGAACGTCCTGCAGACCGGACGGCCGCCACGCGACGGACGCGGCATTCCCAATGTGTCGGACTTTTTCGATTTCTCGATCTATATCGATGCTGAAATCAACGATCTGGCGAAATGGTATGTGGACCGTTTCCTGTCGCTACGCGATGGCGCGTTCCGCGATCCCAAATCCTACTTCCATCGCTATTCCTCGCTCAGTGACGCGGAATCGCGGGCGACGGCCCAGCGCATCTGGGAAACCATCAATCTGGTCAATCTCAGGGAAAACCTTCTGCCGACGCGCCCGCGCGCCGACCTGGTGCTGCGCAAGGGGGCCGACCATCAGGTGCACAGCGTGTTTCTGAGGAAACTCTAAAGCAGGCCTTCGGACCTGGCCTGCGCCGCCAGGTTGACCTCCGGGCGCGCACCGATATGTGAAATGACTTCGGCGGCGGCGAGGCTTCCGAGCCTCGCGCATCGGGCCAGATCGAAGTGCCTGGTGAAGCCGAAAAGAAAACCGGCGGCGAACAGATCGCCCGCACCCGTCACATCGACGACCTCTAACACGGGATGGGCTTCGACGACATGTACCTCGTTGCCCTTCACCACGACACTTCCCGCAGCCGAGCGCGTCAACACGGCAATTCCGCAATCGCGCCGGATCGCCTGCATGGCACCATCGAAACTCTGGGTCAGATAGAGCGACTTGATCTCGGTCTCGTTGGCGAAGACGATGTCGATATCGTTGCGGATCAACTCAAGGAAGCTGTCGCGGTGGCGCTCGACACAAAAGGAGTCGGACAGCGTGACCGAAACCAACCGCCTCGCCTTATGAGCAGTTTTCGCCGCGCGCTTGAAGGCTTCCTTGGCTTCCGGACGATCCCAAAGATAGCCCTCCATATAGGTGATGCTGGACGCCTCGACGATAGCCGGATCGATATCGTCAACGGTCAAGTTCACGCAGGCGCCAAGATAGGTGTTCATGGTGCGCTCGCCTTCCGGCGTCACCAGGATGAAAGACCTCGCGGTGGCCGGACCATCAGTGGCGGCGACTGAATCGAAACGTACGCCCTGGGCCCGCATGTCATGCCGGTAAATGCCGCCAAGCTGGTCGGCCTTCACCTTGCCGAAATAAGCGGCTGTGCCGCCAAAGGAAGCGACACCTGCAACCGTGTTCCCAGCCGACCCGCCCGAGACCTCGATGGCCGGTCCCATATCGGCATAGAGAGCTTCGGCGCGGGCTTCGTCGATCAGGTTCATCGATCCCTTCACCAGACCGTGGCGCAGGACGAAGCTGTCTTCAACCCGCGAAATCACGTCAACGATGGCGTTGCCGATCCCCAGAACGTCAATGGTAGCGTTGGCCATGAGCTTCCCTGACCGCCAATTTGGCGGCAAGGCGTAGCCGATGCCCCTTGCCGTGACAAGCATGGATCATTACCTGTTGCGCCATGATAAAAGCTGCATTCAGGGCGCTCGGCGATGTGCTTTCGCCTGAGTTCCGGACCATCCTTCTGAAGGCCGTGGGGCTGACGCTGGCGCTTTTCATCGCGGTTATTGCCGGCGCAATCGTCCTGGTGGAAACGCTCAAGCTTGTGCCCTGGGGATGGGCTGAAACCATTATCGAAGTGGCTGCGGGCCTGGGGCTGGCCGTATTGGCATTCTTCCTGATGGCGCCTGTCACCAATCTGTTTGCCGGGCTCTACCTGGACAAGGTGGCGGGCATCGTCGAACGCCGGCATTATCCCAATGATCGGCCCGGGGACGAACTCAGCACCGGGCAGGCGATCATGACCGCACTGCAGTTTGGTATAGTTGCCCTGTTCATCAACATTGCAATTTTGCCTGCCGTATTTTTTGCAATTGGCGCTGTCATCCTAGTGCTGGCCAATGCCTATCTGATCAGCCGCGAATATTTTGTGCTGGCGGCGGCGCGCCACATGCCGATGGCCGAGGCGAGAGAATTGCGGAGGGTGAATTCGCCCAAGGTTCTGCTGGCGGGATTGATCCCGGCGCTTATGGCACTGGTTCCTTTCGTGAACCTGCTCGTGCCGCTGTTCTCGACATCTTACTTCGTGCACCTGTTCAAGAGTGTCAGGCCGTCTTCTCATTGAACAGACAGATATCGCGGATCAAGCAACGCGGGCATTCGGGTTTCCTCGCCTTGCAGACATAGCGGCCGTGCAGGATGAGCCAATGATGGGCATGGAGCTTGAAGTGCGGGGGCACAATTTTTTCCAGCCTCATTTCGACTTCAAACGGATCCTTGCCGGGCGCCAGGCCGGTGCGGTTGCCAACCCGGAAAATATGGGTATCGACGGCTATCACCGGTTCGCCGAAGGCAATATTGAGCACGACATTCGCCGTCTTGCGCCCCACGCCCGGCAACTCTTCCAAGGCCTCGCGGTTTCGCGGAACCTCGCCGCCGTGCCGTTCGATCAGAAGACGGGAGAGGGCAATGACATTTCTCGCCTTGGCGCGAAACAGGCCGATGGTCTTGATGTAGTCGCGCAGCTTGTCTTCGCCCAACGCCAGCATTTTCTCGGGCGAATCGGCAACCTTGAACAGCGGTCCGGTCGCACGATTGACGCCGGTATCGGTTGCCTGAGCCGAAAGCACGACGGCAACCAGCAGGGTGAAGGTGTTCTGCCAGTCAAGTTCGCCCCGGGGCTCGGGATCGGCTGCCGCGAAGCGCCGGAAAATCTCGTCAACCTGATCCGGTTTCAGCCGTCTTGCGTTTGCCATGAATACCCTGAAAATGCCGCGACAGGCTTAGGATGGTTCGATGGACAGTGGCAACGGCCAAAATTTCTGTGCAGTGCTGACACCGCACCGCTCGTTGACGCGCGAAGGCTTCATCGCTGTCATGGCGCTGGTCATCGGAGTCAACCTTGCCGCCGGAACAGTGTTTACTCTGGCGGGCGCCTGGCCGGTGGCAGGCTTTGCAGGGCTCGACGTTCTCCTCGTCTGGTGGGCTTTCAAGCGAAACTTTGCCGACGGGCGGCAGGCTGAGCGGATTGAACTCACAGCACATGAACTGGTGCTGCAGCGGATCATTGGCTCGGCGCCGCTTCAGGAAATCCGGTTTTTGAGGCACCGGTTGCGCGTCGAACTTGATGAAGACCGGGAGCGTGAACTGATTGGCGGCCTGTTCCTTCGCGCAGGCACTCAAAGGGCGGAAATCGGCAAGTTCCTATTGCAAGAGGAGCGCAAGAGTTTTGCCCTGGCTCTCCGGCAGGCGCTCATCCAGAATTCGTACTAATGGCGCAAGAAACGGGTGGTTTCGGCGCCGGGGGCGCCCTAACTTCGGATGCATGAACAGCATGACCCCCATATCAACTCCCGACCGTGACTATGAACTGGTGAAGCGCACCCTGGCCTTCATCAATGACAACTGGCGCGACCAACCCTCACTCGAAACCATCGCAGAAGCCGCAGGCATGAGTCCGCACCATCTGCAAAGACTGGTCACGCGCTGGGCGGGACTCAGCCCCAAGGCTTTCCTGCAGGCCGTGACGCTTGATCATGCCCGGGAATTGCTGCGCGATTCGGCGAGCATTCTCGATACGGCCTACGAGGTCGGACTCTCCGGGCCGGGCCGGCTGCATGACCTGTTTGTCACGCATGAAGGCATGACACCCGGCGTCTACAAGTTGCGGGGAAAAGGGCTGGTCATACGCCATGGATTTCACGCCTCGCCATTCGGACGGGCCTTGGTGATGATCACCGACCAGGGTCTTGCGGGCCTGGCCTTCGCCGATGAAGGGGAAGAAGCCAGCACAATGGCCGACATGAAGGGGCGCTGGCCCGAAGCGCAATTCGTCGAAGATCTGATGGCGACAGCGCCCTATGCGGACCGCATTTTCAAACAGGAAAACTGGCGGCCGGACCGGCCGTTGCGGGTCGTGTTCATCGGCACGGATTTCGAGATCAGAGTGTGGGAGACGCTGCTGCGCATCCCCTTCGGCAAGGCGTCAACCTATTCCGATATTGCATCGCATCTGGGCAAGCCATCGGCAGCGCGTGCGGTTGGAACGGCGGTCGGCAAGAATCCCGTTTCGTTTGTCGTGCCCTGCCACCGCGTGTTGAGCAAATCAGGCGGGTTGTGCGGCTATCACTGGGGGCTGACCCGCAAGCAGGCAATTCTCGGCTGGGAAGCCGGCATCACATCGCAGGCGGCCTGAGCCAGTTCAGTCCTTCAGAATTTCAACCGCGGTTGGGCGCGAGTCGGGGCCGAGCCGGTAATAGACCGGCACGCCGGTATCAAGTTCGCGCTTGAGGAT
>JANMMJ010000209.1:0-4413 GCA_031373255.1 Hyphomicrobiales bacterium
ACCCGTCTTCATCCCCGCATCGTGCTCCTTCAGAACAGCAATGATCTGCTCTTCCGTAAACCGCTTCTTCTTCATCGTCCGTCTCCTTCAGCAGGGCCGGACTCTAAATCTAGCTGGAGGAAATCCTCAGTGGCAGGTCAGGACAAAAAGAAGAAATCAAAGCTCATCGAGAGCTTCATTATGAACGTTCCAGTTCCCCCCGTCTTTCTATATGAAAAGGAGCTTGCTCGATTCGAAGTAATGGACGGTCAACAACGTCTAAATACGATTTCTGAGTTCTTTAAGGGAAACTTCGCACTGGAGGGGTTGGAAATCTGGCCCGCGTTGAATGGCCGGAACTACAGTGCCCTTCCACCCTTGGTCAGGAGAGGACTGGAGCGAGCCAAGATATCGGCTATCACGCTCATGTCCGACAATTCCTCAGCTGCAGAGGACAGTCTTGATCTCAGAGCACAGGTATTCGAGCGCCTGAATACGGGCGGCGAGCGGCTTAACCCGCAGGAGCTTCGAAATTCCCTCTACTCGGGCGAATTCAATGCACTTTTGATTGAGTTGTCCAAGGTTCGCCCTTTCACTGACGCTTGGGAAATCCCCAACCATGAGGACAATACCCGAGCCGATGGGACTGCTAGCGCGGATCTCGCCGCAAATACGCTGTTCAAGCGCATGACGGACGTCGAGATCGTACTGCGTTTCTTCGCATTCCGTGACTCGAAGAACATTGCCGGCTCCGTGCGATCGATGCTCGATGGGACGATGAAGCGCTTGAGACGCGCCGATGCAGGTGCGCTGCAAACCTTGCGTGAAGAATTCACGGAGACGCTTGAGCTTTGCATGGCGATTTTTGGCGTCAATATCTACCGTCTACCGCCCGCTGACGGCAAACCGGGTAAGATCTCGCGTCCGCTTTATGATGCCGAAATGGTTTCTGTGTTCAATCTGCGCGATTATCGGGACACATTGCTGGCAAACCGACAAGCCATCCAAGACAGAATACTTGCTCTGGCCGCGCCAAATGCCGACACTTATGATCTCATGGTTGGCCGCGGGAACACTGCAAATACCATCCGAGAGCGCATCGAGACCGTTGAATCTTCCATTCGAGAGCTAGTTGATGTTTAAATTGGATGCCGCAAAATCTCTTGCGAATTCCTATCTCGATGAAGTTGATGCAATGATTGAGATTAGGCAATCTTACAACAGCATCGTTGTAGCCCAGGCCGGGGTACTAATAGGCGCTCTTGCCCATGACAAACCGGCTCTAGACGCCGTTCAGCGGGCATTAAAGTATAAGACGGTTGAAGCGAGTACGTTATACAAGCCGTTGATGGTACAGATCAATGGCGTGTTCGAGAACTATATCCGATCTTTAGTCAAAGCCATCGTGGAAGACCGGTTCGAATCCGTCGAACTTTACACGAGCTTGGAACAGAAGTTCCGCAACAATCACATCGCCCATGCCGCCCGAGTGCTAATGCACGTCAAAGCTGGCTCGGTTATGGGCGTGGTCTACAATTTCGACAATCTTCTTTCAAATCTCGGGAAGGGTTTATCTGGCCAAAAGGGATACAAACTTAACCCCGAGGTCTACACGAAGCTGATGGGCAACTGCACGGCTGAGCGATTGGAAAAGCTATTTGAGGCCATTTCCCTGCCCGAGCCATTCGCGGACACGCTGGGCCGAAACGCACAAATTAAGGCACATTTTAGCGACAAGAAAAAAGGCCGCGTCGCCACGAGAGCAAGAAGCAAATTGGATGATCAGATCAACCTCAGAAATGAGATTGTGCACGGTGACTTGACGCGCACGGTGGACATGACCGAGCTGCAGGATACATTGGGCTATTTCCGTTCACTAATCTCAGGACTGGATGAACTAGTCCAGGCCTAAGAATGACGAGCAATGCAGATGCCGTCGAGAACTCCGTAAAAATTGCGAAACAGGTCAATGTTGTCGATACGATGGACTATGAGCGTCCGCTCGGCGAGAAAGGCCATGTGCCGTTCATCATGTGCAATAGCCGCGTCGTCGCCGAGAGATGGACCGTCGACCTCAGTCACAACGCCATGCTGTTGAATGATGAAGTCAACGATGAACGGTCCCACTTTCTCCGGAAGAGAACAGGACAGGTCTATCGTCTCCTCTCCCGTGGAGAAGGGGGACCAACGCCCAAGGCGACGGTGGGAGAGGCCCTTTTTGCGCCGTTGCAAGCAAAATGGCCGCCCTAGAGGGCGGCCATGGGATCGGGTATGAACGCTGGCGGCTTACTCGGCCGCCGGCAGAACCTCCTGGGCCTGCCTCGCCTGCTCCTCCAGGATCAGCGTGTCGCGCTTGTCGGCGACCTGCCTGAGCCTTGCCAGCATGCCGCCGGTGCCCGCCGGGATGAGGCGGCCGACGATGACGTTCTCCTTGAGGCCTTCCAGCGTATCGATCTTGCCCTGGACGGCTGCTTCGGTGAGCACCCGGGTAGTTTCCTGGAAGGACGCCGCCGAGATGAACGACCGGGTTTGCAGCGAGGCCTTGGTGATGCCGAGCAGCACCGGGACACCCGAGGCGGGCTTGCGGCCATCGACAAGAACCTTCTCGTTCTCCTCGTCGAGTTCAAGCTGGTCGACCTGCTCGCCCACCAGCAGCGTGGTATCGCCGGCGTCGGTGATCTCGATCTTCTGCAGCATCTGCCGCACGATCACTTCGATGTGCTTGTCGTTGATCGACACACCCTGCAACCGGTAGACTTCCTGGATTTCATTGACGAGGAACGAGGCCAGCTCTTCCACGCCCTTGATCGCCAGAATGTCGTGCGGTGCCGGATTGCCGTCGAGCAGGTATTCGCCCTTCTCGATATAGTCGCCTTCCTGAACCGGCAAATGCTTGCCCTTCGGGATCAGGTATTCGACCGGCTCGGCACCGTCCTGCGGCACGATGCGGATGCGCCGCTTGTTCTTGTAGTCGCGGCCGAATTCCACCCGCCCCGAGATTTCCGCGATGATCGCATGGTCCTTGGGCTTGCGGGCTTCGAACAGCTCGGCAACGCGCGGCAGGCCGCCGGTGATGTCGCGCGTCTTGGCACTTTCGAGCGGGATACGCGCCAGCACGTCGCCGGCCTTCACCGAAGCACCCGGATCGACCGACAGAATGGCGTCGACCGACAGCAGGTAGCGGGCTTCGCCGCCACGCGCCAGCTTCGACACCTCGCCATCGCCACCCTTGATCACGATCGCGGGCTTCAGCGAGGAACCCCGCTGGTTGCTGCGCCAGTCGATGATGACGCGGTTGGTGATGCCCGTCGCCTCGTCGGCCACTTCGTTCACCGCCACGCCATCGACAACATCCTCGAACGCGACGATGCCGTCGGCCTCGGTCATGATCGGACGGGTGTAGGGATCCCATTCCGCCAGCTTGGTGCCGCGCTTCACCTTGTCGCCTTCGTCGGCGAACAGGCGCGTGCCGTAAACCACCTTGTGCACCGCGCGCTCGTTGCCCTTGTCGTCTTCGACGACCAGCGCCACGTTGCGGCCCATCACCATGAGCTTGCCGTTCGAGTCCCGCACGATGTTCTTGTTGCGGATCTTGACGGTGCCCTCATGGTTCGACTCGACGAAGGACTGGTCGAGCACCTGCGCCGTTCCGCCGATGTGGAAGGTACGCATGGTGAGCTGGGTGCCCGGCTCGCCGATCGACTGCGCCGCGATGACGCCGACAGCTTCGCCCATGTTGACGGGCGTGCCGCGGGCGAGATCACGCCCGTAGCACTTGGCGCATACGCCGAACTTGGTCGCGCAGGTGAGCACCGAGCGGATGCGCACTTCCGTGATGTTGGCCTTCTCGATGATCTCGACCTGCGGTTCGAGGATTTCGAGGCCGGCCGCCACGATGACCTCACCCGTCGACGGGTGCAGCACATCGACCGCAGCCGTGCGGCCGAGAATGCGGCTGCCCAGCGAGGCGATGATTTCACCGGCATCGATCAGCGGCCGTGCCGTGATCGCCGCCTTGGTGCCGCAATCGTCCTCGGAGATGATGGCATCCTGCGCCACATCGACGAGACGGCGCGTCAGGTAACCCGAGTTCGCCGTCTTCAGTGCCGTGTCGGCGAGGCCCTTGCGGGCACCGTGGGTCGAGTTGAAGTACTCGAGCACCGAAAGGCCTTCCTTGAAGTTCGAGATGATCGGCGTTTCGATGATCTCGCCCGAAGGCTTGGCCATCAGGCCGCGCATGCCGGCGAGCTGCTTCATCTGGGCGGGCGAACCGCGGGCACCCGAGTGGCTCATCATGTAGATCGAGTTGATCGCCTTCTCGCGGCCGGTCTTCTCGTCGATCTTTACAGCGGAGATTTCCTTCATCATCTCGTCGGCCACGCGGTCGGTGCACTTGGCCCAGGCGTCCACGACCTTGTTGTACTTCTCGCCCTG
>JANMMJ010000009.1:0-7680 GCA_031373255.1 Hyphomicrobiales bacterium
GGTGCCGGACATCGGCCGCCCTATTTGGCAGGCAGGAAATTGGAGCAAGCAGAATTTCGAAAGTCACTTTCTCAAGAAGTGGTTCTCTACAATATCATTCTTACGGGCCTTCGGGGGGTAGGGAAAACCGTACTTCTTGAAGATTTCAAGCCCATCGCGCTGCAAGAAAAATGGCTCTGGGTCGGCACAGACCTATCGGAGTCTGCGAGCGTCAGCGAAGAAAGCATGGCGCAAAGGGTTATTACTGATATTTCCGTTGTGACGCGCAACATCTATTTTGATGTGCCAAAACAAATGGCGTTCGGCTTTACTGGCGAAGCAGAAGAAGAGAAGGTTTCTCTTGGCTATGAAACGCTTTGGGGACTCTACACAGCCACCCCTGGACTTGTGGCGGATAAACTGAAAGCTGTCTTTCTGTACATCAGCCCGTTCGTGAAAAAGGCGGGACGGAGGGGCGTTGTTTTTTCTTATGATGAAGCTCAAAATCTGTCTGATCATCGTGAAAAAGATCAATACCCTCTTTCGGTTCTCTTGGAGGTTTTCCAGTCCGTCCAGCGACAAGGAGTTCCCTTCTTGCTGCTACTGGTCGGATTACCAACTGTGTTCCAGAAATTAGTAGAGTCGAGGACTTATGCCGAACGAATGTTTAGGGTCTTAACCCTCAAGCGTCTAACAGATGAAGAGTCTAAAGAAGCAATATCCAAGCCCATAACAGCCGCAAATTGCCCTGTTCATTTTTCTGAAAGCTCCATTGATCTCATCATCAAGTTTTCTGGTGGATACCCATACTTCGTCCAATTTATGTGCAAAGAAGCATACGACGCATGGATACAGTTAACTTCGGATGGCAAAGAACCAAGCGTACCCATAAAGGAACTACTTCGAAAGCTCGACAATGATTTCTTCGCTGGGAGATGGAGTTTTGTCACAGATAGACAGCAGTTATTGCTCTATGTAATTGCGCATCTGGACAATAGGAACGATGAATTTACCATCAAGGAGATCGTGACTAAGTGCAAAGACTTCCCCAAAGCGACTTTCGGCAAAAGTCAAATTAGCCAAATGCTTATGTCACTTGCCCTTACTGGCCTAGTGTACAAAGACCGTCACGGCAAATATGTGTTTGCAGTGCCTCTTTTGGCGGATTTCATAAGGCGCACCGTGGAAAATACTTAGTCTTTGTTCCACCTTTTTTGTGCTGCCTTCCGGGCTGCCTCTTGCCGTTCGGAAAGCGTCATGTTTTGGGCGCGTGTGATACCGCCAAGGCTACCATAGCTTGCGGATGGTGAACTCTTTTCTGTTATAGGTTTTGTAGCGCCGCTCGCAATATCCACCATCATCTTGGCAAGCTGCGATGGGTCGCGCGGGCGCTTGGGTTGCTTTATCATTTCAAATCATCAATTTTTTCGGTGAATCTGAATCTAAGACCGTTTTCATCAAACTCAATATCTTCAACGGTCCAAAGTGCGATATAGCCAGTCCTCTTAAATGGCACAGGGTTAATTGCTGAGTG
Organism: Hyphomicrobiales bacterium; assembly: GCA_031373255.1. Classification (GTDB taxonomy): domain Bacteria; phylum Pseudomonadota; class Alphaproteobacteria; order Rhizobiales; family Aestuariivirgaceae; genus JANMMJ01. Next base: position 1,514 of record JANMMJ010000009.1, read on the forward strand.
TGGTTTGTCCGAGGTCAACACGACTTTGCGTTTCTCTTTGATGCGAGCCACAAAATTATCGTTATGAAGCGATGCTCTCAATAAGTGGTCGTTGTACCTTCGTTCACGGTTGCCTTTGACCCACCAATGGTCATGAACGCATGGCAGTTCTTCGCCATCAACCAATGCGAACCACGACCCACGGGAACCGGTAGCCTTTTTCGTGCCCATAACCGAATAATGGACCGTGGCCCCGTCCAGTCAACCCTGTTAGATTTCAGACTGACCCACTACCGAAGTTCCACGTGACTCGGCATGAGCGGCGAGGTAAGCGAGGATTTCCGGCTCCAAGTGCAAGGGGGGAACGAGTTGCGCGTTGGCGCGGAAGAATTTGCCGCGCGTGGCGTCTGAAAAATCATATTCTTCGTTCATCACCTTTGCATAGCTTCACCAAGTATTTCGAGGGTCGCAGCAGCCTGATATCACACAACGGCAAGTTTGGCGATATGCGCCTGAAATCTGGCGGCGCGGACGCCGAACTATCCAGCCTCGGGGGTGGTGCCCTTGGAGGGACTCGAACCCCCACTTCCTTGCAGAAAGCAGATTTTGAGTCTGCCGCGTCTACCATTCCGCCACAAGGGCTTGACCGGGCAGTGCTCTAGAGGTTCGGGGCTTGCGCCGTCAACTGGAAAGGCGTTTACGGAGCCATGATCCGCATCACCGATCGCCTGTCCATTCCCGAGGACCTGATCAGCGAAAGCTTCGTGCGCGCCTCGGGGCCGGGCGGCCAGAATGTCAACAAGGTGTCCACCGCCGTGGAGCTCCGTTTCGACGTGGCCGCCGCCAATCTCCCCGAAGACCTGAAGCAGCGCCTGAAAACCCTGGCCGGCCGGCAATTGACGGCGGATGGCATCCTGATTCTCGAGGCCCAGGAGTTTCGCAGCCAGGAGCGGAACCGCGCCGCCGCCATGGAGCGGCTGGTGGCCCTCCTCAAACGCGCCAGCATCCGGCCAAAACGCCGCATTGCAACGAGGCCAACCAAGGGCTCCAAGATCCGCCGGCTGGAAACCAAGGCGAAACATTCTTCCCTTAAGTCTCAGCGCCGTTCCAAACCTTCCTTCGACTGAGACCCATGCTGCGCAAACTTTATGACTGGACCCTGTCGCTGGCGGCCCGCAAGACCGCCGAGCTCTGGCTGGCGGTGATCGCCTTCATCGAAAGCTCGGTATTCCTGGTGCCGGCGGATGTGCTGTTCCTGCCCATGGCGCTGGCGAGGCCCGATCGCGCCTGGCGCTATGCCGCAATCGCCACTATCGCCTCGACACTGGGCGGCATCGCCGGATATTTCCTGGGCTACTTCGCCTACGAGACTTTGGCCAAACCCATCCTCGCATTTTACGGCAAGCTTGACGAATTCGAGGCGCTCCGCACCTGCACCGGTGAAGACACCATCATGCTGTTGCTGGTGACATCGGGGCTGGCGCATCTGCCGCCGATCAAGATCGTCACGATCCTTGCGGGCGTGGTGCAGGTGAGCTTCGTGTTCTTCGTCGTCTCCTGCATCATCGCGAGGGGCGCCCGCTTCTTCGCCCTTGCATGGGTGCTGCGCCGCTGGGGCGAGCCGATCCGCATCTTCATCGAAAAGCGCTTAGGGTTGCTGGCCGGCGTTGCGGCGGCAATTCTCATCGCGCTCTATCTCGCCGTGAAGTATCTTGGGGGATCGGGAGCCGCAGGCCCATGTTGAACCAGCTCACACAAAGAAATGCCGCGTTCGTCATCGCCGCCATCGCCTTTGCCACCATTGCCGGCGCATGGATTTTTCAGGCCGTGGGCTACACGCCCTGCCCGCTCTGCCTCATGCAGCGCTGGGCCTATTACGCCACGGTGCCGCTGTCTCTCGTGATTGCCACCTCCGCAAAGCCCGGCTCCGCCATGGCGCGCTACGGCCTCGTGCTTTTGGGGCTGATCTGGATCGGCAGCGCCATATTCGGCGCCTTTCATGCCGGCGTTGAATGGAAATTCTGGCCCGGCCCGCAAACCTGCGGCGGCGATATTGGCGGCGGCCTACCGGATCTGTCCAAGCCGGTCATATCCTGTAACGAGGCAGCGATCCGCATCCTCGGCCTGTCCCTTGCAGGATGGAACGCGGTGATTTCGGCTGCACTCGCGTGGATATCCTTCGCCGCAGCACGGAAATCCGCCTAAGGTTCGAGCTCCGTATCCCAGTAGAGATAATCCTGCCAGCTTTCATGCAGGTAGTTCGGCGGGAACAGACGGCCATTGCTGTGCAGATGCGACACCGAGGGACGGACCGGCTTGTGCGCCGGAAACATGCGGGCATCGCGCGGCATGTGTCCGCCTTTGCGCAAATTGCACGGCGAACATGCGGTGACGACATTGTCCCACGTCGTCTGCCCGCCGCGCGAACGCGGCACCACGTGATCGAAGGTCAGTTCGTCGCCGCAGCCGCAATACTGGCAGGTGAACCGGTCGCGCAGGAACACATTGAACCGCGTGAAGGCGGGCGAGCGTGTCGGCTTCACATAGGTCTTGAGCGATACGACGCTGGGCAGCTTGAATTCGAAGCTCGGGCTCCGCACGATCCGGTCATATTCCGAGACGATGTTGACGCGGTCGAGGAACACCGCCTTGATCGTATCCTGCCAACTCCACAGCGACAGCGGATAATAGCTCAGCGGCCGGTAATCCGCGTTGAGCACGAGTGCCGGGCAGGCTTCGGGAGATATGGTCGTATAGTGAACGCCGGCAGCACCTTTCCACTTTCTCGAGGCACCATACTACATTCAGTATGACGCCCCTGTGAAGCCCCTAATCCTCCACCTGCGGAAGGCCTTTCATGTCCCGGTAATGCGCCCACAGGAGCCGCGCCGCAACCGCCCGCCACGGCCGCCATGGTTCGGCCATAAGTCTGAAGGCTTTTTCATTAGGCCGCTCATCCAGCCCGAAGGCATGTTGCGCACCGATCTGCAGCGCCACGTCGCCAGCCGGCCAGATATCGGTTCGCCCGAGGCACGACAGCAGATAGATTTCCGCCGTCCAAGCCCCGATGCCGTGCAGCGCTGTAAGCCTTTGGGCTATTTCCACATCACTCATTTCATGCAGTTGGCCGAGTGGGAGGTGGCCATCGCGCACCGCGGCCGCCAGCGCCTTGAACGAGCGCGCCTTTTGGCCCGAAAGGCCGAGCTTCATCAGCGTGCCATGCCTTCGCTTGAGCACCGCCGCGTGATCGCATGGATGCAGCGCCTTTTCGATGCGCATCCAGATCGCTTCCGCAGCTTTGAGCGAGATCATCTGCTCGGTGATGATGCGCAAAAGTCCGGGAAGTCCTGGCGGCGCAAGCCGCAGTGCCGGAATTCCGTTCCGCGCAACGATGCCGCCGAAGCGCGGCTCGACGCTGACAAGTGCTGCAATGCCTTGTTCAAGATCGGCCTGGCTGGTGATGATCGCGTAGGGCGGCATGATTTGACCTGTAACCTGTGATCGCACAAGAAGACGTCATGAGCCAACCCGCTTTCCGCTTTGCGCCCAGTCCCAATGGCCGGTTGCATCTGGGCCACGCCTATTCGGCGCTTTTCACCGATTATTGGGCGAAAAAACTGGGCGGACGCTTTCTCCTTCGCATCGAGGATACCGATCCCACCCGCAGCAGGCCTGAACTCGTCGATGGAATTTTCGAAGAACTCGCCTGGCTCGGCCTTGGCTGGGAAGAACCCGTCTGGCGGCAATCGCAGCGCTTTCCGGTCTATGCCCATCATGCGCGCCGCCTCCAAGCACTTGGCCTGCTCTATCCCTGCTTCTGTACGCGGAGCGCCATTGCCGCCGTATCACAGGGCTTCGATCCCGATGGCGCGCCACTTTATCCGGGCACCTGCCGTCATCTCGATCCCGGCCTCGTCAGCGAGCGCCTCGCGCAAGGCGAGGATGTCCAGTTCCGTCTCGACAGCGAGAAGGCGATCGCCATGGCGGGGCCGCTGACCTTCACTGTTGCCGCACCAACGCCTGAGGACCGGCCGCAGATCCGCTATGCGAGGCCCGAACGCTGGGGCGATGTGGTGATCCAGCGCAAGGGCACGCCGACCAGCTATCATTTGAGCGTGGTGATTGATGACGGCGCCCAGGGAGTTACCCATGTGACCCGTGGCCGCGACATGGAGGCCTCGACCGATATCCACGTTCTGCTGCAGTTCTTGCTGGGCTTCGGATCGCCAGTCTACACGTTCCACAAACTCATTCTCGATGACGAGGGGAAAAAGCTCGCCAAATCAAAGGGCTCGCAAGCACTCGCCGATCTCCGCACCAATGGCGTTACGCCAACTCAAATTCGCGAGGTTCTGGGATTAGCCTGAATTGCCACCGCCGCCGGATTGACCAGGTTGACCGGCAATTCGCCGCGCAGCACCCGCAGCGCCTCGTTCATGGCCCCCACGCCCATGCGCGCCATGCTTTCATCGCTAAGGCCGGCTATGTGCGGCGTGATGATCACGTTGTCGAAACTGAACAGCGCGTGGTCACTTGGCAACGGCTGGACGTCGAAGACATCGAGTGCCGCACCGCCAAGCCGGCCGCTGCGCAAGGCCTCAATCATGGCGGCCTCGGCGACGACGGGACCGCGCGACACATTGATCAGCAATGCACCAGGCTTCATCAGCGACAGCCGCCGTCCGTCGATCAGTCCCCGGGTCTCCGCCTTGAGCGGACAGCACAGCACCACGATATCGCTCGCAGCCATCACCCCGTCGATTGACGCCAGTTCAACACCACCGGGAAAATTCCGGCCAGAAGGACTGTATCCGGAAACCGTGCAGCCGAACGCGAGCCCCAGTACTGCAACAGCGCGGCCCACCGCACCCATGCCGATGATGCCAATGCTGCGTCCGCCGAGATCGTTGCCGCCTTCGGCATGGGCCCGTCCGGCAAGCCAGCCCTTGCTGCGAAGATCGCCGTCGGCCTTGCGAAAGCGGCGCAGCAGCGCCAGGCTGGCAAATATCACATGCTCGGCCACCGTCGCCGCATTGGCGCCCGGCACATTGGCCACCAGCACACCCGCTTTCGTTGCCGCTTCAATCGGGATCATGTCGACACCGGCGCCATGCCGGATCGCTGCCTTGAGACGCGTGTCGCCTTCGAAAAGTTTCTCGGGCAGGGGTGCCCGCACGATGATGATGTCGCAGGTACGCCCTTCGCGGTTGAGCGTTTCGGCATCGAGGCCGGAGGCGATCCTGAGCTCGGCCTGATCGCCCAGCAAGGCCATTGCTTCGCGATGCAGCGCATGGGTCGAATAGAGGATCGGCCGGTTCATTGCGCCGCGGGTTGCAGGTCGGATTTGCCGATAAGGTCCTGCCAGTAGCTTTCAGCCCCTTGCAGATGCGCACTCATCAGGCTCATTGCGGCTTGTGCATCGCGCGCTGCCAGCGCTTCGAAAATCCTTAAGTGCTCCTGATGCGACAGCCGCGACCGTTCGGGGCTGGCGAAATAGACCGGCAATCGCTTCTCGCTCATCATGTAGAACACGTTGACGATCTTGAAGAACACGTTGTTGTGCGTCGCCCGGACAATCTCGAGATGGAAGGCGCGGTCCTCCGACGTAATAGGTTCGCCTGCAGCCAATCGCAGTTCGGTCCGCCGCAGCACACCCCGCAGCCGTTCGAAATCATCGAGCTGGGCCCGCTCGCAGGCCAGACGCACCGCCGTGATCTCGTGGATCTTGCGCATTTCCACTGCCTGATAGACTTCCTCGGCGGTGAGCGGCAGACCGGCCTGCGCAAAGAACGCCAGCGCTTCGATGCTGGAACTGTTCTCGGTCAGCATGATGCCCGATTTTGCCCGGCGCTCGACCAGCCGCAGGATCTCCAGCACCGCCAGCACTTCACGAATCTGGCCCCGGCCAACATTGAAGTGCAGCGCCAGATCCCGCTCCGACTGCAGCTTGACACCATGCTCCTTGGTCTTGATCAGGAGGGCCGCGACTTGCGCGGTGAGATCGAGGGGCCCTTTCATCATGGCGCGCTGACGGCAAACTTCCGGATGACGTCCTCCCTGATGGTGAAGCCAAGCCCCGGCGCTTGTGGAACATCGATCATGCCATCGTCGACGCTGACTTTCTCACCGATCGTGTCGTGGATCATCGGATTGGCGCCGACTGAGTATTCAACCAGATATCCCGCATG
>JANMMJ010000014.1:0-4229 GCA_031373255.1 Hyphomicrobiales bacterium
TCGGACTTGATCATGGCGCAGCCCTCCAATGTGACCCATACTCGATCGCACTGCTGCCGGAAGCATGGCCTATAGTAGAAGCCTTTTTCAACGACCCTCGGGTGGCCCGTCGGCATCTTTCCTCGCCGCTTGACTACCGTAATATGTTGGAGAGCCTGCCCGCTGGGCGGAACGGAGAGACTTTCTTCGCCAAGTTGCTACGCATCAATGGGGAGCCGGTGGCCGTGCTGGACTACTCATCAATGTTCACGCGGCTGGCTTATGCAGAGACAGGTGAACGGCCACCAGAAGGCGACCTCTATGCGATACCGGGATTGGAGAAGTATCGGAGCGGCGTCAAGATGGCGATGAACTGCTTCTTGTTTGATTCGCGCAATCGTCGATCGTGGCCGTCGGGACTGGGAGTGGGAACTGGTGATGATGTGGCCGCTGGGTATGGTGAGCTACCTGCTGCCGACTTCGATGCCCGGCTTCCTGAAGGCTGGACCGTGGCCAAGACCAAGGATGCGATATTGAAGCAGCATCCAGCATTGGCACCAATGTTCGGAAACGGAGTGGGCTATCGGCTGATGTACAAAGAGAGCGAAGTGCTAATCCGTGTTCTGGAAGAACTAAGAGCGCGGAGCATCATTGGCCTCGGCTTGCATGACGGGCTGGTGGTCCGTCACTCCCATGCCAATAAAGCCATGGAGGTGATGAAGGCCGCCTCTGCCAAGGTCGCCGGGGCATCAATACCTGTCACCATGGAGATTCTAGGTTGATAGGTATCATTGGTGGCTGAGGTGGGGGAGGGGATGGGTTACAGGCCAACCCTTAACTTAACCCCCTCCACTTACGGGACTGATAAGGACGTGAGAATGATTTAATATAGATGATTCAACGGCTTATGAAACTGTACGATTCCTAACAATAAATGGCCCAAGCAGCGACGGCCCTTAACTAGATTGGAGATCAATATCTTGAATACTGAACTGAGTGGAGAAGACGCGAGAGTGACTGTTCACACCGATGGAGCCTGTATCGGAAACCCGGGGCCGGGTGGTTACGCCGCAATCATGAAAAGGGGGAACGAGCGCCGGGAGATCAGGGGTGGCGACCCATCAACGACGAACAATCGAATGGAACTTATGGGGCCGATTATGGCACTTGAATCGATGACGACGGACGCCCCCGTGACAATCTACAGTGACAGCGAGTATGTCGTGAAGGGTATGACCATCTGGCTTGTAAGCTGGAAAGCTAAGGGTTGGAGAAAGTCCGATAAGAAGCCAGTTCTTAATCGTGAACTTTGGGAACGCCTGGATACTGTAGTGTCAAGACGCATCAATGGTGTTGAGTGGCGATGGACCAAAGGCCATGCGGACGACCCTGACAACGAAGAAGCCGATAGGATCGCAGGGGAAGAAGCACTAAAGTACAGTAAGCTATAGTTGTTCCATCATGCAGATTAACGCTCAACTCAACCTGCTAGCAAAGGCGCTCGGATTGCTCTCGCTTTATGATCAAACCATGCAATAGCCTTCCGGTAGATCACGCCAAGGGCAAACCGCCCTGTCCGAAATGGCCTAATGACCGGCTATATTAGAGACTCGACAAAACCGCCGTGAATGACCCAAAGGGGGCCAATAGACTCCCCGCCGGGGTGCAGATACACTTTGCCGAACTGCACCCTTTGAAAGAAGCCTCCGGGGATGGCCGAAGAACGCGCTCAACGTCGCCTTGCCGCCATTCTGGCTGTCGATGTGGTTGGCTACAGCCGCCTCATGGAGCGCGACGAGGCAGGCACGTTGGCTACGCTCAAATCCCGGCGTAGAGAAATTCTTCAGCCAACGATCTCCAAACATCACGGCCGCATCGTGAAACTGATGGGGGACGGGGTGCTGGTAGAGTTCGGCAGCGCGGTCAACGCCGTGGACTGCGCCGTCGAGTTGCAGACAGCTATGGATATCGCGAATGCAGACGTGGCTGGGGACCAACGCATTGTATTGCGTGCCGGAATTAATCTTGGCGATGTGATGGTGGAAGGCGGCGATCTTTACGGCGACGGGGTCAACATCGCGGCTCGCCTCGAGAGCCTGTCGGAGCCCGGGGGATTGTGCATCTCGGGAAGCGTCTTCGAGCATGTTAACGGCAAGATGTCGCATTCATTCGTTTCGCTGGGCCCGCAGACGCTGAAGAACATCGGTCGGCCGATCCAAATTTATCGGCTGGCGGGCAAGGATGGAACCGGGGCGGTGGTCTCCGCCGTTGAACTTCCTCTTCCCGACAAGCCATCAATCGTTGTCCTGCCCTTTGTGAATATGAGTGCTGATGCCGAGCAGGCGTATTTCGTCGATGGATTGACCGAGGACCTGATCACCGACCTTTCCAAGGTGCCCGAACTCTTCGTCATCGCCCGGAATTCGTCCTTTGCATATAAGGGCAGATCGGTAGACACCCGCCAGATCGCCCGCGAACTGGGTGTGAAATATGTGCTCGAGGGCAGCGCTCGGCGTGCGGCAGATCGCGTGCGGATCAATGCCCAGCTTATCGATGCAGCCGCTGGCGGCCATATCTGGGCGGATCGCTTCGACCGGGACCTTGCCGATATCTTCGCGGCGCAAGACGAAGTCGTCGGCAAGATTGTGGAAGCGCTCGCCGGCAAGTTGGCCGCGGCGCACCTGAAGGAGCGGTATCGGCCATCGAATCTGGAGGCTTATGACCTCTATCTACACGGACGGGCTGAATGGGCACATTCCCCGGAGGCGGGCGTAGAGGCCATCCCGTTGTTCGAGCGGGCAATCGCGCTCGATCCTAACTTCGCGGATGCCTATCGCTGGTTGGCGGTCAGTCAGTGCGAGGCCTGGGTCATTAGGAACCATCCCATGAATCCTCTTCGTCAACAGTCTATGGCGTCGGCAAGAAAGGCGGTTGAACTCGATCCCGAAAATTCTGGCACGCATTGGGTGCTCGCGTACATACTCCTCATCGAGCGCCAATGGGACGAGGCTGCCAAGGAGTACGAGATTTCGCTCCGCCTCAATCCGAACGATGCCGATGCTTGGGCAAGCTTGTCGGACCTGAAGTCCCTTGAAGGTCGCGGAGTAGAGGCCATCGCCTGCATCGAAAAGGCATTGCGCCTCAATCCGCACCCACCGAGCTGGTATTTCTGGGCACTCGGAGGTGCTCAGTTCGTAGCCGGGCAGTATGAGGCGGCGGTCAAGACTTTGAGGAACGAAGCAACATATCGCACCGAATCCAGGCGTCTATTGGCTGCGGCCCTTGCGCAACTCGGTCAGCTAGAGGAAGCGCGTGAAGAGGCCAAGCTATATCTGGCAACAAACCCCCATTTCAAGATTAGCCATTGGGTCGAATCCCAACCCTATCGCGACCTGGCCTTGCTAGACAGGTTCCTCGAAGGTCTTCGCAAGGCCGGCTTTCCGGAATGACTAACTTTTTACTCGACGGAGCCACCATGCTGAAGTCAGCTTCTGGCCTTCTACGACACCCCCTTAGCGAACAATCACCCCGACAGCCCGCCCAGACACCAACTTATCCATGATCATAATTTGAGCGCGATCATACGCGGCGTCGCGAGGCTGCTTTGATGGTTCCCATGATTGCCGCGATGCTTTTTTCTCCAAGAGTTCGTGCTCAATACTCACGATCTTCTCCTTTTTTCTCTCCTCTAGAGGCGGCTCGAATGACAGTGCAAACAAACCGGGTGTCATGTCGAATGGAAGCCGAAGACATCGCGGGTGGAGAGGCTCGGAAGGCATGCGATCGAGCAGAACTTGAGCGGGCAATCAAGCTAGAACATCCAGGGACGCAGAGCTCCCCTCTGAAGGCCTTGTCGCCAGTTTGTCTTAGCGTCCCCCAATCTTGTCTTGCAGCGGATCTGCACTATTATTGGGATTAGTGGCAGAAGGATCCTTTAGTACCCTGCCGATTTCCCGAGGCAAGCCCCACAGTAGCAAACCTGATAGATGAGCCGCAGAAAACGAGGTACCCGAACATGTCGCTAACTCCTGGCGGGGTGGCCAAAGAGAGAGAATGTTGTGGCCAGGTTCTGCGAAATCAGGTGGACCGGGGGTTTGACTCCCCGCCGTGTTTTGGTTGTAATTTCCGAAAGCGGAAAATTCCCAGAAGTCGCCCCCGTTCTTGAAAGCTGATGCGGTTAGTACTACGCCATTTGGAGCGTATCCACCAGCTCGAGCAGGAGAGATCGTCTGTACATAAGCAATACCCCC
>JANMMJ010000030.1:0-1668 GCA_031373255.1 Hyphomicrobiales bacterium
CTTGGTGCCTCGGGCTCGGGCAAGACGACGGCATTGCGCATTCTCTCCGGCCTGGAGACAGCAACGGCCGGCCGCGTGCTGATCGGCGACCGCGATGTCACCTCGATCCTGCCCAAGTACCGCGACATCTCCATGGTCTTCCAGTCCTATGCGCTTTACCCGCACAAGACCGTGGCTGAGAATATCGGCTTTCCGCTCAAGGTGCGCAAAGTCAATGTAGCCGATCGTGATGTGTTGGTGCGTGAGGCTGCCGCACAGGTGCAGCTTGGTGAGTTGTTGCATCGCTATCCACGGGAACTTTCCGGCGGCCAGCGCCAGCGCGTGGCACTGGCCCGCGCCATTGTGCGGAGGCCTTCCGTGTTCCTGATGGACGAGCCGCTCTCCAATCTCGATGCCAAGCTCCGCGGCCACATGCGCGCCGAACTGAAGCACATGCAGCATACGCTCGGCATCACCACGCTTTACGTGACCCACGACCAGATCGAGGCAATGACCCTGGCCCGCCGCGTCGCCATTCTTGAGCGCGGCGTGCTGCAGCAGCTCGCAACACCTGCCGAAATCTATAACAACCCGGCCAATCTTTTCGTCGCACAGTTCATCGGCTCGCCGCCCATGAACGTGGTGAAAGGTTCCCTTGAGGGAAAGAACTTCATGAACAATGGCGCCAAAATCGCAACGCCCGTGGGCGGCAAAATTGCCAAGGCCGTGCTCGGCGTGCGGCCGGAAGATTGCAGCGTGGTGGCCCCGGCCAAGGGCGCCATCAAGGGCGAAATCTACGCAACCGAACTGATCGGCGACCACACGCTGGTCACCCTGCGGGCGGGAAGCGATATGCTCACTGTCAAGGCGGCCAAGGATTTCACCGCCAAGCTCGGTGAAAAGGCAGGCGTGGCCTTCAGCACCGACCGCCTCTTCGTGTTTGACGAGGGCAACGGCCAGAGGGTTCGCTGAGGTCTCTCACTTCAGGAAAAACTGAATTTTTCAAAAGCTTCTTTTAACCTTTGAGGCAGGGGAGGCATAAACGTGACTCCTAAATGATGTAAATACATCAATAATTGACTTTCGATACCGCAAATAGTTGACTATATCTCATCATTTCGATTGATCGTGACGTTAATTTTTGTTAGCCATGAATTCAGCCAAATCAGGGGATTGACGATCATGCAAATTGACAGCACCACGCGCTCCCAGCTCTTAAGCCTCGGTCTCGGTTCTTCGGACGGCATGTCGTTGAATGCCACGGCCGCCGAGCTCTACGAACTGGCCATTATGCGGGGCGAAGCCCAGGTGGCCGAAGGCGGTAGCTTGGTGGTCACAACCGGCACCCACACGGGCCGCAGCCCGCAAGACAAGTTTATCGTCCGCGATGGCGCAAGCGAAAACACCATCTGGTGGGACAACAACCGGCCCATGACGCGCAGCCACTTTCAGGCTCTGAAGCAGGACTTTCTGGTTCATGCCAGAAACAGCAACCTGTTCATTCAGGATTTAATCGCCGGTGCCGATCCCGCCCACCAATTGCAAACCCGCGTGATCTGCGAAAATGCCTGGCATGCCCTGTTCATCCAGCATCTCCTGATCGCGCCGAAAGAAGGCCAGGGCTTCGCCCCCGGTCTCACCATCATTGACCTGCCATCCTTCAAGGCGGATCCGCAACGCCGCGGCACG
>JANMMJ010000031.1:0-6976 GCA_031373255.1 Hyphomicrobiales bacterium
CCCCAATGAGGTACGAAAAGCGGAGTTTAGCAGCGCTAAATGAGCATTTTCGGAACGAAATTGGGGGTGAAATGGGCCGTTTGCAGCCCGATCCCAATAATTTAAACATGCTCTAAAACCCGAATATGCCCAATTGGTTCATCATTGCAAACCCTGCTGCCGGAGGTGGTCTGGTCAAATCTGCTCACCTCGAGAATTTGACTTCGAAGAATTTTCAATTTATTTTTGACGCTCTCGATTGATAAAATGAAAATTACGAAAAGTTATAGCCATGGCTCCCAAATCTTCTTCAGCATTTGATCCAAAAGTGTTTCTGGCGAAGGTGGGCAATGGCCACAGCGTGACCAATTTCCCTAAGGACAAGATAGTGTTCGCACAGGGCGACATAGCCGGCACCCTGCACTATATCCAGGAAGGCAAAGTGAAGCTCACCGTTGTTTCCGAACAGGGAAAAGAGGCCGTTATCGCAATTCTCACCATGGGCGATTTCTTTGGCGAGGCCTGTCTTGCCGGGCAGACCATTCGGCTTTCGACGGTGAAAACCTTGACGGACTGCGTGATAGCGCGGATCGAAAAATCAGCCGTCAATAAGGTCATCCACGACGAGCCGGCATTTTCCGAAGTGTTCATCGCCTATCTGCTGGAACGCGGCATGCGTGTCGAGTCGGATCTTGTCGATCAGCTCTTCAATTCAAGCGAAAAACGCCTCGCCAGGATGTTGCTTCTCCTCGCAAAATTTGGAAAAGAGGCAACCCCGGAGCCTATTCTCGCCCAAATCAGTCAGGATACTTTGGCGGAAATGATTGGAACCACCCGCTCAAGGGTAAGTTTTTTCATGAATAAATTTCGTGATCTGGGCTTCATCACGTATAACGGACGGATTGAGGTTCACAGTTCATTGCTGAACGCCGTTCTCCTCGAACAGCCTAACATCGAGGACAAGTAATCGGCCGCAGATCGCCGATGCATCATTGAAAGAGCAGCAATTCATAGCCTGTTCTGATGCGGCTGATGATCCGTGCGCTGGCGTTGCCTCCTTATGATGAGGCCTCGGGCCGGAACCATTGTCCAGCCGGTGCATTGATGATCAGCCACTCATCTTCCTGAAGGATCACTGCCATGCGACTCACCGCTTTGTTTCTGCTTTCGGCGTCCGTGGTCTCCATGCCGATGGTCCTCGCGCTCCAGTCCGGATTGGCAGCGGAATCTCCCGACAGCCGAACCATGGAACGTGCAGACGCTGACATGCGCGATGTTCTGAAAGCATTTGCGGAGCTTGGACCCAAGCCACTCGATACGCTGACACCCGAGGAAGCGCGGAAGCAGCCGAGTCCTGCAGACGCTGTCGCAGCGCTCCTCAAGGTGCAGGGAAAAGACCCGGCAAAAATGAAAAAGCAGTTGGGAGTAACTACGCAGGACGTAACCTACCCAGGTGCTGCGGGCGATCAGATTCCCGCGCGTATTTACAAGCCTGAAGGTGCTTCTACCGGATTGCCGGTGATTCTCTATATTCACGGCGGCGGTTGGGTCATCGCCGATCTCGACACTTACGATGCATCTCCGCGAGCTTTGTCAAAGAAGGCAAACGCCATCGTCGTTTCAGTGCACTATCGCCAGGCGCCGGAATTCAAGTTCCCGGCGTCGCACGACGATACGCTTGCGGCCTATAAATGGACGCTTGAACAAGCTGCCAGTTGGGGAGGAGATGGGAGCCGGGTGGCAGTGGTCGGCGAGAGTGCTGGCGGCAACATGGCGATGACCGTTGCGATGGGAGCCCGCGATCAGAAGCTGCAAATGCCCGTGCATATCGTCGCCGTTTATCCCGTGGCAGGAACCAATCTCGATACAGAATCCTACAAAGCCAACGAGAATGCCAAGCCTCTTAACAAGGCAGGTATGGGTTGGTTCTTCAAGCATGAGGTGAGGAGCAAGACGGATCTAGGTGACCCGCGTCTTGATCTCGTCAAAGCCGCAGACCTCAATGGGCTTCCCCCGGTCACGATCATCAACGCGGACATCGATCCTCTGTTGTCGGACGGTCTGTTGTTGGGCAAGCGCCTTAGCGCAGCAGGTGTCAAAACGAGTATGAAAAACTATGAGGGTGTTACGCACGAGTTCTTCGGTATGGACGCCGTGGTGAAGAAAGCGGCAGATGCTCAGGATTTTGCAGCGCAGCAACTCAAGAAGGCTTTCGCAGCAGGGAGCTAACTGTGGATGAAGCACTTATTAGGTGTTCAGCCCCGGCATTTGATGGATAGGGTTTAGCTTGAATCTTGCCAGCTGATTTGTCCAGTATTTGCAGATGAACTCGTATGGTGCGAGACCCTTGAGGGTCTTGAGGCGTCTGGCGAAGTTGTAGCCCGTTGACGAAGTCGTTGAGGTGCCTCCGCAACTGCTCATGATCCTCGTAGTGAAAGCGTTTGACGGTCGCCTCCTTGAGCGTGCGGTTCATGCGTTCGACCTGGCCGTTCGTCCAGGGATGCTTGATCTTCGTGAGCCTGTGTTCGATGCCATCTTCGTTGCAGACACGGTCGAAGAAGTGGACGAAGGCATAACAATCCCCCTCCTGGTTGGTGAACTGAATGCCGTTATCCGTCAGTGAGGAATGGCTGCCATAAGGAAAGGTGGCTATCAGATTGTGTTTCAGCATGCAATTTTGGGTCTGACGCAATCTCGATGAGATTGAGTAGGATCATGGTGCACCGATTAGTCTGGCCTGGAGCAGGTCGATCTTCGCCCGCCCATACATCTGTCGCTTTACCAGCTTGAGCTTTGTGATTTGACCTTCGGTCTGACCATTCGACCAAGGCTCGGTGATGGCAGCATGGACGGCGGTTCTGTCGTTGCCGATTCCCGTGGCAAATGACGCGACCAGGCTGGTGCGAGCCTCGGTGAGCCATGGATCGAGCTCAGCCTCCGTCCGTTTGCGGATCATGGCGTGGAACCTGTCGATCAATGTGCGGGCCTGAACGAGGATGGGCACGCCATTTTCGATGGCCGCGATGGTAACAGTGTCAGCCTTGCTCAGATGATCTCGGGCCGTCGTCATCAGACGGGCGATCGTGCGGGCTGACGGCACTCTCTGAAGTTGCTGGTCGGTCGCCTTCTCGGCCCGCCGGCGCCGTGTCGCCCATTCGCTGACCACACGCGACGATCCGCGGAAGCCTTGCGCCTTCAGTCGGCGCCAGAGTTCGGCACCATTGTGGCATCCGCTGGCCCATTGGGCGAAGTCGGACCTTCCGGCCCGAACAGGGAAGATCTGCCACTTGCCGCACATAGCGACTGTGAATACGCCGCGACAGAAACCCACACAGTGGGCAGGCCGCCGTCCGACCCTCGGACAGGGCTACAACAACAATCGTCTCTTCATCGCGCATCACGCTCTGAATGGCGAATCCTGCGGGGATCAGGGACGAAATCCGGAAACCTGACTGCATGGCGCTGATTCCGTTCGGCAAACAGCGCAACGCCACCATCAAACTTCATCGAGATTGAGTCAGACCCACGGTTCAAAGCGACTTGACTGAGGAGATCGTGTCCGGTCCTTAGGGGGCTACAACAGATCCCTTGTAGGCATAGAATTATCCCGTAGCTTTGATCGAAATCAATTTGAGATCCTGAAGTGTCTGCGGGATGTCAGAGATTTGACGCTTTGGTAAAAATTTCGACGTGCTCTGAGCGGCTGCAACCGTGGCATACAGCTTCAATGGGGAGTAACGGGCAATGAACACAATAAGCAAGTTTGGGGTTTTGGCAGCCGCTCTCGCTTGACTGCTGGTAGCAAACAACGCCAGCCTAAAATCGCGGGTTATCGTGGGCGAATGATGTGCGATCCGCTTATGTCACTCGGGCATTCCCGCCTTGCGCAAGCCCACGGCCACGTGCTCGGTATCCTCAGGTCGCAGGAAGGGATCCTTTGCAAGCAAGGCAGCAACGGTGAGATTCGGCGCGAGCCTCATTGCCGCCGTGATATGTTTGTGGGCCTCATCTAACCGACCGAGGTAGGCGTGAGAGGCTGCTAGATATGCCTGGACCCAATCAGGTTGTATGGGCGAGCGCCTGAATCCTTTGATCGCTTCCTCGTATTCACCGGCAGCGAAGTGAACAATGGCCCGGTTGCGCCAATACCATGGGGGATTGTAGTGAGGGTCGATGGCCAGGGCTTCACGAAAGTAGGCAAGGCCGCGCTCAGTCTCGCCGCGGAAGCCATAGAGAATGCCAAGCGCGCACAAGTGACCGGGTTCGTTTGGATTAAGCGCGAGAGCCTTCAGGTGATGGTATTCCGCGAGATCATGGTCATTGCGAAACATGTACATTCGGCCGAGTACGAATTGGCAGAATTCGTCGGCATCATCCAGGCTGACCCCCCGCTTAGCCAGTTCAAGTGGCTGCGCTAGCGCGTTCTCGGGGGCGCCATAATCTCGGCTCCACTTGAATATGCTGTATTGTGCGAGCGCTGCGTAAGCGCGTGCATAACCGGGATCGAGGTCAATTGCCTTCTGATAATGCCGTCTTGCCTCGGCTTCCATTTCCGGAACACCAATCGGCAACGCGTCGCCGCGTAGCATATGTTCGTAAGCAGCGAGACTGGTCGGTGGCTTGCGAGCAGCCTTTTCGACAACGGCAATGCGCAGTTGCTCTGAAAGCTGCGCCGCGATCGAGCGCACAATCCGGTCCTGTAGTGCGAAGATTTCCTCCTCGTCAGCGTCAAATCGTTCTGCCCAGAGGTTTTGCCCGCTCTCCACGTCTTGCAGTTGAACATTGATACGGATGGTTTTGCCTAATCTGCGGACACCGCCCTGGGCAATATAATGCGCGCCGAACTCGTGTCCTGCCACGAGGTTATCGGCGTCATGCTTGCCTTTGACCGCTCGTACCAGGAATTGGTGAAAACGAGAGAGCTCCGTGACAACATCCGCGGTGATGCCGTCGCTGAAATAACGCTGGCCCGGATCGTCGCTAAGATTTGCGAACGGTAAAACTGCAATCATTGGTTTCGCTGCAGAAGCGGGAGGAGCGGCTGCCGACTGTTTGGCCAACAAGTCTTCGGTCTCGGCGGCCGGTTGCACGCCTAGTTCTCGTGCCAGCAGCGCCTTGCACGTATCGAACTGCTTTCTGGCAAGCGCGGCCTCGCCATTTGCCAAGTAGGCAGCGATGAGTGTCCGGTGCGAGGCTTCCCGCAGGGGATCAAGGGCGACGAGGCGCTGGGCCACGGCAACCCGCGCCTCACCGGCAAGTTCCGCTGCGCGGCGTTCGAACATGCCTATGGCCAGGCTGAGAAACTTTCGACGCTCGGCGGCAAGCCAGTCCTCGAAGGCCTGATCGCCGAGATCAAGCCCATCCAGTAGCGGGCCGCTGTATTGGGCCACGGATTGGGCGGCATCGCCCGCCAATTCAGCCACGATGAAGTGGGTGGCATCGATCTGCAGGGCGTCCGGATCGAGGCCGAGTCTGTCATCGTGCACCCGCAGCAGGCCAGGACTGAGGGGGGCGAGTTCCTTGCGCAGGAGGACCAACAGCTGGCGCAGGCTGGCACTCGCCTGATCTTCACCGCGATCACTCCACAAGAGGGCTCTTAGCCTGGCCCGGGTGGCGCTCTGTCCCGGAGCGAGTGCTATCACTGCCAGAAGGGCCTTTGCCTTACGGCTGGAAAGGCGCACCTCCTCGCCCGCCGCCCCCATCAGCCGGAAACCGCCCAAGAGTTGGAGCTGTGGCAACTGCGGCAATCCGGTCATAAGTCCCAGTTTCCCAAAATTCACACCAATTTCGCCATTTCTAGCGCGCTTTTCACAGGGGTTCACGCGGCAATTGACGGCGGCCTCATGGCCCGGGGTGCAATTTCCTCCAATCGAAACGAGAGGATGCCATGACCCACATCACGACACACAACACCGATATTCCCCTCACAGCTTCCTGGTTCGACTACTTCGGTCAGCTGCTCAAGTTTTTTGCCGATGTCATCCGAGACATGAACCGCTACATGGATGCGGCCAGCCGCGTCCATCCAGCCGGTCGGTCAGAGCCCAAAACCAGCCGCGAACGTTCCTGGGAAGGGCCGTGTTGATCCGGCTCAAATTCATTCAATACCGCAATCGAAGGACCAATCGCTCAGTGAACCCGAAACATAGAAGCAACTTAGACCAAAGCCGTTTCTCGCCGACCGGCGCTACAAAAACGCGGCAAGTCTCCACCTAAGTTGTACCAATGGGTGCACTGAAATGTAGAAAGCCGACGTCCTTGCGTTCGTTTCATGGCGCAGCTCGGAAACCCGCCATGTCTCGCTTGATGGCGGTGCGGGGTCGATACTGTTGAAAAAGCCGGCTGCCGATTGGAATTGCGCCCCATCCTTGTGTCTCCGGATGCGGGTTGGCTTAGTTCGATGGGCGTTTTATGCCCGTATGGGCGTTGCCTGCGGGATCAACTTTGCCAGCTTCCTGAGGTTCTGGGCGGTGGCGGCGAGGAGGAACTCATCGCGGGCGCCACGTGGGCGTCTATCTATGCCTCGGGTGTTGCATCTCTCATTGTTGATCTTTGGGGCGTGTTTGGAGCCTGATCTGAATGGCGCCAGCACTTTTTGCTGGTCGCGAGAGTGGCATCCGGCTCATTGGAGCCGCTCTTAAAACGTGAATATGATTCTGCCGAGAGTATTTCCGCAAACTGCTAGGTTTCCCAAGGCCGTGGACCAAAAAGTCCTGCAAATTTGTTGCCGCCTGCGCCGCCCCACAGGCCTGAGCCTGCTGCTGTCGTGACGCGGCTTCGCGCAGCTGGGGTGAGGCCGAGCTCGGTCATGTAGCGATGCATCAGCTCCAGCTGCTTGGTTGCAATGGTGAGCCAGGGGTTCTGCTGAAGATAGCCGGATGGCATCTTGAGAATGGCAGGTGTTTCCTTCAGCTTCTTCTCGGCTTCGACCCACCGGCCGTAGGCCTGACAATATCCTGCGAGAGTAGCGCGATCGAGTTGGCTCAAGATACCCAGG
>JANMMJ010000072.1:0-2602 GCA_031373255.1 Hyphomicrobiales bacterium
CTAGAGACCGGAGGCGGTCAGCCCGCACACGAAGTGACGAAACAAAGTGGAGGACGGCCAGAGAGAGGCTTTCTTGTCCCGCGGGGAATGACGGGATCGAAGAGACCGGCAGGGGAAGAAAACGAACGCGGCCGTTGCGGGAGTTGGAGCGAGACGGAGCAAAGCGAAGTCGGCCTTCGGTCAGACCTGCCCATTCGAGGACGTGAGGGACGTGGCTCGCCTCAAAACCCACAGGAACGCTGACAGGCAAACCAACGCATTCCCACAACTCCGGCATTGGCTGCGCGCACCACGCCAAACACTCACTTCAACACCATTCAAGCGACGGCCTGTTGAACATAGATGACAACACCCCGAAAGAGCATTTTCTGAATGAGCGCATTTAGTCCGTTGGAGAAAGCTGTTGATCGAACGCAAGCGCCCTCTTGGTCAAGCTGGATGATGAAAGCTTTGCAATGGCGATCCAAGAAAGACAAAGCGCGGATGAAAGCTAGAAAAGTTTACCACCGGCTGCGCTCGGCCAAATCGAGATTGAGCCCTCCTAAAGAGAAAGGGCCCAGCCGCTGAGGTGGGCCACGGGGCCGGATAAACGTGCGTATGTTGCGACCATTGTTTTTCTACACAAAATGTATATATTCGCAAAATGTTCGAATGGGATGAAGACAAGCGTCAGCGGAATATCGAGAAGCACAATCTCGATTTTTTGGATGCCGGCCTTCTATTCGATGGACGACCAGTCATCACCGGGAACTCGGACAATGCGACCGAAACCCGGTTTGTCACGGTTGGGCAGATTGGTCCAAAGTTTTATGCCGTGATTTGGACGTGGCGGTCGATGGCTCGCCGGATAATTTCTTTTAGGAGAGCACGAAATGTCGAAGAAAGAGCATATCGTAAGACGCACGACTAAAGAGATGCGCTCAATGGCGGCGCGCGGAGAAAGCAAGAGCGACTGGTCGCGTGCGGGCGAAATGACGTCAGCGGAGATAGAGGCCGCAATCGCAACTGATGCCGACGAGGCTGATATTGCTGTTGATTGGCTAACTGCCAGCGTCACCTTGCCCGAACCTAAAGCCGTTCTCAATATGCGCGTTGACCGGGACGTTCTGGACTTTTTCAGGCGACAGGGAAAGGGCTATCAGTCCCGGATCAATGCCGTGCTTCGCTCATTTGTTGAGCATCATGCGGGTCGTTAAAAATGGTGCTTTGATGTCCCGCGAAGCGTAAGACCACGCGCGGCTGCGAAGGCCCGTTGGCGGACTCGTGCAATTGGGCGCGGACAGGGCTCGCACCGATT
Source organism: Hyphomicrobiales bacterium (assembly GCA_031373255.1). GTDB lineage: Bacteria > Pseudomonadota > Alphaproteobacteria > Rhizobiales > Aestuariivirgaceae > JANMMJ01. The sequence continues at coordinate 1,298 of JANMMJ010000072.1, forward strand.
GTCCATGAGGCTTTGGAATTCACTCTTACGCTGCGTGCCGCTTGCCGGTCATATCAAAGCCAATCGCCTTCATGACGGCAAGCGTCGTTTCAAGAGTCGGGTTGCCGTTCAGGCTCAAAGACTTGTATAATTGCTCCCTTGCAAGGCCTGTTTGACGAGCAATCTTGGCCATGCCCTTGGCCCGGGCAACCACACCCAAAGCGCTTGCGATATGGCTAGCATCATGCGTTTCGAACGCATCCGCCAGAAAAACCTCAATCGCTTCGTCGGATTTCAGCATATCCGCAGGATCAAAATCATAAATTTTCTCGGTCATGCTCATCATTCCAATCTTTTGTGAGTTGCTTGGCGGTTGTAATATCTCGATCTTGCGTGCTCTTGTCGCCGCCACACAAGAGCAACACGATCTAAGCGCCGCGCTTCTGGAAATAGACGCGGTATCCGGGACCAAAGTGCACGCGCAATTCGCTCACTCCCTCGCCAACAGAGGCAACATCCCCGGTGAACCCATTGGCGAGCCGCAAGAGGCGCGCCGCTATAAGTGCCTTGGCCGTTTGGTCCTTGAGCTTGCGTTCCCATTTGAGGAACGTCTCTGTCTGTTTCATAACAGTCATGGAAATCGGTAATTTATAACTCACAATGAGTCAATGCCGCATTGACAGGTGAGCGTTCGAACTCGTTTCATCTCCTCGTACTTCAGATCGTGCCAGAGCCGTGACGCAACATGGCAGAAGAACGGTTTCACGAAAAACCGGTCAACGCGATCTGAGCTGTGTTGAAGATGGTAAGGGCGGGACCGAAGCCCCGCCCAGGGTTCTTCACCCGAACGCTGACATCTGGTGCGCCGCCGCCTTGCGGTCGATTGTGGCGCCGGTGACTTCGGGCTGGCGGTCATAAGGCTTCCATGTCTCGCCAACCACCTGCTCATAGGCCGCGACGGCGCCTTCAGCGGCGCATCTGAGCGCATGGGCCTGTAGACCCATATCGGCGGCGAATTCGCGCTTGCGCTGTGCCTTGCTGTCGAACCCGACCGGGCCGTCCAGGTCTTCGTCTCGGATATCGTTGGCGAGCTTTGCTGTGGCATCGCGCGCTTCTGTGACGGCCTTCGAGTAGAACTGCCCTGCGCCATGGGCTGAACCGACATAGGCTCCGACAACGCGCTGAAAGTGGATTTGCATGGCCTTTTCGCTCAGGCCTTCGCTTAGGGCGTCAGCGCCTTCGATTGTGATGCGCTGGTGAAGTGTGCGGATGCCGTCGCTGTCGAGGACGGTGAGGCCGAAACTTTCGGAAATCCGGGTTGCCTGC
>JANMMJ010000121.1:0-36996 GCA_031373255.1 Hyphomicrobiales bacterium
TCGATGTGATGCGATTTGGCGATGAAATTGAAATTCGCACGGACTCAAGATCATTTCTGCATCACCAGGTGCGTTCCATCGTCGGTTCGCTGCGGCTGGTCGGCGAGGGCAAATGGCGCGCGCGTGACTTGCAAAGGGCGCTGGACGCGCGAGACCGCGCCGCCTGCGGTCCGGTCGCGCCATCCGACGGATTGTTTCTGGTCAAGGTCGATTATTGAAATAGCGCTCGATAATGGCGAAGTAGACGCGAGCCGTGGCGCGCAGCTCTTCAATATCAATGCGTTCATCCACCTGATGAATTGTGGCGTTGGTCGGCCCAAACTCGAGAACCGGACAGTAGTCTTTGACGAAGCGGGCGTCGGATGTGCCGCCAGAGGTCGAGAGTCTCGCCACCTGGCCGGTTTCCTGTTCGATAGCGTCGAGCACCAGACCGACGAAAGCGCCAGGCTCGGTAATGAACACATCGGCTCCTTCGAAGGCGTGCACCTTGAAGACTCCACCCAATTCAGCAGTCACCTTGGCGACCTGCGAGTCGACCCACTCTCTCAATGACCGATAAGTGTGCTCGGTATTGAACCTGATGTTGAATTTGGCAGACGCACGGGCCGGGATGACGTTTCCCGCCGGATTTCCAACATCGACAGTGGTGATAGCAAGCGTCGATGGATCAAAATGCTCGTTGCCGGCATCAAGCTGGTGCGACGCAATGCGATCAAGAAAGCGCGCCAGTCTCGGAATTGGATTGTCGGCCTTTTGCGGGTAAGCGACATGTCCCTGTTTTCCCTCCACTGTTACTGCGAAACTCAAAGAGCCGCGACGGCCGATCTTGATCGTGTCGCCAAGGCTATCCACGCAGCTTGGCTCGCCGACAAGACAGTGATCGGGAATATGCCCATTCTCCTTCATCCATTGCAGCACCTTCAAGGTGCCATTGATTGCGGGCCCCTCCTCGTCTCCGGTAATCAGGAACGAAATCGAACCCGACGGCTTATCTTCCAGCCGTTTCTTCCAGTCGATAGCGGCTGCAACAAATGCCGCCACCGAGCCCTTCATGTCGGTTGCGCCACGGCCAAAGAGCGACTTTCCATCCTGGGCCGCGGCAAAAGGCGGAAAAGTCCAATCTTTCGGATCGCCAGGCGGCACAACATCGGTGTGACCGGCAAAGCAAAGATGAGGACCGCCCTTGCCCCAACGGGCAAAGAGGTTTTCGACATCAGGCGTTGCATCCTCCTTGAACACAAGGCGCTCGCAGGTAAAGCCATGTGCTGTCAGCAGTTGCCCCAGATAGGACAGCGCGCCGCCCTCGGCGGGTGTTACCGAGGGACAGCGGATCAGCGATTCAAGGATCGGCAGGGGATCGGTGGGGCGATTGCTCATCGGGACATTTTACCGCCAAAGCGGCGCCAGTGTCATGCCATGAAACTTTACTTGGAGACGGCTGTATCACTCCTCGGACGGGCAGGTTAGACTGGCTGTCAGGTTGCGCCAGGCAGACACGCCTGAGGCCGCTGTGGCGCGATTTTCAATTGCCCCGGTCATGATTGCCGCAAGCCTAGTGGTGCCGTCTCGTTCCACCAATACAGGCCCGCCGGATTGGCCCAGATTTGTGTCGCAATCTGTCAAAACAGTGTTTCCGTCGTTCTGAATGATCCGGCAATCGTTGTGAACGGACAGCGCGTAAAGCCGGTCTCTCCCATAACCAGCGTGAGAGACGCGTGTACCTTTGGTCAAATCTGAATCCGCTGCCAGTTCAATTGGCGCCTCGGCTTGCGGTGTTTCGAGGATGACAATGGCGCTGTCGGCAAAGCTCCTGCGCAGATCCGGGTTTGGTTGCGGATCATTATCAGGGTGAAATTTGATGCATTTGACGCGCGAAATGCCGAGATTCTTGTCGCGGGCAAGCCCCAGAATGAAGCGGAAATTGCCAAGCGGCAGCGGTGCATGCGAGCGCGGGTGAAAAAAGCAATGAGCGGCAGTCGCTACGGCCATGGGTGAAATCAAAGTTCCCGTACACGACCCGATATCGCGGAAACCGGCGTGAGCAATGCGTCCGACACTGCGCCACGGGGCCTTGCTGCTGTCGGCAACCTCGCGGTCGTCTTCTCCGATGATACCTGGCCAAGTGAGGTTTTTGGCGTCTGAATTCGCTGGATTGGCCAAATTTGACAGGGCAAGCGCCAAGAGGCCAAGGCATAACAACCGGGATGACATGTGCATGGACCGGACTATAGGGCTTAAAACGCCGGTAAAAGGGCGCGTTTGACTGATCCACACCTGCCAATGCAACGTTAAAATTGGCATTGCGGAGGGGTTGTCATGCTTGTGGACCTTGTGCTGACTGTCTGCCTTATCGCTACCGGCGGGGATTGCCATAAGGAACATATGGTTATCCAGGGCGATGGATCACTCTATGGCTGCATGGCTGAATCCCCCGTTCATATCGCGCGCTGGACCTCGGAACACCCAACCTGGAGGGTGAAGCGGTGGACGTGCGCGCTCCCCGGTACTGCAGGGGACGAAATCTAAGCCCCTCAATCGACTGAGCATTCGTGAATAGATTAGACGCTTGCAGGGTATTGGCCGGCGTCGTATCCCCAAAAGCTCGTCTTGCAGGGAGCTTCCTCATCCATGAAATCGCATACTCAGGTTGCCGTCATCGGCGGCGGCGTCGTTGGCTGTTCAGTCCTCTATCACCTGACCAAAGCTGGATGGAAGGATGTCGTACTGGTCGAGCGCGATCGATTGACTTCGGGTTCGACCTGGCATGCGGCTGGCGGCTTTCACACGCTGAACGGCGATCCGAACGTCGCCAAGCTGCAGGGCTATACGATCGGGCTTTACGAAGAACTGGAGAAAATCTCAGGCCAGGCCTGCGGATTGCACCGCTCGGGCGGGATCATCCTGGCCGATACGCCGGAACGGATGGAATGGTTGAAAATGGCGCATGCGCGCTCGCGCTATCTTGGCCTTGAAACCGAGATCATCAGCATTGCCGAAGCGAAAAAGATGAACCCGCTTCTCGAGGAGAAGTATTTCGTTGGTGCGATGATTGACGCCGCTGACGGCAACCTTGATCCAGAGGGCACAACCCATGCCTATGCCAAGTCGGCGCGGATCAACGGCGCTGAAATCTACCAGAATTGCCGGGTCACTGAACTCAATCCGCGCAATGATGGAAGCTGGGATGTGGTGACCGTCAACGGCACGATTCATGCCGAACACGTGGTAAATTGTGGCGGACTCTGGGCACGGGAAGTCGGCCGCATGGTGGGGATCGAATTGCCGGTGCTCGCCATGGAGCACATGTATCTGGTGACCGACGACATGCCGGAGGTCATTGCCTACAACAAGGAGCGTGGCCGCGAACTGCCGCATATCATCGACTTCAAGTCGGAAATCTATATGCGCCAGGAACGGTCCGGCATCGTGCTCGGCACCTACGAAAAAGACTGCCGGCCATGGCAGCCGAAGCAGACGCCCTGGGACTTCGGGACCGAACTGCTGCCGCCCGATCTCGATCGGATCGCGCCATCACTTGAACTGGGCTACAAACATTTTCCGGCACTGGCAAAAGCCGGAATCAAGCGCGTCATCAATGGACCGTTCACGTTCTCGCCGGACGGCAATCCGCTGGTTGGGCCAGTCCAGGGCCTGAAAAATTTCTGGTGCGCCTGTGCCGTGATGGCTGGCTTCAGCCAGGGGGGCGGCGTTGGCCTGGCGCTTTCGCAATGGATGGTGAACGGCGATCCCGGTTTCGACGTGTGGGCGATGGATATCGCGCGTTTTGGCGAATGGGCTACGCGCACCTATACCAACGAAAAGGTGCGCGAGAATTATGCGCGGCGGTTCTCGATCAAGTTCCCCAATGAAGAATTGCCTGCCGCCCGGCCACAACAAACCAACGAGATTTTCGACACTATGATTGCGCAGGGCGCCGTGATGGGCGACAGCTGGGGCCTCGAAACACCGCTGTGGTTTGCGCCCAAGGGTGTGGAGCCCAAGGATATCTTTTCATTCCACCGTTCCAATGATTTCGCGCATGTGAAAGCTGAGGTCCTGGCAACACGCAATGGTGTGGGCGTCACCGAGATTGCAAATTTCGCAAAGTACCGCTTTTCGGGATCAGGGGCCGAATCGTTTCTTTCGCGGCTGATGACCAACAAAATGCCGAAAACAGGCCGGCTGTGCCTGACGCCGATGCTCAATCCAGAAGGCAAACTCATTGGCGACTTCACCATTGCAAAGGCGGGCAACGAACGCTTCTACATGTGGGGATCAAGCCAGGCCCAGAAGTATCACATGCGCTGGTTCGAACAGCACCTCCCTGCGGATGGGTCGGTGCAAATTCATCGCTACGATATGGGGCTGGTCGGCCTCTCCATCGCAGGGCCGAAATCTCGCGATGTGCTGCAACGCCTTACCGACGAAGATGTCTCCAATGCCGCCTTCAAGTTCATGGATCATCGATCGATGGATATCGGCCATTGCCCGGCGCTTATCAACCGCGTCACCTATACGGGCGATCTTGGCTATGAAATCTGGGTTCAGCCAGAGTACCAGCGCCGCCTTTATCAGGAAATCATGAAGGCTGGCGCTGACTTCGGCATCGTCAACTTTGGCATGCGGGCGCTGCTTTCCATGCGCCTCGAAAAGAACTTCCCCACCTGGTATCGCGAGCTTCGGCCAATCTACGGCGTGTTCGAAGCGGGCCTGGACCGTTTCATCGACCTCACCAAGAATGAGTTCATCGGGCGCGACATGGCGGCCGAGGAAAAGCGCTCAGGCGGCAAGCTGCGACGGGTTTCCATGATTGTCGATGCCGGTGACGCCGACGTGCTGGGCGATGAACCCATCTGGCATCAAGGCAAGGTCGTGGGCTGGGTGACGTCAGGCGGGTACGCGCATTATGTAGATAAGTCCCTGGCGCAGGGCTACGTTCCAAATGAACTCGCCGCCGGTACATCAGATGGCGCATTCGAGATCGAGATCATCGGCGAAAACCGCAAGGCGACAATCATCACCGAACCGCTGTTCGATCCGGAAGGCAAAAGGATGCGGATGTAGTCTGCGATGAAGGCTGCGGCCCATCCGAGCGCGCTCAAGGTGCAGGCGGCGCTCGGTGCTGGATTCACGGTGCTCGAATTCGAGGAAAGTACGCATACGGCCCAGGACGCGGCCAGCGCTATTGGATGCGACGTAGCTCAGATCGCCAAATCGATCCTGTTCCGAGCTGCCCAAAGTGGCCGCGCAGTGCTGGTGGTGGCCTCGGGATGCATTCGGGAGGATGAAAAGAAGGTGAAGGCTCTGCTCGGCGAAAAGATCGAACGTGCCAGTCCTGAGTTCGTGAAAGAGACGACGGGTTTTGAGATAGGAGGCGTTCCGCCCCTCGCTCATACGCAGCCATGTATTGATCTCATCGATCAGGATTTGGCAAACTATCCGACCGTCTGGGCAGCGGGCGGCACGTCGAATTCAGTCTTTGCAGTGGGATGGAGGGATCTCGTTGCGCTCACGGGCGGCCTGGTGGCTGAGGTGGCGAAATCCGTTTTTCACCGCCTTAAGTAATACCACTTGCAAATCGTAGTTTTGCAATCTAAACAAGCAAGTGCCCTTTGGGCAACTGGCGGGGGTGATCAGTGTTCGAAGAGCCACAATTGCTGGAGAAGATGTACTTCCATGAATTGGATAGAAAAGAGCACCTTGAGAAAAGTACGACGCTTCCAATTGGTATTATAGTCGCCAGTTTCGGATTGATAGGCTATTTTTTTACTCATTTTAGATTTGGTGGTGTACAGTATTTGTTTTCGTGTTCAGTTGACGCCATTTTCTATTTTGCTTCTGCGGCAGCTACAATTCTACTTGCTACTACGACTTATTGGTGTATCAGAACTGTAACAGGATCAACGTATGAATATTTGCCTGGAGCAGAGACCATACGCCAATATCGACGAGATTTGGAAAGCTGGCACGAGTTGAACCGCACCAAAAATGGGGCAAAGGCCGCAAAAAATGATTTTCAAGAGTTTATAGCGAACGCGTTGGCAAGGTGCAGTCAAAAAAATTGGCAGACTAATTTGGTGCGGTCGGAAGAACTATATCGAACAAAGCGTTTTACTGTATTTTCTCTTGTTGCTCTCACATTTGCCGCTTTTGCCTATTATATTGACTTTTGGTTTGAACCATCACCAATCGGAAATATCTAAGAGTATTGCTAGATGACCAATGAGCCGAACCAAAAGCCATCCGCTAACCGGCCCCCACCACCGCCTAAGCCCACACCTCCACCAACAGTGGCTATTAGAGACGGTACGAGGATAGAAGTTATCTCTAAAGTGAAGTAGCGATTTGACTACCATATTCGAGTGCGGCATCGGTAAGCCACTCCCATACCGACAAGGCAAACGTCCGCATGGCGTAGAGTTCGAAGCGATTCTCGCCTACGCAATGCAGCAGAACCGGCGTGTGGTGCAATCCGGTCATTGCAAACACCCCCGGCTTGAAGGCCGTCTCGTGCATGTCCAGCGGAATGCCCTTGGCGAGAAGATTTCGCGCCGGCGCACCTTCGATCACTATTCGCGTGCGGCTATGGGACAGTGGGGTGACTGCCGCATGAGTGTGGAGCTTCGCTGCGATGTCGTCATTCTCCGGTCCGACAATCCAGAACTGATTAGGTTCTGTGCGCATCAACGTGCGCCCATGCTGATCAAGTGCGTTTCCAACTTTCGCAGGAAGCTTGCCCAAAAAGGGTGTTATCGCCTTTTCAAACGCTTTGCCGAATCCTGCCACCTGCACCAGTGAAAATTCACGCGCTTCACCCATCCGCAGAATGCTGCTTCGATAGGGTGTTGCGCGAGCAAGGGCCGAGTGGCGTTCAAGCATGGAGACGGGCTCCTTCGCGATCGATGAAGTGCGGGGAAACGATTCGCGCACGGACCTGTTCATCCTTCAGGGGGAAGGCGCAGATGATTTCTTCGCCCTCATGCTTCAGTCCACCCTGATAGAGCGCGAGCGCGATAAACTTTCCCAACTCTGTCGACCAGGTGACCGAGGTTATGTAACCACGTCCGTGACCCTTGATCGGCTCGCCAGCTGCAAAGAGAATGGCGCCGCCACGAAGCTTCCTGTCCGGTTCGAGAAGTTCAAGGCCAACGAGGCTCCAGCGATCCGGAGCCTGAAGTTTTTCGCGGAAGCGAAGTTCCTTGCCGACATAGGCTTTCTCCTTTCCCGCCATCTTGCCAAGCCCCAGATCATCGAGGGTATTGCGGTGATCAAGTTCCAGTCCGGCGACATGACCCTTTTCAATGCGTAGTGACGCCAGAGCCTCGAGGCCGTAAGGCTTGATGCCAAGAGGCGCTGCGGCTTCAAGAATGTGCTCCCAGAGCGAAGCCGTGAAATCAGCGGCGACATGGACCTCGTAAGCGAGTTCGCCCGAAAACGAGAGGCGCAGCAGCCTGATCCGCACGCCATCCTGGCGAATATCCAGGCATCCCATATAGGGCAGGTTTTCATTGGACAGGTTCGAGCCGGGAAAAGCGAGCTGCAGTGCCTCTCTTGATTTCGGACCCGAAACGGCCATGCCACCCCATTCGTCAGTCAGCGAAGTCACGTGGACCTTGAGATCGGTCCATTGCGTCTGAAGCAGATATTCGAGCCAGGACATGACCTCGCCGGCCTGAGCCGTCGTCGTCGTCATGTAGAAATGATCGTCGGTCAGCCGCGTTGTGGTGCCGTCATCGAGCACCACGCCATCGTCGTTCAGCATGACACCGTAGCGCGCCTTGCCAACGGGCAATTTTGCGAAGCCATTGACATAGACCCGGTTCAGGAACTCGGCGGCGTCCGGGCCCCTGACGTCAATCTTGCCGAGCGTCGAGACATCGGAAATGCCGACGCCTTTGCGGACGAGTTCCATTTCCTTAACGTAAGCAGCTTCCGGCGTATCTCCCGCCCAGTCATAGTACCAGGCGCGCATCCAGAGCCCTGCTTCAAGGAATGTGGCGCCATTGGCCTGGTGCCAGTCATGCAGCGGCGAACGGCGATGCGGGCGGAAATGATGGCCTATGGTGCGCCCGGCAATGGCGCCCATTGCCATCCCGGTATAGGGCGGGCGGAACGTGGTGGTTCCGGCATCGGCAAGCGGCACATCACGCAACCCAGCCATGATCGCCAGCGCATTGATGTTCGAGGTCTTGCCCTGATCCGTTCCCATGCCGAGCGTGGTGTAGCGTTTCAGGTGCTCGACGGAATGATAGCCCTCCTCGTGCGCCACCCTGATATCCCTGGCGGTGACATCGTTCTGGAAATCGACAAAGGCCTTGCCCTTGCTTTCCCTGGGCGCTGTCCAGACCGGGAGAATAGAATAGCTGTGATCTTCAGCACCTGCCGGCGGCGCTACGGGTTTGGACTTCCTGGTCAGGCCCGCAAAGGCGGCGGCGTTGATCCCCGCCGCGGAGCCCAGTGAAATGGCCGAGGCCAGGCCGAATGTGCCCATGACGGCGCCCGCACCGAAATGACCGGCGGCAAGATCGCCCGGCACGATTGCCGCAATTGTTTCATCGTAGCGGGGCTTGATGCCACCGTGTGATGTGAGATGCACCGCTGGCGACCACCCGCCGGACATGCCGACAGCATCACATTCAACAACGGCAGCGTGCGCACCTGACAATCTCCCGCGAACCACACCCTTACTGCCTTCAACATCAGCAATGCCTGTGCCGGGGAAAATCGCCAGGCCAGCGGAGGCAGCGCGGTTCAACAGAGCAGGTGCAATCGTGCTGCGATGATCGGCGACCGAAACAGCAACACCCGCCGCTGCCAGATCGAAGGCCGCGCCATAGGCCGTGTCATTGTTCGTCACAATGAGCGTGCGCTGTTCGGGAGCCACAGCATAGCGATTGAGATAGGTACGCAATGCAGATGCAAGCATGACGCCGGGGCGATCATTGTTCGAAAAAACCAGCGGGCGCTCCAATGCGCCGGTGGCAAACACAATCGACCTGGCGCGCAACTGAACCAGAATTTGCCGCGCTTCGCCCTTGCGTGGCTGCGGGCGCAGATGATCACGGCGCTCGAGAAGTGCAACGAGATTTCCGTCGTAGATCCCTTGCGCGGTGGTTCTGCTCTTGAGTTCGACATTCGGGAACGACTCGAGTTCGGCAATGACTTCGGTGCGCCAGAGTTCGTTCACCTCGCTATTTTCCGAGAGCAGGCTTCCGCCCAGTTCCGAATCCTGCTCTGTCAGGGCTACACGTGCACCGGTTCGTGCGGCGGCAAGTGTAGCTGCCAAACCGGCTGGGCCGCTGCCAATCACCAGCACGTCACAAAACGCATAGCGCGTCTCGTAACGATCAGGATCGGCCATATAGGTGCCTGCACCAAGACCCGCCGCCTTGCGGATGAAGGGTTCATAAAACATCCATGAACCCTTGGTGGGGCCCATAAATGTCTTGTAGTAGAAGCCCGACTGGAACAGCGGGGCGGCAAGTGAATTGACCGCCATCATATCGAAGGCGGGCGAGGGCCAGGCATTCTGGCTGCGGGCTTTCAAACCATCACTCAATTCGATGGTGGTCCCAGAAATATTCGGCTCGGTGCGGCCCTCCTCGCCAATGGTGAACAAGCCATTGGGCTCTTCCACTCCCGCCGACACAAAACCGCGGGGCCGGTGATACTTGAAGCTTCGGCCGACCAGCGTGATGTTTTCCGCCAGGAGTGCTGAAGCCAGAGTGTCTCCGGCGAAGCCCTTGCAAAGCTCCCCATCGAAATGGAATGCATGACGCCTCGTGCGGTCGATGCGGCCACCCGTGGCTAGACGGCGAAAGGCAGTCATGATGCCTCTCCGATTTCATTGGTGGCTGTGTTGCGCTCAAGCCTGAACCACTGCCGGCAGCCGAGGACGTGCTGCCAATATTCCAGATGCGGTCCCTTTGGATTGTCGAACAGGAAATAAAAATCGTGCCAGGCCTTCAGATCGCCTGTGCCATGTGCCGGCCGCTTCTTTGTAGCGTCGCCGCCATAGCGGAACTCGCTGACATCACGCTCACCGCAGTGCGGGCAGGGAATTCTCATTGCTTGTAGGTCCAGTTGCCGATGCCGTAATCGTCCAATTCACCGCCCTTTTCGAAACGATCAAGGGCGTAGCAACGGTTCAGTTCATGCTCGCTGTCGTTTGCGATGGTGTGGGCAAAGGTCCAGCCAGAGGCGGGCGTCGCCTTGAATCCCTGGTAGCACCAGCCGCCGTTGAGATAGAGGTTGCCGATTGGCGTGCGGCAGATAAAGGGACTGCCGTCCGGTGCCATATCCATGATGCCACCCCAATGGCGCAACAGCCTTAGGCGCGACATGAAAGGAAGCAGAGACACGGCGCATTCGGCAACGGACTGAATTTTGGGAAACTGGCCCCTTTGCGTATAGGTATTGAAGCCGTCGATGTGGCCGCCAAACACCATGCCGCCCTTGTCCGATTGCGACAGGTAAAACAATTCGGCGCCCCAGGAGATCACATGATGCACCATGGGCTTTACGGGTTCGGTTACGAAAGCCTGGAGGATGTGGCTTTCGACCGGAACCCTGAGACCCGCCAATCGGGCGACGTGCGAGGTATGACCCGCAACTGCAATGCCAAGCCTGCCGGCGTTGATGCGGCCGCGTGAAGTCTCGATTCCGGTAGCCTTGCCATCTTCAATGACGAAGCCGGTGACTTCGCAGTTCTCGATTATATCGATGCCATGCATGTCGGCCGCGCGCGCGTAACCCCAGGCCACCGCATCGTGGCGCACGGTTCCAGCGCGCTGCTGCAGGATGCCGCCCCAGATGGGAAATCGCGCATCTTTCGAATAGTCGAGATAGGGCAGCAATTTAATGACCTCGCCGCGGTCGAGAATTTCCGCGTCAATACCATTGAGGCGCATGATGTTGCCGCGCCTCGCAAAGGTATCGAGCTGGCCAGGGCTGACGGCCAGAACAATCTGGCCGCGCTGGGAGACCATGCAATTGAAATTGAGATCGTGGGAAAGGCCTTCCCAAAGCTTCAGCGAATGCTCGAAGAACTGGGTGTTGCCATCGATCACATAGTTGGAGCGGATCAGCGTAGTATTGCGGCCGACGTTGCCGGAGCCAATATAGGATCGTTCCACTACCGCAACGTTCTTTATTCCATGGTTTTTGGCGAGGTAATAGGCTGTCGCCAGGCCGTGGCCGCCGCCGCCAATGATCACAACGTCATATGACTTTTTCGGCTCCGGCGAGCGCCAGGCTCTCGGCCATGGCAAATCCGGAGACACGGCATGGCGCGCCAAGGCAAAGGCTGAGTAACGGCGAGAAGGCAAGACGCGTCCCTGTAACTTGTTTTCCCGACTTAGGAGCAGGCATGGCCCGGCTGTCAAGGCTGTTGCTGGACAGAAAGCCCCCGGCATGGCACGAGCATTGACCATGACTTCGACGCTTTCCTATCTTGAAAAGCTGGCCAGCTTTCCAACCGTCAGCCGCGACAGCAACCTCGACCTTATCGGGTTTGTCGCCGAAACGCTCAAAGCGCTGGGTGTGGCATCGGTACTGGTTCACAATGAGGATGGCCGGAAGGCCAATCTCTGGGCCACGATCGGTCCAGCCGACAAGGCGGGAATTGCCCTTTCAGGGCATACCGATGTGGTTCCCGTCGAGGGTCAGGCATGGAGTTCCGATCCGTTCAGGCTCACTGCGCGTCACGGCAATCTGTATGCACGGGGCAGTGCTGACATGAAGGGCTTCATTGCATCCTGCCTTTCCATGGCGCACCACGCAACCAAGCGCAAACTGGCCACGCCCATTCACCTCGCCTTCTCCTACGACGAGGAAATTGGCTGCATCGGCGTCCGGCGGCTGCTCGACCTGCTGAAGGATCAGGCTGTAAAACCGCGGCTATGCATCGTCGGCGAGCCCACAATGATGCAAGTGGTTACGGCTCACAAAGGCAAGCTCGGTTTTCGCGTCACGGCGCATGGCCTTGAGGCACATTCGAGTCTGGCTCCCATCGGTGTAAATGCCATTTATATGGTAGCCGATCTCATTGCGGAAATCCGCGGCATCCAAAAGGAAATCGCGGAGAAGGGCTTGCGCGACGGGGATTACGAAGTCGCCTATACCACCCTGCATGTCGGCAAGATTGCGGGAGGCGAGGTCATGAATATCGTGCCCAACCAATGCACCTTTGATTTCGAAATCCGCTACCTGCCGCAGGACGACCAGCATCAGATCGTCGAGCGCATCAAGCGTGCAGCAGAAACCGTCGCTGCAAAATTCCGTCCGGTGCATGGGCCGGCGCGATTTGAATTTGCGCCGCTGCAGAGCTATCCGGCTCTCGATACCCCGGTCGATAGCGAAGCGGTGCATTTCGTGCGTTCGCTCACCGGCGGCAATTCCACCGGCAAGATTACTTTTGGCACAGAGGGCGGCTTGTTCCAGCAGGCGCTGGGCATTCCGGCGGTGGTCTGTGGCCCGGGCAATATTGCCGTGGCACACAAGCCCGATGAGTATGTGAGCGAAGAACAGTTGCGGCAGTGCGACCAGATGCTGGCGCGGCTGCTCGACCGGCTTTCCGCTTAAGTCGATAGCTACGGATCGCCGGGAACGCCGTAACTCGGGGCAATGGTTGGATCGATCGCGCGCTGGAGATAAGCGGCCATCTGGGGCCGGTAGTCCTCCCACAAGCGGCGAAGGAAAGCGATGGGGTTATCGTCGTACCAATCGACGCGGAGGCTGACCAGCGGAAATGCCTCTTGGTGATAGACGACAAGTGCGGCGGAATGAACCGGTCCCTCTTCGCCGCCGCTTTCAAGTCCAGCCTCAAGCGACCGCAGGAGACGCTCGGCGAGATGCGAGTCCGCGTTGGCCTCGAAGGCTGATGTCATGACTTGTGGAAGTGTCGCTGACTTCAGGAGATTGCCAGCGCCCACACAATGATTCGCTTCCGAAACGCCGTGGGTGCCAAGGATGTGTTTTCCCGACCATGACGCAGAAATCCCGTGCCGGTCCACGGCCGTAAGCTGGCGGAAATCGATGAATTTCCGGTCGCGTACCGCCTTGTCGATGGCCTCACGGGCCGATAGGCCATTTTCCATGAAATCAAGCAGGAGCGGGCCTAGATTCGGATCCGTAACGTTTTGCGTCGCCACCGCGCCAACACCAGCGCGGGCATGGGGACATCTCGCCCCAACGGCAATCGACGAGGTCGTAATGGCAACGCCAAAGGCACCGCTTCTTGCGCAATGTCCGGCAATCGAAAACGTCATTCGGCGGCAACCGCCATCGATTGTGTTTCAGGCGCATTGAGCTTGCGATCGAGATAGCGTGCAAAATCATGAATCTCGCGTTCGAGCCAACTGAATGGTCCGGGCCGCGCCAAAGGCGAAGATGAGCCGCGATGGATTCCCTCGACGACGAACTTGTCCTCGGCATTGACCTTGTCAAAGAACCTGAGGGTTTCATCGATCCATTGCTGGCGGTTGCCGCCAAGCCCTTCATAGGCTTCCGGCGCCAGGGCGAGACCGAAGCGGACATGCACATGATCGATGCCATCGGGGCGAAGCGTGAGATACCACATGTGATCGGGAGCAAGCACATACATATGCGTGGGAAACACAGTCGGCATCAGCGTCGTGTAGCGCCACTTGCCCTCGAGATGGGTGTTGTCCGGGTGGGCGCGGCCATACTTTGCAGTTTCGTCCTTTTCGAATGTTTGCCAGGTGAAATTATCGTGGACCCGGTCCGGGAATTTTGTCGAATCGACCGGCATCCAGGCGCCTACGGTTTCGCGGTGGGCCACAGGAAGGTGATAGCCCTCCATGAAATTCTCAGTCAGAAGCTTCCAGTTGGTATTCCAGTGATGATCCTGCAGTGCCACTGAAACATATTTGTCTAACTGGTAGCGCGCGACTTCCGGCTCCAGATCCTTGAGGAGATCGGCGACACCTGGCGCATTCGCATTGAGCGTCACGTAGATCCAGCCCTGCCACAGTTCGGTGCGGATCTCCGGCAGGCGGTAGCCTTTCTTGTCAAATTCGGGATCGCGCCCCGCCATATGGCCGGCACCAATTACGCGGCCGTCGGTGTCATAGGTCCAGCCGTGATAGGGACAGGTGATGCGCCTGCAGTTTCCACGATCCTGCAGGAGCGTCATCATGCGGTGCAGACAGACATTCGCATAGGCTTTTACGCTATTGTCCCTGCCGCGTATGACGTAGATCGGCTGGCCGGCTACATTGTAGGTAATGTAGTCGCCCGGATTGGGGATATCGGCGGCCAGGCCTGGACAGAGCCAGTCACCTGAGAAAATCCGCTCCAGTTCCAGCTTCGCTACTTCTTCACTCGAATAGATCGCGGGCGGCACGGTAAAGGCCTCGTCGAGCGTCGACTCCGCCACCTGATGCAGGCCGCGGAGGATTTCTCGCGAATGGGCCGAAAGTGTCATGGCGATCCCTCCTAGTCCGGTATGACGGCGGTGACCTCAATTTCAACCAACCATTCGGGTCTGGCAAGGGCAGTGATCACAAGGCCTGTCGAGCAGGGAAACACGCCCTTCAACCACTTGCCCATTTCACGATAGACGTCCTGACGATAGCGGACGTCGGTCAGGTAAACGACGACACGGCAGATGTGTTCCAGATTGCCGCCCGACTCTTCCATGAGCAGTTTGATGTTGGCCATGGTCTTCGCCGTCTGTGCGGCGGCATCGCCAAGGTGGAGCGATTCACGCGTATCGAGATCCTGGGAAACCTGGCCCCGCACGAAAACCGTCGTGCCCCTCGCCACCACGGCCTGACAGAGATCGTTATCGAGTTTCTGCTCGGGATAGGTGTCCTTGGTATTGAAGGGGCGAATGCGTTTATGGACTGTCATTGCGTGTTTAATCCTTTGAGGCCGTGTTGAATCGTGTAGCCAGCTTGGGCTTATCCTGTTTTGCCATTGTGGGTTCATCCATATGCCAAATACCCGCGCTGCGTGGCGATATGGTCCGCCAGAAATCTTGCGTCATGCCAGACACCCCAGATGAAACTTGATCCCCGGCGTGACAGCCATGGCAATCCCAGGAAATAGATGCCCGGTTCGGATGAAACGCCGCGCTGGTGCTTCGGCTTGCCTTTCGCGTCAAACGCATCCACCTGCAGCCAGCCATAGTCGGCCGAAAAGCCAGTCGCCCAGATGATCGAGGTGATGCCGGCCTGCGCCAAGTTCAATTCAAGAATCGGGTTCGCCATGCACTCCGGGTCAGTCCCGATGACGCGAGTTTCTGGATCCTCCGGCAGATTGAGGCCGTTGCGGGCGATATAGGCATCGGCTTCGTCCAGCACGGACAAGTAGTTTGCATCTCCCTGCGCAACATTACGTGCAAGATCGGACGCAAAATAGATCACGCCTTCCCTGAACCTTTCGGTCCGGCCAGTCAGCGTCATCCCCTCGGCGGCGAGTTTGCGGAAATCGACTGTCTTTCCGCCACCGGCTCCGCTCACCGCAATCGTGACGTGTTCCTTGACTTCAGCCGGGGCGGCCGCATCCCACTTGCCAAGGACGCCCAGCCACCAGCAGAAGTCGCGCCCGCGATACCGGCGCGGAGGACGGTCGTGCGGTCCGACCGAGAGGAATACGCGCTTGCCTGCCCGCATGAGCTCTTCAGCAATCTGCGCGCCCGACGACCCCGCGCCGACCACAAGCACGGCCCCTTCCGGCAGCTGGCGCGGATTGCGGTAGGCAGTGGAGTGAATCTGCAAGACCCCAGCGCTCTCGGGAACGACGGCGGGAATGACCGGCTTCTGGAAGGCCCCGGTGGCGGCAATCACATAGTTGGCCTCTATCACACCTTGCGATGTCTCCACGTGGAAACCGGAACGGCCCACATTCTTCCGAACCGATTTGACCTCAACCCCGCAGCGGATCGGAGCCTTGATCTTTTCGGCATAGGCCACGAAAGCATCAGCTACCTTTTCCTTGGGCACGAAGGCGTCCGGATCGTGGCCGGGAAACTCCATGCCAGGATAGCGGTCATGCCAGGCGGGACCGTTGGCGACAAGGCCATCCCAGCGCTCCGAACGCCAGCGTTCGGCGATCCTGCTGCGTTCAAGCACAAGATGAGGCACGCCGCCCTGGCCCAAGTGGCCGCTCATGGCCAGACCCGCCTGGCCGGCGCCCACAACGAGTGCTTCGATCTTCTCAACTGACATGTGCGTGTTTCTACGATTTCCCGTGAAGCCGATTATTCCGCAGCCTGCTTTTTGGCGCCCCCAGATATTCTCCGAGAGCCCGCCCGCCTTCTGCGCGAATTTGAGCGGCTGGTTCCAGTCGAAGGTGCGGTAGACCGCCGCCGACTGCGCAAATGGCGCCGACTGCGCGAAGAGCTGGAAAGTCAGCCGGTGGCCGGCGTAATCCGAATTCAGCAAGTCGCGCGCCAGTGCCAGCAGTTTGCGGCGGTCGTCAGACTGCCACTCGTCATTGATGGTATAGTACTTCTCCATCCATTTCCGGGTTTCGGGATGCTCGAAAACAGCCGCATCGGGTGTGACGCAAATCTGGCCGCCACAGAGTTCACGGGCAATGTGCATCATGCGCGGGAGATTGTTGAGCGCGTGGCACCGTCCGGTCATCAACAATGACTGGTTTGGCATGAGAAGGCCGTTAGGGCTCTTCTCGCCCATGGCGACAGCAGCGGTCAGGTGGGCGTTGATGCCTTCGCGCCAGACTGCCAGTTCCGAGAGTTTCTCCTGGACAGCCTGCTGCTTGTCGAGACCTGTCTGCCTGGCGTTCCAAAGGGCGGCGCCAATGATGAGGTCGGCATATGAAAGCGTTCTCTGCACGAAGGGAAATGCCGAGTAGCGATGCAGCGTCTGGCGGATGAAAGCTGCGGCGCGGGTATGCTGGTAGAATAACACATCTTCCCAGGGTATCAGCACGTTGTCGAGGATGACGATGGTGTCGACCTCGTCAAACTTGTTCGACAGGGGATAATCACGCTCGGGGGCGCGGCCGACAAAGCCTGTCCGGCAGATGTGCTTCACACCCGGCGCATTCATCCTGACAATGCAGCCAAGCGCATACTCGGAGAGCTTGGCATCGCCCCAGTTGGCAATCGTTGGCTTGAGAAAGGCCTGGTTGGCGTAGGCCGCGGCGGTTTCATACTTGGCGCCACGGATCACGATGCCGGCGTCAGTCTCCTTCACAACATGCACGAGCATGTCCGGATCCTGGTCCTGCGGGCGCTTGGAGCGATCGCCCTTGGGATCGGTGTTGGCGGACACATGGAACGGATCGAGGGCTATCGACTGCTTGATGTGGTTCTCGATGTTCCTGGCGAAGCGCGGATCGATTTCGTTGAGGATATCCTTGCCGTCCCAAAGTGACCACATCTCGCCGATGGTTTCGTCGCCAACGCGGGTGACGACACCACCCACTTCATGCATGATCGTGTCCACCGCATTGCGCTTGTCGGTCCAGTCCTTTGCCTCAAAAGGCAAGCGGTGGCCGATCGGGTGGCGCTCGCCATCTTCGACATAGGTCATGGCCTTCTGGAACTTGGCCTCATGCTGCATATCGTAAATGCGGGCGCGGATATCCACCAAAGGCTTGAACATGGGATGGCGAGTGACGTCGTTGACGCGTTCGCCGTTGATCCACACTTCGCGTCCGTCGCGAATGGACTCGCGATACTGTTCACCTGTTCTTATCATTGGGTCGATCCTCAGTAGTCGGTGATGCGCCTGAACTGGCGGTTGCTGTAGGCGAGCGGTTCTGCTCCGCCCTGACGGGCCGCAAGCACGCGGCCAATGAAGATGCGATGCGTCCCCGCGTCATATGAGGTGTCGATCTCGCATTCGAAAACAGCAACTGCGTCCGGAATGATCGGAACTCCAGTTGTTCCGTCAATCCAGTCATGACTGCCGAAGTCGAAGGGATGTCCGCTCTTGGGCCGGCCGGAGAAGGTCTCGGCGTAACTGCGCTGGTCCGCTCCGAGGACATTGACTGCGAACATGCCGTTGATGTCGATGGCGCCAACTGTCGGGTTTTTGCGGTTGACGCAGGCAAGCAGGAGCGGCGGATCTGCGGATACGGAGCAAACAGCGCTGACCGTCAGGCCGAACCTGCCGCCCCTTCCCCCGGTTGTGACGACGGAAACGCCGGTTGCAGCGCGACCCATGGCCGATATGAAATTTTCGGACGTCTCGCCTGTCCGGAGCAGCTTGTCCATTGTTCGCTTTCTCGTTGTCACTTGACCCCTTCATGCCATCAGTCTTGACTTAGGAAAAATAGATAATAATAAGGCTTTGGATAGTTTTAATCTATGCTCCGATACACGCTGAGACAATTGGATTTCGCGGTCACAGTTGGCGATCTTGGATCGGTCGCCGCAGCGGCGCAAGCGCTTGGCGTGGCACAGCCTTCAGTCTCCGCCGCCATCATGAAGCTCGAAGGGCAATTGGGCCTGCAGCTTTTCATCCGCCAGCATGCACAGGGCGTCAAACCAACGCCACAGGGTTCGCGATTTCTCGTCGAGGCGCGCAACCTGCTCAATCACGCGAGAGAGGTGCAGCGCGACGCCCAGGCGGCAGGTGCGGAAATCGAAGGCGAGCTTATGATTGGAAGCTTTCTGACCATTGCTCCGGTGCATGCGCCGCGACTCATTGCGGGATTTCAGAAGCTCTATCCGCGCACACGCATCAGGCTCGAAGAAGGCGTTCAGGATCAGCTTTTCGAAGGCCTGCGCAGCGGCCGCCATGACTTGGCATTGCTCTACAAGGTTGACATGCCGGATGACCTTCGCATCGTTGACCTAATGGAAATTGATCCGTACATCCTGCTTCCGGCCCGGCACCGTCTTGCCGAGCAGCGCGTCGTATCGCTATCAGAACTTGCCGACGAGCCCTTCATCCTGCTCGATATCCTGCCAAGCCGCACGTATTTCACGCGCATTTTGGAATCGCATGGCATCAGCCCCTACGTGGCGTTCTCATCGCCTTCGTTGGAACTGGTGCGTGGCCTGGTTGGACAGGGACTTGGCTATTCCCTGCTGGTCACGCGCCCGGAAGGTGATCGCAGCTATGACGGTGGCGAACTGGCGGTGCGGCCCATCGCCGAGAAAACGGAAAAAGGCGTTATTTCGCTTGCCCTTTTGCAGCAGATGCGGCCAACACGGCTGGTTTCTGCCTTCGAGGCGTTTTGCGTTTCATACTTCACTTCTCTCGAGTTCCACAAAGAATGAACACACCAGACTCACCTCACGCCACCATCATCGGCGCCGGAATCATCGGCATCTCGACGGCGGCTTATCTTCAGAAGGCTGGTTTTCGCGTGACGGTCATCGACCGGCTGCCGCCCGGCGAGGGCTGTTCCTTCGGCAATGCCGGTGGCATCGCGTTTGCAGAAATCATGCCGAGTGTGCACGGCAGAGTGTTGCTGAAGATTCCGGGATGGCTGATGGACCCGCTTGGACCGCTGACCATCCGCCTGCCCTACTTGCCCCGGGCACTGCCCTGGTTTCTCGCGGCTGGACGCAATGCCCTTCCGGCACGGGTGAAAATGATCACCGAAGCCCGCGCGCAACTGGGGCTTCACGCCGTCAACGATCTGCAACTGCTGCTGAAGGATGCCGGTGTCTCCGACCTTTTAGTAAAGGCCGACACGCTTCGCCTCTATGACAGCGAAGCCCAGTATCAGGCAGAAGCAGCGGAGCGCGATATCAAGAAGGCGCATGGCTACGAGGCGAAACGCATTTCCGGCGATGAGGCACGGGAACTTGAGCCCGCTCTTTCTCCCTCGGTTCATTGCGGTGCATTTCATGGCGGCTGGTACTTTGTGCGCAATCCGGCGCGCGTGGTGAAATCCATCGCAGCACAGGTCGCTCGCAATGGCGGGGAAATTCTCAGTGACGAAGTTGGGTCCATCGGCATCGCGAACAACCAGGCGGAGACGCTTCAACTGAAGTCCGGAAAAGTGCTTCGGCTTGACCGGCTGGTCATTTGCGCAGGCGCGTATTCGCATCTCCTATCGCGTCAACTGGGCGACAAGGTCCTGCTCGAATCCGAGCGCGGATATCACATTGTGCTGCCTAATTCGGGCGTATCGCTGTCGCGATCGATCACCTATGCGCGCACGCCGGGTGCCGCAACGCCGATGGAGATGGGACTGCGGCTGGCCGGTACGGATGAGTTTGCCGGGCTCGATGCTGCTCCCAACTGGAGCCGCGCCGACAAGCTTTGGCACGTGTTCAAGCAGGTGCTGCCTGGTCTGATGCCGCCTGATGCCGCCACCACGCGATGGATGGGGCACAGGCCGGGCACGCCCGACTCACTACCGGTTATCGGGCCAGCAAAGACAGCCAGCAATGTGTGGTATGGCTTCGGTCACGGTCACATGGGCCTGACCTGGGGACCGACAACCGGCCGGCTTCTGGCCGAACAGATGAGTCTGGCCCGCAGCAATGTTGATCTTGCGCCATTCCGGGTGGACCGGTTCTGACAAGTACAAATGAAAGGGGCGCCCAAGCGAGCGCCCCAGGACAATGCCGGATGCGATGATCAGGCTTTCTGGTTCATCATGTTCTTGATGACGCCGACAATGATCATCAGCACAGCGCCGCCGATGCCGCCGCCAGCAATCGACTCGATCAATGAGCCGCCGCCCGCAGCAGCAGCGTCGGCTGCCGCAGGTGCTGCACCCAAGAGCGAACCGAGAATCTGCCCGCCGATGCCACCACCAACAACACCGGCAATTGTGTTACCGAGCGTACCAAGGCTGAAATTCTTCAGGACGGCACCAGCCGCGTTGCCGCCAATGGCGCCAATGATGAGCTGAATGATAAGTGACGTAATATCCATAGGTAGTCCCCCACACACGTGCCGCCACTGCGGCGCGCACTGCGCTTAGGGTTAACAGAAAGTTAAGAGTATTAGAAAGTACCGGCCTGTATTTATGGTTAATAGGCGTTCTCGCTCTTGAGCAGAGCGAACGGTGTCTTGAGTATTATGTAGATGTCCAGCCACAAGGACCATCGATCAATGTAATCAAGGTCATACTTGACGCGCTGTTCGAGCTTTTCGCGTGTATCGGTCTCGCCGCGCCAGCCATTTACCTGAGCCCAGCCGGTTATGCCCGGTTTGACCTTGTGCCGCGCAAAATAACCGTCGGCGACCTGTTCATAAAGTGCATCGGCTGCCTTGGCCTGGGTAGCATGCGGCCTTGGCCCTACAATCGAAAGCTGGCCGGTCAGGACGTTGAACAACTGTGGTAGCTCATCAAGCGACGTCCTGCGGATGATACGGCCGACGCGGGTTACACGGGGATCGTCCCTCGTCACCAGTTTCGACGCATTTGCATCGGCCTGGTCAGTATACATCGAGCGGAACTTGTAGACCTCGATCAACTCGTTGTTGAAGCCGTAGCGGCGCTGCCTGAAAAGCGCAGGTCCCTTGCTCTCGTATTTCACCATAGCGACGATGGCCAGCATGACTGGTGCGAGGCCAACAAGCGCCACGGCAGCGACGGTGCGATCAAGCGCACTCTTGAGGAAGGAGCTCCACCCTGACAGTGGCCGGTCGAAGACGGCGAGCAGCGGCAGGTCGCCCAATTGCGTGTAAGCGCCGGGCGAAAGCTTCAGTTTGGAGGCCTGGCCGCTGATCCTGATGTCAACGGGCAATTCCCACAGGCGTTTCAGAATGTGCAGAAGCCTGGCCTCAGCGGTGAGCGGAATGGCTACGATAATGAGGTCGACACGCTGGGCGCGGGCGTATTCCGCCAGTTCGTCGATCTTGCCGATCTTGCTATGGGCGCGAATCGAGGCGGGACTGCGCTCGTCAAACCGGTCATCGAAAAGTCCGACGATATCGAGATCGATGCCTGCCGAATTTTCCAGCGTATGTATGGCGTTCTCGGCTGACTTGCCGCCGCCAACAATGGCGATGCGCTTGCGAAATCTTCCCTTTGCCGCCATCGGGCTGGCCCAAAGAGCTGCTGCTCCGCGGGTCAGGACAAAATGAAATGTCAGGATCAAGAACCAGTGAAACATCCAGGCCGGACTCAACTTGATCAGCGTTGCCGTGGCGAAGAGATAAGCGGCACCTCCGGTTACGAAGGCTGCAATGATGCAGAAGGTGGCGCCACGCGCCCAATCGGCGAAAGCGCGGACATCGTAGAGCCCGAGGGTCCGCACCATGAGGAGTGAAGCGAAAGCTATAGTGAGTGCAAGAAAACCGATGATCGCCGGCGTATTCCCGCCGATCGCATGATGGGCTGCGAGCATGGTGATGAACAGCGCGCCACAAGCAAGGACAATGAAGTCCACGGCCTTCATCAGGCGCTGGACGACTTCAACGTCGATGTATCTGCTTCCCGCTGCCGCCGATGTGGCGATCATTCCTGACTCCGTCCCGGAATGCACATGTTGTTCTTGTCATGCATTGCCCATGCCGAAGATAGGGACGCGCGATAAAATGAAAGTAAAAGTAGAGCGACGAGCCAGTGTTGGTGTGCGGTTTCCCGGCTTAACCTTGAGAAATGGCTAATGGCTAATTTTGCGGACCCAGATTGCCAGGACTGTCTGGCCAAAGTGTTCGGGGCAGCTCCCTCCCCATCAGCGCGTTAGCTGCCCCGAATCGCTGGTGTCACGTGCAGTAATTCTGCGCAAGACTCGCTGACAATTCGCGCATGTTCTTGCCGGCCGAGGCGCTCACCGCTTCGATCTGCGCACAAAGCCCCGAATAGCGCGATGCCGAGGCGTAGCTGTACGAAAAGGTCGCGAGCAAGGCGAAGCCCAGCGCTACGCTCAGGCATGTCATAACGCGCGCACTGCGCTCACGCTGGGAAGCCACTTCTTTCCAGATGTTGCCATTGGATATGCTTGTTGCCGTCATTGCCAAACCCCAATGCAGTAAATAATTGCGACACGAGTCTTAGCGAATTGGAGCGGCTTCGTTGAGGTTAATCGACTCTTACGCTTTGCAGACGGTTAACGACGGGCAGGCAAATTGAGCCAAAATTGCCGCAAATTTTCAGCGTGGCAACCGGTTGCCGGTTTCACCATCGAAAAGGAAGATGCGATCCTTCAGAAAGCGGAATGCGATGGGCGTGTTGAGCGCCTGGCGGAAGGTGCGCGTACCCTTGGCGACGACAAGCTGCTCTCCGGCATAGGCTGTCACCAGCGTTACATCGCCAGTCGGCTCAAGCGAATAGAGTTTGGACACCAGATCGGCCTTTTCGGGCGCGCAGACTTCCATATCTTCCGGTCTGACGCCAAGGATCACGTGTTTTCGGCTTTGCTTCAGTCCGGTTTTCGCCCTGGTGTCCGGGCCAAGGAATGTGCCGGACTGCAACTCGCCGCTGATGAGATTCATCGGTGGCGAGCCAATAAACCCTGCCACAAAGACATGGTTGGGATTGTTGTAAACTTCGTCCGGCGTTGCCAATTGCTGGATCTTGCCATTGTTCATGATGGCGATGCGATCGGCCAACGTCATGGCTTCGATCTGGTCGTGAGTCACATACACCGTCGTGGTCTGCAACTCGTTCTGAATGTGCTTGAGTTGCGCGCGCATGGTGAGGCGTAATTTGGCGTCGAGATTGGACAGAGGTTCATCCATCAGGAAAACCTGAGGCTGGCGGACGATGGCCCTTGCGAGCGCCGCGCGCTGGCGCTGGCCGCCCGAAAGGGCTCCCGGCTTGCGGTGCAGAAAATCGCCTAGCTCAACCATGCCGGCTGCTTTCTTGACCAGCCCGTCCTGGTCGGCCTTTGGCACGCCGCGCATGCGCAGCGGAAAGCGAATATTCTCGTAAATGGTCATGTTGGGATAGAGCGCGTAGCTCTGGAACACCATGGCCACGTCACGGTCACGCGCGTCGACTTCGTTGACCCGCTCGCTGTCGATGATGATTTCCCCGGCGGTGGGCTCCTCGAGGCCTGCAATCATGCGCATGGTCGTGGTCTTGCCGCAGCCCGACGGGCCCAGAAAGACCATGAATTCCTTGTCCCGGATATCAAGGTCGATGGCATCGACGCCAATAAAACTTCCCCAGGATTTGGTTATGCCGCGCAGCTTGATTTCAGCCATACTACTCCCGTGCGGCCAGACCGGCGTGTCCGGAGAGGCCCCTCCATTTGTCCGGTGCCAGAGCTTATCGCTGCCAAGCAGCGTCGCCCAATTCTCCCGGCCTTGGCAACTTTTATATGAGACACGTCAAAATGCAACAATTTCAAATTTCAAGATCATAAGTGTCGTATATATTGAAGGGAGAGATGACGCTGATTGGGCGGAGTCCATCAGCCATACTATGATCCAAATATCAGAATTGGCCTGACTTTGCCCCACCGCGGCGAAATGAATTATTGCTGCGGGGGACTTATGTTATCGGTTCGGCACCTTGCGAATTTGCCCAAAAGCGGTGATTCTTGACAGGTTACATATTGACATTCAGCAGCATAAAAGTATCTTTATTGACGAGAGAAACATGACAACGAACGTGGCAACACCAACGCGTGCCGGCGGAATGCGGCCTATTGGACCGGTCAGCGGCCTCCATGCCGATCTGAGCCGCCGTCTCTTCGAAAAGGGCCGTCCGATCCGGGTCGGTCTCATCGGCTCGGGCGAAATGGGCACGGATATCGTCACCCAGTGTGACCAGATGATCGGCATCACAGTTGCCGCCATCGCGGAAATCAACATCGATGCGGCGAAAAAGGCCCTGCGGATTGCCGGGAGGCCAGAAGGCAGCCACGCTACCGCCGACAGCAAGGCCGCATTTTCACAAGCACTCAAGGACGGAAAGACGGCCCTCACGCTTGATGCGCTGACAGTCTGCACCAGCGACGAAATCGATGTGATCATCGATGCCACGGGCAAGCCCGCGGTTGGCGCCGAGATCGGTCTGACCGCCATGGAGCATGGCAAGCATCTGGTGATGATGAATGTCGAAGCCGACGTCACCATCGGCGCCTATCTACAAGCAGAAGCGAAACGGCTCGGCGTGGTCTACACGCTGGGTGCGGGCGATGAGCCGAGTTCCTGCATGGAGATCATCAATTTCGTCACCGGGCTGGGTTACCCCATCGTGGCGGCGGGCAAGGGCAAGAACAATCCGCTCAATATCGATGCCACGCCCGACAACTACATGGAGGAAGCCACGCGGCGGAACATGAATCCGCGCATGCTGGTGGAATTTGTCGATGGCTCCAAAACCATGGTGGAGATGGCGGCAATCGCCAATGCCACGGGCCTGGTGCCCGACCGGCCCGGCATGCACGGCCCGGCGGCGACGCTTGCGGAACTCGAAAAAGTCCTGTGCCCCGTCGCCGATGGCGGCGTGCTGTCACGCAAGGGCGTTGTCGATTTCTCGATCGGCAAGGGCGTGGCACCGGGCGTGTTCGTCATCGCTGAAATGGCGCATCCCAGGGTGCGCGAGCGCATGCATGACCTGAAGCTTGGCGCGGGACCGTATTACACATTCTACCGGCCCTACCATCTCACAAGCCTGGAGGTGCCGCTCTCCTGTGCGCGCGCCGTGCTCTATCACCATGCCGACATGCAGCCGTTGCCACAGCCCAGTGCCGAGGTCTGTGCCGTTGCCAAGCGCGATCTCAAGCCCGGCGAGATGCTCGACGCCATTGGCGAATACACTTACCGCGCCTGGATCATGGCTTACGACGAGGCACAGCAAGCCAAGGGCATTCCCTGCGGTCTCCTGGAATGCGGCAAGGTGACCAAGCCAATAAGAAAGGGTGAGCTCCTGACTTACGAAAACTCGGCAATCGACGCTTCTTCACGCATCGTGGTGCTGCGCAAGCGTCAGGACGAGATGCTGGCGGGGCAAGCCTGATGGCCAAGGCCGCACTCCGGACTACGCCTCCAGCCAGCGTCAATCTGCGACCGTTCTATAAGCATTTCACGACAGTGCAGCTCCGGCAGGCACTGCGGCGGATGTACCTGATCCGCCGCTTCGAGGAGGGTGCCGAAGAAGCCTATACGCGCGGCCTCATTCACGGAACCATGCATCTGTCGATCGGACAGGAAGCGAGTGCCGTCGGCACCACCATGGATCTCCGGCGCAGCGACTACATCACGTCAACGCACCGTGGACATGGTCACTGCATCGGCAAGGGTGCCGATCCGAAATTGATGTTCGCCGAATTTTTCGGCAAGGAAGAAGGCTATTGCCGCGGGCGCGGCGGTTCGATGCATATCGCCGATGTCGAGAGCGGCAATCTCGGCGCAAATGGCATTGTGGCCGGCGGCATACCTATCGCGGTCGGCGCGGCACTCGCCATCAAGAAGCAGAAGCGCGACGATATCGCGGTGTGTTTCTTTGGGGATGGCGCATCCAACGAAGGGGCCTTCCACGAGGCGCTCAACATGGCGTCGATCTGGCGATTGCCGGTGCTATTCGTATGCGAGAACAACAAGTATGGCATGTCGGTTTCGACCGAACGCTCGATGGCGGTCGAACATATCGCCGACCGCGCGGCCTCCTACAACATGCCGGGCGAGATTGTCGACGGCAATCATATCGAAGATGTTGCCGAGGCCGTCATGAAGGCAACGGCGCGGGCGCGCGGCGGCGGCGGGCCAACGCTGATCGAATGCAAGACCTACCGCATTCGCGGGCATTCCAAGAGTGATCGCAACCGATATCGCAGCAAGGAAGAGATCGAGGCGTGGAAAGAGCGCGATCCCATCGGTCATTTCGAAAGCGAACTGATGCTCAACGGTTTCGCCACCCAGAGTGAAATCGACGACATCCGGATTTCGGCTGAAACGGAAATCACCGACGCAATCGAATTTGCCCGCAACGGAACCGATCCCTTGCCGGAAGATGCGACACGTGACGTTTACACACCCGGAACAACCGCATGAATGCGCCCTTCCGTGAACTGAGCTACGCGCAAGCGGTGCAAGAGGCGCTGGCCCAGGCGATGGAAGCCGATGAGCGCGTGTTCCTGATGGGCGAGGATATCGGCGTCTATGGCGGGGCATTCCAGGTGACCGGAGATTTGGTGCATCGCTTTGGCGAAGACCGAGTGATGGATGCGCCCATCGCCGAACTTGGACAGGCTGGCGTCGCCGTCGGTGCCGCCCTGGCCGGCTGCCGGCCGGTGCTCGAATTCCAGTTCTCCGACTTCGCCACGCTGGCGATGGAGCAGATTGTCAATCAGGCCGCCAAGATGCGCTTCATGCTGGGCGGAAAGGTTTCGGTGCCGCTGGTCATGCGGTTTCCTTCCGGTTCAGGCACCGGGGCCGCCGCCCAGCACAGCCAGTCCCTGGAAGCCTGGCTGGCGCATGTGCCAGGGCTCAAGGTGGTTCAGCCGTCAACACCCCATGATGCCAAGGGCCTGCTGCTGGCGGCTATCGACGATCCCGATCCGGTCATGGTTTTCGAGCACAAGCTTCTCTACAAGATGAAGGGCGATGTGCCGGAACACAGCTACCGGGTGCCCATCGGCAAGGCCGCAGTCCGGCGCGAAGGACGCGATGTTACCATCGTTGCCACCTCGATCATGGTGCACCGGGCGCTTGAGGCGGCGGAAACCCTTACCGGCGAAGGTATCGAAGCCGAGGTCATCGATCTTCGCACGCTACGTCCGCTTGACACCGAGACCATCATCGAAAGTGTCAAGAAGACGAGCCGACTGGCCTGCGTCTATGAAGGGGTCAAAACACTTGGCATCGGGGCCGAGATCAGCGCGCTGATCGCCGAGAGCGAGGCCTTCGACTATCTCGATGCGCCGATCCTGCGGCTTGGTGGAGCGGATTCACCAATCCCCTATAATCCGGTGCTGGAAAAATCCGCCGTTCCCCAAACCCCGGGCATCACGGAAGCCGTGCGCAATCTGGTGAAGGGCAAGCTCTAGGCCATGCCTGTCGAAGTCATCCTGCCCAAGGTGGACATGGACATGGCCTCCGGCAAGATCAGCAAGTGGCATGTCAAGGATGGCGACAGCGTTTCCAAAGGTGCCCTGCTGTTCGAGATTGAAACCGACAAGGCGGTGATGGAAGTGGATTCGCCCGGGGATGGCATCATCCGGCAGATATCCGCTGCTGAGGGCGCCGTTGTTCCAGTCGGAAGTGCCGTTGCCTATCTTTATGCACAAGGTGAAGCGCTCGCCCCAGTTGCCACACCCGTGGCCTCAGGTGCGCCGGTGCCCGCAGTCGTTGCGCCCGCATCTAAACCGATTGGCGCGGTGACGCCTACTTCAGGAAAGCCGCGTGCCACGCCGCTTGCCAGGCGCCTGGCGCGGAACAAGGGCGTGGCGCTTGAAGGCCTGCCCGGCAGCGGACCGCGCGGCCGCATTGTCGCTGCCGATATCGAGCGATTTACCACAGCGGCCCGCAGTGCCGCGACAAATCCGCCAGCCGAAGGGGTGGAGCGATTCTATCAGCCGGGCAGTTTCGACATTCTTCCGGTCAGCGGCATGCGGCGAACGATAGCTGAGCGGCTGACGCTGTCGAAGCTGACAATTCCGCACTTCTACCTGAGCGTTACCTGCGACGCGGGTCAACTCGGCGACATCCGCAACCGGCTTAACGCACATGCCCCGCACGGCGCTGACAAACAGCCCCTGTGGAAGCTCTCGATCAACGATTTCATCATCAAGGCCATGGCTCTGTCGCTGCAGAAGGTTCCCCGCGCCAATGTGACATGGGCGGGAGACAACATCCTGCAGCATCATGCGAGCGATATCGGTGTCGCCGTCGCGGTGGAGGATGGGCTGTTCACGCCGGTCATCCGCTCTGCCGAATCCAAATCGCTGTCGCAAATTTCCGGCGAGATGAAAATACTCGCTGCAAAGGCACGGGCTCGCAAGCTCGTCCCGTCCGAATACCAGGGCGGCACCACGGCCATTTCCAACCTGGGCATGTATGGAATCGAGCAATTCACGGCCATCGTCAACCCGCCGCATGCGACGATCCTGGCTGTCGGAGCTGCGGTGGACCGTTTTGTTCCGGTAAATGGCCAGCCGGTACTGCGCAGCCAGATCACGGCGACGCTATCGTGCGATCACCGCGCCGTCGATGGCGCCCTTGGCGCGCAATTGCTCGCGGCATTTCGTTCGTTTATCGAAGAACCCGCCCTGATGCTCGCCTGAAATCCGGCGGCAGCATCAAACCCGCGCCGGGAGGACCTGAATGCGTTATGATTTTGCGTCAATCGGTTTCATCACATTCGACTGCCTCGGCTGGCCGTTCACCGCGGTGCCGCCCGGCGGCGGCTGCTATTTCATCGACGAACTGACACTGGCCGTCTCGGGAGCGGCCGGAACAGCGGTGATCGCCGGGGCCAAGATGGGTCTCAAATCGCTGGCAGTCGGCGGGGTTGGCAAGGACCTGATGGGCGACTGGGTGTTGCAGCGGCTGCAACATTTTGGTGTCGATACCTCAACCATGCAGCAGAAGGACGGCTGGAAAACTTCATCGTCCATCGTCACCACGCGGGCTGACGGGTCGCGCCCTGCGCTCCACATGAAAGGGGCCACGGGGAGTTTCCATGTCGACGATGCGATGCTGAAGCAAGTGATCGACTCCCACGTCGTACACCTCGGTGGCGTCGGGCTGATGGACACGATGGACAAGGGCCGCAATGCCGAACTCGCCCGGGCTGCCAAAGCTGCGGGCGCGATCACGACCGTCGACATATTTGCAGGCTCGAAAGACGATCTGCCTGCTGTCGCGCAGGTTCTTCCCTATACGGATTATTTCCTGCCCTCGATCGAGGAAGCCCATGCGCTGACCGGCCTTGACGATCTCGAAGGAACGGCGAAGTTCTTCATCGACCTTGGTGTCAAGTGCTGCGTATTCACGCTGGGCGAGAACGGCGCGTATTATCATCATGCCGACGGCACGCGTTTCCGGATGCCGGCCTTCGATGTCGCAGTCAAATGCACCTGTGGCTGCGGCGATGCCTTCGATGCGGGCTTTGCCGTTGGCCTGTGCCACGATTTTTCACCGGAGGACACGGTGCGCTTCGCCCAGGCGACCTCGGCGCTCAACGCCACAGGGCTTGGTTCACAGGCCGGAGTCGAATCCTTCGCTCACACGCTGAACTTCATGACGACCACGAAGACGAAGGGCTAACCGGCAGTCACCACACCGCAATACCACCACGAATAAAGCTTCGACTTCTTCATATTGCAAGTTACGCTATATTGCGGACGTTGTGACGCCCAATGGGGAGCCGTTCGGCAAAGGAGAGCGACAATGGCTGCGACCCGCATACGGCGTGCCATTGTGGTTGGCGGGTCTCTCGGCGGCTTGTTCGCGGCATGCATGCTGCTTCGTTCTGGTTGGGATGTAACCATCGTTGAGCGATCTGAGGGAAGGCTCGCTGGCCGCGGCGCTGGGCTTGGTGTCCATCCGCCGATGCTAGAAGGACTTCTCCATGCCGGGGCGCATATCGACTCAACTGTGGGCGTGGCAATCGGCGGACGGGCGGTTTTAGCGCGTGACGGTAGCGTTTCCGCTGAAATAGCAATGCCCCAACTCTGCACGTCATGGTCTCGCATCTATTCGCTGTTGAGTGACGTCTTTCCGGAGGCGCGCATACGCCGGGGTGTCTTCCTTGCTAGATTCGATCAGGACGCCAAAGGAGTTACCGCCTGCCTCTCTGACGGCCTGAGACTGCGCGGAGACATTTTGATCGGCGCCGATGGTGTTCGCTCAATAGTGCGCCGGCAACTCCTCCCCGATGTCGAACTGCTCTACTCCGGCTATGTCGGCTGGCGCGGCATGGTCGAAGAGGGGGCCCTTTCGGCTGCCACCCATGCCACACTCTTTCACCGATTCGCGTGGGGCCTGATTCCGGGAGAACATATCCTCGGCTATCCAGTACCCGGTCCAGGGGACGATCTGAGGCCTGGCCGGCGTCGCTATAGCTTCGTCTGGTATCGGCCGGTAGATGTTTCGCCGACGCTGCGCGAGATGCAGACAGACGCCGCCGGAAACATTCATCCCAACGGCATTCCGCCACAAGAGATACGGCCGGAAGTCGTTGCAAACATGCGGCGCGATGCTGAGGCACTCCTATGCACTGCGTGGGCTGAAGTGGTGCGGCTGGCCGACCAGCCGTTTTTTCAACCAATCGGTGAACTCGAATCGCCTCGGATGGCGTTTGGCCGTGTGGCTCTCCTCGGCGATGCCGCCTGCGTTGCGCGACCACACGTGGCAAGAGGCGCAATCAAGGCTGGCCACGACGCGATGACGCTTGCAGCAACGCTCAAGAACGCTTCGGTAACCGATGACTTGCGGCAATACGACGAGATCCGGCACCCAATCAACAAGGCTATTGTTGCTGAATCGCGACGCCTGGGCGCCTATCTTGAGGGCAGAGGGGAGCGAACCAGCGACCCTGAAGCATTCATGCGCGAGAACGGTGGAATAGAATTTTCCAAGGTTGACGGCGGCTTGTTCTTCCGCCTTTTGTCTGAAGCTGGGCTGGCAAGCTAATCAGTGTTCACTGACGCAATTGCTGACAGCGTCAGAACACTTAATACATTGCCTTGATTTCGGCGAGTTCGGCTTCAAGGCCGTCTTCATTGCGGTTGGCGACGAGGCTGCCGATGGCGGCCAGGCGCGGTTCAATCAGTGCGCCCACAACGGCAAAGAATTGATCCTCATCGAGTTGCTGGATAGGCCTGCCTTCTTCGGCAAAAAGCAGGCTGACACAGGCAATGGCGTTTACGGCGACGTTGGGTTCAATGCCCTTGAACAGGCCGTCAGCGTTCATCAGCTTGCCCAGCCTGGCCACGGGTCCGGTTTCCACCAAGGCAATGAGGGCGCGGGCCAGGAAGCGCGTCTTCAAGATCTCCTGTGCCGCATCATCGCGCATGGCCAGCATGCGGCGCGCGGCATCGACGCGATGTTCCAGCACCAGGAAGGGCGGGCTGGTGAAACGCAGCAGGATGTGATTGGCGGCGCGGAAGAAATAGGCATTGAACAGCGGGTTATGCACGAAGCTGTTCTTGCTGATCGCAGTGGCAATTTCGCTCATCATGCCGGGTGCAAAGGGTGACGGCAGCTTGCGCCAGCCCGGCAGGAACAGCTTGATCGCCGCGTTGGCGCTCCAGGTCATGAAGCTGTCCGCAAGGCGGGCCATGCGCGCCACCTGGACCGACAGGAAGGTGGCGCCGCCCGAATGGCTGTTGCCCCACGCATCGGCGCGCGACAGGTCGCGGACGTAGAACTGGGTGGCCCGCATGCCATCCCTCATGCCGGCGGCAACGCAAACGGCATGGGCGGCAAAATCATCGGCGGTCCGGAAAGCAATGGTCATATCTGCATTTCACCCCTTAACGGCCCCCATCGTCAAGCCGCGCGAGAGATGGTTTTGAATCAGGATTACCAAAAGCAGTACGGGGAAAAAGGCGAGGAAGGCCACCAGGGCGATGGCATTATAGATAATGCCGTCGGAGCCGCCGGAGAAGTTGGCCAGCGCCACGGACAGCGGATAGGCGTTTCTCGAAGCGATGATGAGGGTGAAGAGATATTCATTCATGGCGAAAATTGCCGCGATCACCCCTGCCGTGATGATGCCGGGCAAGCACATGGGGATGATGATTTCCCACAGAATGCGCAGATCCGAAGCACCGTCGGTGCGTGCGGCGTCCTCGATGGCATGGGGAATGTCGATCATGTAGGAGCGAATGATCCACACGACGATAGACAGGTTCATCGCCGCGTAAACCAGCATCAGCGCCCACACGGTGTCGAGCATCTTCAACTGGCCGAAGAGAACGAAAATCGGAATGGCCACGGCGGCCGGCGCCATCATCTTGGTCGAGAGAATGTAAAAACCAATGTCTTCGCGACCCTTGAAGCGGTAGCGCGCCAGCGCATAGGCCGCCGGCACGCCCAGGAGCAGGCAGATGAAGACACTGCCCGTCACGGCCATGACCGAATTCTTGAAATAGTTCATGATCGGCCACTCGGCCCAGATCTTGGCCCATGTCTCGATCGAAATCGTCGGGAAATAGATCGGCGCCGGGGCGATGATCTCATTGCGCGGGCGCAAGGCGATTGTCGCGAAGAACAGTATGGGAAGCAAGCAGATTGCCCCCCAGACCCACAGGATAGCCGCGCTCCAAGGCGACAGATTGAAACGGCGGCTCATGATTCGGTTCCCGACTTGAAGAACCGGCGCACCAGGGTCTGCGCCATGATGATCGTGACAACCAGCACCAGCACGGAGGCCGCCGAGGCATAGCCCTGCTCAAAACTCTTGAAGGCCGTGCGGTAGATGAAATAGCTCACGGTTTCCGTGGCACCACCGGGTGTTCCCTGCGTGATGATATGGACGGACGCAAAGGTGGTGAGGATATCGACGCCTCGCAGGACCAGGGCGATGGCAATGACCGGCCGCATCAAGGGAAGCGAAATGTTGAAGAACAGCCTGGTCCACGACGCCCCGTCCAGCCGTGCCGCTTCCTCCACTTCCTGGTCCTGCCCTTGAAGGCCCGCGACGAAGATGATGAATAAAAAGGGCGTCCACTGCCACACATCGGTCACCACCAAAACGAAGCGGGCATTGAACACGGTGCCCATCCAGTCGATGTTGCCCATGTCGAAGCCCGCACGGCGGATGAGATCGGCGATCACGCGGCCGTCGTTGAACAGCAGTTTCCAGAGGTAAGACACGGCCGAGGGCATGAATAGCATGGGCAGGGTGAACAGAATGCGCCAGCCGCGCGCCCAGCGGCCGCGGTAGACCAGGGCCGCCAATCCCATGGCGATGACGAACTCGATGAAAAGCGTGATCGAGCCGAGGAACACGGTGTTCCACAAGGAAATCCAGAAGGTATTGTCGACCAGGAGTTCGCGGTAGTTCTGCAGGCCGACATATTCGAGCTTGAACTTGCCGGTGTAGAGGGAACGATAGACGGCATAGATGCCGGGCCACAGGGTGATGCCGAGAAGATAGATAACGGCGGGCGCCACCATGAAATAGGGAAAGGCCTTGCGCATGAATGGACTGCGGCGCTTGCGGCGGCCGGTTACTGAATTCAATCCTTCAAGGGCCAGCTCTGTCATAGGAATATAGTGCCAGAAGATTGTGTCTGCATTTGGGCGCAGGCGAGACGATTCCGAAAAATTTGGCCGGGTCGCGAAACCCGGCCAAGTGCAGTGTGCAAAAGCGCCCTATTCCGCGGTCAGAAAGGTGCCGTCTTGCCTTTGCCCATCCAGAAGCCCGGCTCGGTGGCGGCGAAGTTCATCGGATCCTTGCCGGCATAGAAGCCGTTCTTGGTCATGATGTCCTTCACCTTCAAGACGGCTTCGTCGAGAGCGGCCTTCGGCTGCAATTCGCCGACAACCACCTTGTTGATGAGGAAGCCGATTTCCTGATCGATCTGGAAGCCGTTGGGCAGGCGCGGGGCGCACCAGGCGTAATCCAGCGCCTCGGACCAGACTTTCGAGGGCTGCGAAACAGATTGCAGCTTCTCGTTCTTCAGCACTGACTTGTAACCGGGAGCCACGCCGTTGGCGTTGGCCTCGTTGATCGCCATAATCGAGGCCGTGGTCAGGAAGGCCAGCATGAGGAAGGCCGCTTCCGGCTCCGGAGAGGTGGCGGCGACACAGCAAGTCGAACCTGCGATGTTGGGTGGTGCATAGGTGCCACCGGCGACGCGGGGCTCGTAGATTGTCAGGACGTCGTCGCCAATCTTGCTCTGGTCAGGACGCGTTGCCTGCGTGCCGGAGTCCTGCCATGAAATATTGCAGGCGACCTGGCCGCCAAGCCATGCGGCGCGGTTGGTCGGCCAATCAGCAGCGGCAACGCCTTCGATCGCATGCTTGGACAAGGCCACGATGGTTTCAAGGCCCTTGACGCCGGCATCGCTGTTGAAGATCGGCTCCCACTTGTCGTTGAACAGCTGAAGGCCATACTGGGCTGCAATGTGCTGCCAGGTGTAGGTCGCCCAAAAGCCACGGCCGCACATCATGCCGATGGCACTAACGCCCTTTTCCGCCTTGTTCAATTCCGGTGCCAGTTTGATCATGTCGTCGTAGGTCGGAATAGACTTGATGCGGTCTGCATCGATACCAATCTTCTTGAAGATCGACGGGCGGATGTGCACCTGTTGGATGTCGCAATCGAAGGGAATGCCGAGAATGCCCTTGTCGGCCCATTGGCCATAGTTGCGCAGATATGTTTCATAGAAGTCGTCGACAGGCAGGCTCCACTTGGCGACATATTCATCGAGCGGCTTGAGGAATCCTTGGGCGGCAAAGTCGCCGAGCCAGCCCGAGAAGTATTGAAGGGCATCAAAGCCGGCGTTGCCACCAAGGAATTCGGCCACCACCTTGTCGTACATCGAGTCATCGGGGATCGCGACAACATCCATCTTGATGCCTGACAACGCTTCAAATGCTGCAACCTGTTCTTTGGCGGCTTCTGCATCGGCAGCACCGATGGCAAGTCGAACGGTCTTGCCGGCGTGTTCCTTGCGGACGGCTTCCCAATCGACGGTGCGGATCCAGTCCTTGGAGGAATCCCAAAGCTCATCGTTGTCGCCCAGCTTGTACTGGTCGCGGTATTCCTTCTTGACCATCTTGCCGACGCTGATGTCCTTCAGCACATCGGCCGGATTGGCCATGGCGGCAAAGGCACCGTTGACGTTGAACAGCGAAACGCCGCTGGTGCCGGTCACCAGCGCGGCACCCGCCGCGGCCGTGGATTTGAGCAGCGACCTGCGGGAAAGCCGCCCGGTTGTCTTTTGCAACATCTTCATATTCCTCCCTGGTATTAGGCCTGTTCGTGTTTGTGTTCGCGTCATGTCAGGCCAGACATGGCGCAAAGAGTTGCCAGCCCTGCCGGATATCGGCAAGTTACGAATGTCAATGAATCGGGAAATCCGCCGCCCGGCACATCAGGATAAGCTGATCCAGCACGTCTCAACGCTTGTCCTCCCTCGCCGCTTATTTTTGTATCGGCTTTGCCGGATCGCGCGTTACGATCTTGCAATTACAATACTAAACAACTTCTCGGAGTGCAAATGTTTCGTATTGTCTTTGACTGGATTTCGGCAAATTCTACCGTGAAAATGGCGATGTCGATGAAACTCAGTCATTATTCTGCCTAAACGACCAGTTTAATCTGCTACATAAGTTCTGTATTGATCGATTTTGTACGGCGCCTATGCGTGACAGTGATTTTCCCGTTCAGGCCATATATGCTGTCCTTGGCGTGCAGTCCCTGTAATCGGACCACAAAGGAAAGCTGAAAACAATGCTTGAAAGGCCGGCACAGCACAGAAACACCGCAGGCGGGATGGAGCGCGGTGCGGGGCGAATCGCGCGAAACCGGATGCGCATTGCCTGGATGTATTACGTTGAAAACCTGACACATAGCGAGATTGCCGAAAGGCTGGGCATTGGCCGGGTCACCGTGGTGCGCAATCTCAACGAGGCGCTGCGCCAGCGCGAGGTCAAAATCTGGATCGATGGCGAAGTGGCGGAATGCCTGCAGCTTGAAGGGGAACTGAAGGATGCGTTCGGCCTGCGTGACGCCGTCGTGGTGCCCGAGCCCTCCAACCCCGCATTCACCGCAAAATCGATTGGCATGGCGGCCGGCATGTACACCACTGAAAACATGACCGACGACATGTCGATCGGTGTTGGCTGGGGGGCGACGCTTTATGAATCGCTCCAGACCCTGGCGCCACGCGAACTTGAGAACGTGCAGGTGATTTCACTGCTGGGCGGCATCGTCCAGGCGCGGCGCTTCAATCCTTCGGAATTTGCCTGGCAGTTTGCCCGCATGGCCGGGGCAGACTGTTATCTGCTAGCCGCACCAGCAGTGGTCGACAGCCCGCAAACCAAGGAAGCCCTGATCGAGCGCTGCGGTCTGAATGACGTGTTGCGCCGTGCCGAGCGCCTCGACATGGCGCTGCTCAGCGTCGGCGTCATGACGCCCGATTCGACGGCCTTCCGATTCGGCTTTCTTTCCGACGAGGACCGCACCAGCCTGATCCGCCTTGGCGCCGTCGGCGATCTTCTCTACAATTTT
>JANMMJ010000263.1:0-2642 GCA_031373255.1 Hyphomicrobiales bacterium
GACCCGCCTCGGCCGCCGTCTCGCCGCAGTGAAGATGGCGCTCGACAACCTGCCGCGGCAAGTCAGGCGCCTGGCGCGCTGGAAAGCCCGGCGCAACCGGATGCAGAAACCGACCTTCCTGTCGCCGTTCCGCCCCGGTCCTCCGCCCGGCCATCGCAAGGAGGCCATAGAGGAAATCGACTTTGTGCTGCGCGAGTGTCATGGGCTGGCCCGCGATGCGCTCTATGAAGACACGTCCTGAGCCCATGTAGCCATCGAAGCGGCGGCGGGTTTGCGGTTGATGCCGCGAAGCTGCATTCCGCTATAGCAGCTCTGCTCACGCGTCCCATTGCGGGGCCCATCCCGCCGGAGAAATAAGGCGGCGGTTCTGCCGGTTCAGCGCGGTGATCGCCGCCATATCCAGATCGGCCAGTTCAAAATCCAGGGCCCTGAGATTGCTTGCAGCATTTTCACGCTTCGTCGTCATGGGGATGGCCACAACGCCTTGCTGGACAATCCAGCGCAAGGCGACTTCGCTGGCCGGGCGGCCAAGACGCGCTGCAATAGCGGCAATGATGGGATGTTTCATCACCTCGCCCCGCGCCAATGGCGAATAGGCCGAGAGGCACATGCCAAGCTTTTCGGCAGTGGCCTTGACACGGGACTGATCCAGAAGCGTGTGAAACTCGACCTGCAGATTGACCAGACGCCCGGCGGACAGTGCCTGGGCTTTTTCGATCTGGGCGATGTTGAAGTTGCTGATGCCGATGCGCCTGGCGAGACGCGTGTCGAGTGCTTCATTGAGGCTCGCCAATGCACCCTCGAAATTCTGGCGCGGCGGCCAGTGGATCAGAAGCAGGTCAACATAGGACGTGCCGAGCGCCTCGATACTGCGGTGCACTGAAGGAATGAAGCGGACGGGATCGAGATTGTCCAGCATCACCTTGGTGACGATGAAAACATCTTCCCGCTTCAGGCCCGACTTCGCGACGGCCTGACCTACTTCCCTTTCATTGCCGTAGAGCTGTGCGGTATCGATGTGTCGGATGCCAACCTCCAAACCGGTTGCTACTGCCCGCAGGCATTCATCACCCTTGAGCGGCCAGGTGCCCAGGCCGATCAGCGGGATATCCTGGGGGGTGGTTCGTACACGCGTCATGGTTCCGCTCCAGATTCCCTTGAACAGCGGCTTGATAGCCCCAAAAACTCACCCTATATACCGCCACGAACGCCGTTTTCCCTTGGGAATCGAAGGAAGACGGACCATATCTCAGTCAGGAGGCTGCCTCCCCGAGCGGGGATGGCGGAAGTGCCTAATCAAGGGCTTCCACAGGGCAGCCTGCCATCAGGAGGGTAGACATGGCTAAAGTTATTGGAATTGACCTCGGCACGACTAATTCTTGTGTCGCGGTAATGGAAGGCAAATCGCCGAAAGTCATCGAGAATGCCGAAGGTGCGCGTACCACGCCGTCGATCGTTGCATTCAGTGCCGACGGTGAAACACTGGTCGGGCAGCCGGCAAAACGCCAGGGAGTGACAAATCCCGAAAATACGTTTTTTGCAATCAAGCGCCTGATCGGCCGCCGCATGGACGATCCGATGGTCGCCAAGGACAAGAAGCTTGTCCCCTATAACATCGTCAAGGCCGACAACGGCGATGCCTGGGTTGAATCGCGCGGCCAGAAATACGCGCCGTCGCAGATATCGGCCTTCACCCTGACCAAGATGAAAGAAACGGCGGAGCGCTATCTTGGCGAGCCGGTGACCCAGGCGGTCATCACGGTTCCGGCGTACTTCAACGATTCACAGCGCCAGGCGACCAAGGATGCCGGTAAGATCGCCGGACTTGAAGTACTGCGCATCATCAACGAGCCGACTGCCGCGGCACTCGCCTACGGCCTCGACAAGAAGGAAGCCGGCACCATCGCGGTCTATGACCTTGGCGGCGGCACGTTCGACGTCTCGGTTCTGGAAATCGGCGACGGCGTCTTCGAGGTGAAGTCGACGAACGGCGATACCTTCCTCGGCGGTGAAGATTTCGACATGCGGATCGTCGATTACCTCGCGGACGAATTCAAGAAGGAACAGGGCATCGACCTCCGCAAGGACAAGCTGGCCCTGCAGCGCCTCAAGGAAGCTGCGGAAAAGGCCAAGATCGAGCTGTCGTCCTCGACACAGACGGAGATCAACCTGCCGTTCATCACGGCGGATGCCTCGGGTCCAAAGCATCTCACGCTCAAGCTGACCCGGGCCAAGCTCGAAGCCCTGGTGGACGATCTCATCCAGAAGACGGTTGAGCCGTGCCGGCAAGCGCTCAAGGACGCCGGCGTCACGGCTGGACAGATCGACGAGGTTGTCCTGGTCGGCGGCATGACGCGCATGCCGAAAGTTATCGAAGTCGTCAAACAGTTCTTCGGCAAGGAGCCGCACAAGGGCGTCAACCCGGATGAAGTCGTGGCCATCGGTGCCGCGATCCAGGCGGGTGTGCTCAAGGGCGAAGTCAAGGACGTGCTGCTGCTCGACGTGACGCCGCTGTCGCTCGGCATCGAAACGCTGGGCGGCGTGTTTACCCGGCTGATCGACCGCAACACGACGATCCCGACCAAGAAGAGCCAGGTGTTCTCGACAGCCGAAGACAGCCAGACCGCGGTGACGATCCGGGT
>JANMMJ010000265.1:0-4953 GCA_031373255.1 Hyphomicrobiales bacterium
CTCCGGATTGCCGGATCCTCCAGGACAGGTAGGCAAACAATGGGGATAACACCGCAAGCAGACAGATTGAAACAAGAAGGTCAAATGCCTTCTTGACCGCCTGGGCACCGGGGCGCGCCAGATTGTTGCGCACGGTCAGCATCAGCACTTCATGACTGAAGAAGTGCGTCATTTCCATGCCGTAGAGGGGAAGGCCGCGCAACGGCGGAACAATGCTCACGTCTGAATTGCGGGCACAGATTTTCTGTATCAGGTGCTGATGCGGAACCAGGTTCTCGGCGTCGAGGGCGATTGTCACCTGGGGCGATCCAAGCTGCAGAAGGGTCACATTGGGATCCTTGTCCAGGGCCAGAACCGGCACCTGTTTCCCACCCAACTCGATGGACGCCACCGGCGCCCCCTCTCCCGGAATGGCCAGGAATGCGATGACGTCGAGCCCCATCAGCGGCTCGCTCCGGAGCGCCTCTGCCGCCTCCACGGCATTCTGGCCCACACCGAGAATGACCGTCGGGCGCTGCCAGCTTCCGGCACGCAGAAGGGCTCGTTTGACGGCGACTCGCATGAGCGGAATTAGGATCAGCGCCAGAACCCATGCCAGAAGGAACCAGGAGCGGGAGAACTGCCATCTGGTCAGATAGGAAACAACGCCGTCGAGTACCGCAACCACCAGGAAGACTTTGATGACATCCAGAACTTCACTGGAGAATGGCCGGCGGCGTGAATAGTGGCCTCGCACCGCAAATAGAATCAGCATTACCGCAATCAGGCCGAAAATCAGCAGGATCCTTCCACTACCCAGCGCCCTCCACCAGGCGACAATTCCTTCACGCCAGATTTGGTCCTCGACCATCCAAAGCAGTCCAAGTGCAATCAGCCAGGACATGAGTAGCGCCGTCGCGTCACCGGCCGCAACCCACAAATTAATGCTGCGCCGGTTGGCCACCCGCCGGCGCGATTCGAGTGCAGTGTCAGGCGCCCGGGAAGAACTGGCGAGCGATGGCAAGTCGTTATGCATGGGCAGGTTGAAGGCTTTCCTCAAAGCCCCCACGGGACGGAAGGGTCGTTAGGGCCGAATTATCCCCCAAGGCCCAGGGAATTATCTATGGCTTCATGCACGCCAGAAAAATCTGAACATGCTCAGGCGGCGTTTGAGCCGCAAAGGCAGCCTGCGTTCCTGAAGCCCTAGCCTGAATCCCGCGAGCTTCAGCGCGGTTCGGATAATGGCGGACGGAAGAAGCAGCGGGTTTCTGCCGAGGAGATACCTCATTTCGGACTTCAGGTACCGCCATCCCTCCCCACCTGCCCCTCCGAACTTTTCGCGAATCCAGGGTTCCCGTGCATGCAGTACTCCCGTATCGAAATAGCGCCTGAACTCTTCCGAGAAGGTGTAGTTGTGGGAGTGAAATACCCTGGCTTCGGCACAGTACGCAATTTTCTTTCCCGCTTGAAGCAGCTTGGCTGCAACGTAGGTATCTTCGCCCAGGATGAGATGATCGGGAAACCCTCCGACTTCCAGCAAGTCCGATCGGCGATAAGCTGCAAAGGAATTCGAGATAAACACGGTCTTGATGCCAAGGCTCTCCCGGTCCATCCAAGTCTTTGTGCGGCTTTCCCCGGGATAGTTGAACAACCTTGCATGGGCCTCGATTGGACCCGCGCCAGGATGTGGTAACTGTCGTCCATATCCCGCGGCCACCTGTTGATCCTCGAAACAACCCAGTAACCGCTCTAGCGCCATTGTGTCGGCAGGCACTGCATCCTGCGTAAGAAAAACTATCAGGTCTGCATCCGAAAGCATTCGGACTCCGAGCTGCCTGGTACCTCCGTGATTAAACTCCCGTCTGTCGATGATCTCGACAGTTGCGCCGGCATCCCGGAAGATCTTTGCAGTCGCATCGCCGGAAGAGGAATCGATCACGATGAATCGGTCGGGTCGCACCGTTTGCCGCGCCAGCGAAGCCAATAGCTTCTCTGCGCCTTTCTGGGCATCTAAGGTGGGAATGCAGAGCGCTGTTATCAACCCGGCTCTACCTATTTGCGAAATAGCGGGGCAAGCAGCGACCAACGCATCGTCCGAGAAAATTCCCTCCAGGAAGCACGACGATTGCCTTGTATGCTGCGTCGCGATTCAAGAATCGGGAGCAGCCCTTGCAGGGCTTCCAGCGTACCGCGCAACGCGGGCCCAAGGTGGCCCTGGCGTGCGTAATGAAGCAACGCCATCGCCTGATACAGGATATGAAGGGGAAGCAGAAACCATATCCAGGGGGTCGGCATGTCCTTCACATAAGTCCAGATCCGATTTCGCTGCGTGTGCCTCGCGACGAAAGCAGACCCCTTTCCCGTTATCCCGGACCCTACATGCCGGACAACGGCATCTGCGACGTACCAACTCCGATACTGCAATAGCCGCAATCGAACGCCAAGGTCGACATCTTCGTAATAGCAGAAATAACGCTCATCGAATCCCCCCGCATGCTCAAAGGCGGCCCTGCGATACAACGCCGCGGTGGCCGACGCCATGAAGACCTCACATTCAGCAGATTGCGAACCAGCGCCAAGGCCTTGTCCCCGTCGCCAGGCGAACCCGGAAACATGATAATCATCGCCCGCGCCGTCCAGCTTTGCGGTGTCCGAATCAAAAACGACACGGCTTGCAAAGCACGAGAAGTCCGGATTCTCATCTGCCGCCAAGATCAAATGACTTAACCAGTCCCTTTCCGGAAATGCATCGGGATTCAGCAGCGCGATCCAGTCAATACTATTTCCGCACTGGCGGACGGCGAGGTTGTTGCCGCCGGCGAAACCGAGGTTCTCACCGGCATCAATGACCTTAATATCCGGAAAGCGTTGACGCATTCTGGCCAGGGAATCGTCGGTACTGGCATTATCCACGACTACAATGGTGAAGGAGCGATAAGTCTGCGCCTTGAGTGCTTCTACAGCTTGCGTAAGGTAGGCGCCAGAGTTGAAATTTATGATGACAACCATAACGTACGAAGACTTGCCGTTTGAAGAAACGGAAGCCTCGCGCCTGTCATCGTCAATGCCTGTCATCGCGCTGATTCGAGGTTATGGTGATCGGGGACAGCCAGCGATGATACGCTCGTCGTAGTACGCTTAATCCGGTAGCGTCCACCAGGCGGCGCACGCTACCGATAAAGATCCGACGGATAACGAACGAGTGATACGCCAAGGCGCCAGCCGCTCCCTTGACATGAAGTGATCGGGCTCGCGCCACTTCGCGTTGCGACTCACGCCAGCGCCGATCTCCTACCC
Organism: Hyphomicrobiales bacterium; assembly: GCA_031373255.1. Lineage (GTDB taxonomy): Bacteria > Pseudomonadota > Alphaproteobacteria > Rhizobiales > Aestuariivirgaceae > JANMMJ01. The sequence goes on from JANMMJ010000265.1 coordinate 3,277, forward strand.
CGCCGCCTTGCATATTGGCAATACAGCGGTCAATGGCGGCGAACTGCGCTCCAGCCGCCTTCGCCCGCAGCAGCCATTCATAGTCCATGGCCAGCCGGAAATCCAGGCGGAACAGGCCGTACTTATGATAGCAATCACGACGCACGAAGACCGTGGGATGTCCTACGGACATGCCGCTGGGAAGCAACGCCGGATCGCTAGTTACCAGATATGTTCGGCGACTTCCATCCCAGTACTGAAGCCGGCCGCATGCGATATCCGCCCCGGTTCGCCCCATCTCCGCTACGACGGCGCCGATGGCACCGGGCTCATACCAATCGTCGCTATTCAGAATGCCAATGAACTCACCCCGGGACAGAGCGATGCCCTTGTTGAAGGCATCGCTGATGCCACGATCGGCTTCGCTGATCCAAAGCCCGATGCGATTCTGATTGGCCTGCAACAGGTCCAGCGTGCCGTCCGTGGAGCCGCCATCGACGATGATGTACTCGATATTTGGGAAATCCTGGGACAGCACGCTATCCAGCGTACGCGGCAGAGTCCTGACGCCATTGCGTACGATGGTGACAATGCTCATCGACGGAAAAGCCGATGCCGAGGTTCCAGAGACCTCCAGCGTCCGGCGTCCGCCTTTCCGGCTTTCGGGGAGCGGAAGCGCAGCGTAATCGTCGAGCAAGGGTACTTCGGGCAAAGTGCCGTTCGCGGCCATCAAGAACCGCCCGCAACGAGTCCTCGACGAACGAAAAATCCATCGATCTGCAGCGTCTGCCCGGTTTGTTCGTGTACATATCCGGGGAAAATGGCAAACAATACAAACCCCATCGCTTCGATCCTCGACCGCATTTCGTCAAACAAGGGTTGGCCCGCATAGAGCGGCACCAGGGAAAGCTCGCTCTGGATTGCGACTACATTACCAAGCATTCCCTGTGCGCCCGCGAGCACCCGATCCTCATAGCCCTGAGTATCGATCTTGAGCAGTACTCGCCGGGCATCCTCCTCGTATTCGCCGGCGACGCTATCGAGTCGCCGCAATGCAACGATTTCGCTGCCAACATAGGCAGACCCGGGAGCGGCGTGCACGTGTTCCGGCAGCATGTCGAGAATCGAGCTGCTAAGTGAATTGCCGGCAACATGGATGGTGATTTCTCCCTCCGTGTCTCCCAATGCCATCCGAGGCGCAACCGTCCAGCCCGTGTTTTTACCGACCGCAATCACAAGACGGGCATGAGCAGATGCCTGGGGCTCAAAGGAAACAATTCGCCCTACGTAGCCGTGAGCACGCAGTTCCTCGGCATAGTGCCCGCTGTTCGCGCCTACATCGAGTACGAGATCGATCTCGCAGATTTCAAGCAAACGTTGGAGCTGAGCTCCAGTGGAGGTATGAACCGAATATCGGTAGGCTTCGATTCCCGCTCTCCTAAGAAAACGTCTGATCCAAGCCTTCATTGTGAAAGGTATTTCCCTTCCCAAGGATTTGAACCGTGTTCTCAATCGGAGGCCTCGATCTCGCCGTGATTACTACGGGTATTATCAGCATCCATACCGGCCCGCAAGTGCCCTTTCATTTTAACTCTTGGATTGTTTCATGCTGGCAGGTTCTCAGTTAACCCCACTTTGGAAATGAATTCCACACGTCGCTTCGGACCGCTGAAATCCCGCCTAAAGCGGCGAATGCCC
>JANMMJ010000086.1:0-2466 GCA_031373255.1 Hyphomicrobiales bacterium
GATCGGCCGGCAAAAGTTGGGTAATCATCCGACACCAGCTCGCCCAGTAGGGCTCGGTTGGGACGCCGCTTGTGAGGACGTTTCTTAGCAGATCGGTCAAGCCCGTGCGCAGCGCCTCTTCGCGATCGTGGGCGTAACCGGCTGTCCGGCGTGATTTGGGGTAGTCTGCGAAAACTGGGGTCAACAAAAACCGGCCTCTTTGTCATGCTCTGGGTGTAACAGTGGTGTTGATTCCACATAACCAGGGCATGGAGGCCGGTTCATGATCGTCTCATCTTCTTCGAATTCAGGCAAGCGGGATTCAGCGATTGAAGTGGTGGAAATGGCGCGCGATCTTCAGACATACGTGGAGCGTGCTGCTCGTTCCGGGACGGCTTTACGTGAAGTTGAGGGTGAGATTTTTAGCCGCGTGTTGCGGATTGGTTTTGAGATGGCGAGCGAGTTTATTCGTCGGCAGGGAAATGGCGACCTTGGGCCCGAACTGACGACGGAGAGTGGCCAAGTCATTCATCGGAGCCCGGAACCGGTTGAACGCCTGCTTCGAACGATCTTTGGCGAGCACAGTTTCGAGCAATTTGTGTACTCACCCGGTTCCCACGAGAAGATTGCCCTTCGGCCGATCGATGCCGGGATGCAATTGTCGGAAGGGCGGACATCGTACTTGTTTGACGAGTTTTCTCAGTATTTCTGCGTGGATCAGGCATTCGCGCAAGCCGCACACGGAGTCGAGATGGTCCTGCGGCAGAAAGTTTCGGTCGATACCCTGGAGCGGATCAATCGTCGCATGGGAGACCAAGCCGCCGAGTTCCTGGACCAGCTACCTACTCCTCCAAGAAAAGACGAGGGGGAATTGCTTGTCTGCACGGCCGATGGCAAGGGCGTCCCGATGGTGAATGAAGAACGGACATCTGGCGCTGCATTTCAGGAGCGGCCGGAACGCCCTGGCAATCGGCGGATGGCAATCTTGGCCGGCGTGTACTCGGTGGACCGTTACGTGCGCAGTGCCGAGGATGTCGTGGCGGCCTTGTTTCGCGACGGCGAGCGGCCCCATTCGGGAGACCGCCCAGAGCCAAAGTTCAAGCATCTGCGAGCCTGCTTCGAAAAATTGTATGATGCCGACACCGACGCACCAACCTTGATTTCGGGTCCGATCGAGGCCTTCAGTTGGGCGAACGCGGAGGTGGAACGGCGCCTGCGACGGCAACAGCCGCTGATTCGCTTGATGGATGGCCAGATCAACCTGTGGGATGTGGCCGATACCTGCCTGGAAGCGGCTCCCGCGGATCGTACGGTTGACATTCTCGACGTGTTGCACGTCTCCCAGTACGTCTGGCAGGCAGCGAAGGCTTTTTACAGCGCATTCGAACACCAGGAGGCATTCGCCCGCAATCGGTTGCTCCGCATTCTGCAAGGCGGCGTCCAACAAGTTATCACGGGCATGCGTCAAATGGCGACCCAACGCAAGCTGTCCGGACAGCAGCGCCGCGCGGTCAACACCGTCTGCGGATACTTCAAGAAAAACGCCCATCGGATGCGATACGATGAATACTTGCGCGAGGGTTACCCCATTGCCACGGGCGTCATCGAGGGAGCCTGTCGCCATTTAGTCAAGGATCGAATGGAGCGGAGCGGAATGCGATGGCGAATGCAAGGAGCACAGGCCATGCTCAACGTTCGCGCGGTCTGGCAATCATCCTACTGGAAAGAATTCCACGTCCAACGGATGAAATGCGAACAGGCAACGACCCACCGACACCGCGCCCTCATCGACAAATACAATCCTGTTACCCTGAATGCCTAAACCGCCGGGAGACCGGTCACGCCCAGTCAACTGTGTTATGCTTCGGGGCTTGTAAATTCTTTTGTGTCAGTCGAGCAGGGTATGTGATTTGCTTAGGTGTTGGGGTGGTGTTCGGGCAGTCGGTTTTCAAACAGGATGGCGAAGTGGTTGAGGGCTTGTTTCCAGTGGCGGATCGGTAGGGTCCAGTGGCGGGAGGCCTGGTCGATGGCCATGTAGACGATCTTCAGGGCCGATTCCTCGTTCGGGTAGATCTTGCGATTTCGCGTAAACTTGCGGATCACGCTATTCACGGACTCGATGGCGTTGGTGGTGTAGATCTCGCTGCTAATCGAAGGTTGGTAGTCGAACAGCGTGATGATGTCCGTCCATTTCGCCCGCCACATTTTGCTGATCGTCGGATACTTCGCGTCCCAAGCTTGAGCAAAAGCGTTGAGCGACTGCTCGGCTTCGAGGACGGTCGCGGCCTGATAAATCTTTTTCAAATCGGCGACCACCGCCGGGCTGTCTTGCGCGGTCACGTAGCGCAGCGCGGCGCGCACCAGATGCACGATGCACAACTGCACCTGCGTGTCGGGATAGGCCGCGTGAATCGCCTCGGCAAAGCCCGACAGCCCGTCGATGCAAGCGATGAAGATGTCGCGCAGGCCGCGGTTCTTCAAGTCGGT
>JANMMJ010000288.1:0-43540 GCA_031373255.1 Hyphomicrobiales bacterium
CGCGCCAAAAAACTTTCGGCTGATGGCCTTGCCGTCGAGATTCTCAATGTCGCGCAACTCAAGAAACTTGGCATGGGCGCACTGCTCGGCGTGGCGCAGGGCTCGCCGCATGAGGCCCGCGTTGTCGTGATGCGCTGGCAAGGCGGCAAGAAGGCTGAACAGCCTCTGGCCTTCGTCGGCAAGGGGGTGACCTTCGATACCGGCGGCATTTCCATCAAGCCGGCCGGCGGCATGGAGGACATGAAGGGAGACATGGGGGGCGCTGCCTGCGTTACCGGCCTGATGTTGGCGCTTGCCACGCGCAAGGCCAAGGTCAACGCGGTAGGCGTCATCGGCCTGGTTGAGAACATGCCCGACGGCAATGCGCAGCGGCCTGGTGACATCGTCAAATCAATGTCTGGACAGACGATCGCCGTGCTAAATACCGACGCGGAGGGGCGCCTGGTGCTGGCAGACCTGCTTTGGTACGTGCAAGGCCGCTTCAAGCCGAAGTTCATGATCGACCTGGCAACGCTCACCGGGGCGATCCTGGTGGCGCTGGGCAAGGAACATGCGGGGCTGTTCTCCAACAATGACGAACTGGCAAGCCGTATTACCTCGTCCGGCATTGCAACGGGCGAGAAGGTCTGGAGGCTGCCTTTGACGCCAGAGTACGACAAGATGATTGATTCTGACATTGCCGACATGAAGAACATCGGCGGCCGCCATGCCGGGGCGATCACGGCAGCGCAATTTCTTCAGAGGTTCGTCAATAGTCAGCCGTGGGCTCATCTCGATGTGGCGGGGACCGCGATGGACTCGGTCAAATCGTCAATCAGCCAAAGCTGGGCGTCGGGATGGGGCGTGCGGCTGCTCAACAACCTCGTCGAGCAACATTACGAAAAATAATTTCGGCTATTCGCGGGTCCCGGCTGCAACCTGATAGGCATAGATGCCATGGTTGTAGTTGACCATTGCCTCGTCGAATCGGGCTTTCGCCTGCTGCAGTTCCGTATCGCCAATGTTGTGCTTGTTGTAAGCACGCTCATTCTTGAGAATGGCGGCCTGGGCCTTGCGGCGTTCTTTTTCTAGGAACTTGCGGAAACCTTCAAGCTGGGCGCGCGACGGCTTTCCCAGATCAAGTTCCTTGAGCGAGATACCGTTGAGCTGGTTTTCCGCCGAGGAGGGTTCGCCGCCAAAGCTGACCGTAACCGGGCATTCGCCAGCCGCCGCCTCACCAGCACAGGTCGCTTCACAACCTGATCCTGTTGTTTCACCGCAGCATTTGCAGAAGCTGATCGACTGAACACCTGCTGCAAGGGCAGCGGGAGTTCCTCCCAACGTTACCAGCGCCGTAAAAGCGATTGAAAACCAAATTTTTTTCATGTCCTGAGTCCCCGTCTCAAGTGTTAATTAGGAATAATCTAACAAAGGTTAACGAATTCTTAAAGACCTGTCCGCTTGACGCCATCTGGGGGGTGTTGTTGATGGGCGCGTGACTGAAATCCGTTTCTATCATCTGGAAAGACAGCCGCTCGAGAAAGTATTGCCGCAGATGGTGGCGCGCTCACTCGAGAGGGACTGGCGGGTTATTGTCAGGGCCGATTCCGACGAACGGAGCGAAGCGCTTTCGACCTTGTTATGGACCTTCTCGGAAGAGGCCTTTGTGCCGCATGGGACGAAAGCGGATGGGAACGCGCGCCTGCAACCAGTGTGGCTGACGCCCGATGACGATAACCCTAACCAGGCATCAGTCATCTTCTTTGTCGACAGTCTGCCAGGCGAACAGGTTGATGGGTTTGAACGGGTGGTGATCCTGTTCAACGGCAGCGACGCCGTAGCGGTCGACAGGGCGCGGGAGAAATGGAAATGGGCGAAAGCCGCCGGTCACGAGATCTCCTACTGGCAACAAGACGAAAGCGGCCGATGGCTGGATCGGGCCACCGCCTAGTTACTGGGCTCGGCGCTGGATCGGTCGAGCAACAGTATTGCCAGGCCCAGCGCCGTAGCCACAATTGAACCCGTGATGACCCCAATCCGCACGCTTGCTACCTGCGAGGCCTCATGGAATGCAAGCATGCCAATGAACAGGCTCATCGTGAAGCCGATCCCTGCCAGGCAGGCGGTCCCGGCCATCTGACGCCAGGTTGTTCCGGCGGGGAGAGTCGCAAATCCAAGCAGCACGACGGCTGCGGTAGCCAACATGATGCCAATTGGTTTACCAAGCACCAGTCCCGCCGATATGCCAAGAGCCAAAGGTTCACTCAAGGACATGAGGCTCATGCCTTCGAATGAGATACCGGCGTTAGCAAAGGCAAAAAGCGGAAGAATGAGAAACTTCACGTAGGGATGAAGGCCCTCTTCGATGTGGTGAATCAGAGCACTGCCATCCTTGCGGTTGAGAGGAATGGTCAGGCCGAGTGCCACACCTGCCAGTGTCGCGTGGATACCTGATTTGAGAACGAATATCCAAACGATGATGCCGATAAACACATATGGCGCGATGCGCGACACGTGAAAACGGTTCAGGGTGATGAGCGCGATCAACCCCAATCCCGCCGCGGCCAGCGATACCCAGGAAAGGTGATCCGTGTAGAAGAGAGCAATGATGACTATGGCTCCCAGGTCATCAAGTGTGGCTAGCGTCAGCAGAAAGACCTTCAAAGACAATGGCACGCGGCTGCCGACGATGGCCAGAGCCCCGAGTGCAAAAGCAATATCGGTTGCCGCAGGAATGGCCCATCCGCGCAAGAGTTCGGGATGATGCCGATTGATCAGCAAGTATATTAGAGCAGGAACCAGCATGCCGCCAAGTGCGGCAACTGACGGAAGAATGATCTGGTCGCGATTGGAAAGATTACCTTCCAGTGTCTCGCGCTTGATCTCAAGCCCGACGAGGAAGAAGAATATCGCCATCAATCCGTCGTTGATCCACAGGAAGAATGGCTTCGAAAGTGAAAAGTCGCCGAGGGCCACAGTAAGTTTGGCGTTGAGGAATTGGTCACTGTATTGATGAAAGGCGGTGTTCGAAACAAACATGGCAAACGCTGCCGCGACCACGAGGATCAATCCGGCGGTTGCTTCGTGATTGATGAAGGCAATAAGCCGCTTGCCAGCGCCGCCACGCGCCATCATCAGTCCGCCCCCTGCATCTCAAGCACTTCCTGCGCCTTAAGCCATTCGGATTCGGCCGCTTCCAGATCGGTCGCAAGTTTGGCACGCAACTTGGCAAAGTCCGCAGCCTTTTTCGGCTCTTCCGCATAAAAAACCGGGTCTGCGAGGGCCCGATCAAGAATTGCTATCTTGTCCTGCACCGTTTGCATGCGCGTCTCAGCGTCCTCAATACGCCTTTTCACGACGACCGGACTGGTGCGTGCGGTGTTTTTTGCCTGTTTGCGTGACAAATACCGGGCTGCGCTTCTGGCGTGCGAAGAACCTTCGAGCACCAGATTGGTATAATCATCCATGTCGCCGTCGAATGGTTCGACCCTGCCGTCCTTGACCAGCCACAAGCCATCGGCACAGGTTTCGATTAAATGCCGTTCGTGACTGATGAGGATCACCGCACCCTCGTAATCGTTGATGGCCATGATGAGCGCTTCGCGGCTGTCGACGTCGAGATGGTTCGTCGGTTCGTCAAGCACGAGGATGTGCGGCGCATGGAATGCTGCGAGGGCAAACAGCAGACGGGCTTTCTCGCCGCCGGAAAGTGAGGCGCATTTCGAGTAGGCAATATTGGCGCCAAATCCGTAACGGCCCAGTCTGGCGCGCCGTTGCGACTCAGAGGCATCGGGCATCAGCGAACTGAAATAATCGTAAGGTGTCCGGTCGGGATCGACTTCATCAAGCTGGTGCTGGGCGAAATAGCCCACCGACAGCCGGGATTGGTGATGCATCTGGCCGCTCATTGGTTTGAGCTTGCCACACAGAAGCTTCGCAAACGTCGATTTGCCGTTTCCATTGGAACCCAGCAATGCAATGCGGTCATCCGGGTCCAGCCGCAGTGTAATGCCCTTGAGAATGGGTTTGCCCGGTTCATAGCCCACAGACGCCCCCTCCCAGCGGATGATCGGCGGGGCGAGCGGCTTTTCGGGGTCGGGGAAAAAGAAGGGTGCGACGCGATCTTCAACGATATCTGCTATGGGCTCCAGCCTAGCGAGGGCCTTCAGACGGCTCTGGGCCTGCCGCGCTTTCGACGCCTTGTAGCGGAAGCGGTCGACATACTCCTGCATATGCTGGCGCTGTTCTTCCTGCTTCTTCTTCAGCTTGACCTGCAGGGCCTGTTTCTCGCAGCGCTGGCGCTCGAATGAGTCATAATTGCCGACGTAGATGGTGAGCTTTCCCTTGTCGAGGTGAAGGATCGAATCGACGGCTTCATTGAGCAGATCGCGATCATGGCTGACCATCAGGATGGTGTGGCGATACGAGCGGATGAAGCTCTTGAGCCAGATGGTTCCTTCGAGATCGAGGTAGTTTGTCGGTTCGTCGAGGAGCAGCACATCGGGCGAAGCAAAGAGTGCAGCGGCGAGGGCGACGCGCATGCGCCAGCCGCCGGACAGGGCGGAGCAGGGGCCATCCTGCTGTTCCAGTGGGAAACCCAGGCCAGTCAGGATGATGGCAGCGCGGGCGGGTGCCGAATGGGATTCGATGTCGGCAAGTCGTGTCTGGATGTCGGCAATGCGGTGCGGGTCGGTGGCTGTTTCGGCTTCCTCAAGCAATGCGGTTCGTTCCGCGTCGCCCGCCAGCACAGTGTCGATGAGGCTTTCGGAACCGCCGGGGGCCTCCTGGGCAACCGTGCCGATGCGGGCATTGCGCGGCACGCTGGTTGTGCCGGATTCCGAGCTGATGTCGCCAAGGATCAGGCGCAACAGGGTCGACTTTCCGATGCCATTGCGCCCGACCAAGCCGACCTTGTGGCCATCCGGAATTGCCACCGTTGCGTCATCAAGCAACAGACGTTCGCCAATCCGGTAGGTGAGATTATTGATATGAAGCATGGCGGCTCAATAACCCGTTCAACCGCCACCGGCAAACAGGGAATTTATCTGGCCGATTCCCACTGGTTGGATGCGACACTGGGGCGGGGTCTTAACCGTTGACTCCGGTCATTGTGCGCTGCACAAATTTATGTTGGTAACGCTCTAGCGGAAGACAGCATGAACAAGCCGGTGCATCTTGCCCACGTGGACGGGAACTACATCGATGAGATTACGTCGATGCTGCGCGACCAACTTCGGCAGGTCATCCGGATCAGGGAGCCGCGGGTGCTTGCGGTCATTGACGAGCCAGAGAGTGCTGTCGATATACCGGCACCGCTCATCGAGCATGCCCTTCAGGTCATTGGCATCTGGCTTCAACTCCTCAATATCGCGGAAGAAAATGCCGCCATGAGGGCAAGGCGCAGGCTTGAGGCCCAGGGCGGTCCCGACCACGTGACGGGTTCGTTTTCCAATGCCCTCGCTGTCGTTGCAGCGGCGAACATTTCGCCGGAAGCGGTCCAGAAAGCACTCGACACGATTGATGTGCAGCCGACGATAACGGCCCATCCCACCGAAGCCAAGCGCGTAACGGTTCTCGAAATCCATCGCCGCATCTACCTGAAGCTCTATGAACTGGAGAGCCCGCGATGGACGCCACGCGAGCGCCAGGCGCTCATGAAGGCACTCCGCAACGAGATTGACCTCCTATGGATGACGGGGGAAATCCGGCTCGAAAAGCCGACAGTCGAACAGGAAATTCAATGGGGATTACATTTCTTCAGGGAGACGCTTTATGACCGTACTGTCGTCATCTGTGACCTGCTTGAAGCGGCGCTGCAGCGTCACTACCCGGAACAACCGGCCCATGTGCGGCCGCCGCTCAAGTTTTCATCATGGATCGGCGGCGACCGCGACGGCAATCCTTTCGTCACCGTCGATGTGACTCGCTCGGCGCTTCGCGAAAACCGCCGGGCCGCAGTCGAGCGCATCGACCGGAGACTGGGCGACCTGGCGCAACTGGTGTCGATCAGCGCCAATGAAATGACAATTCCGGCAAGCTTTATGGAGCTACTTGCCAGGCAGCTCGACATGAGCGGGGATGGCGTGCAACTTGCCATCCGCAATGGTTCGGAGCCGTTCCGGCAATTCTTCAGCGCCTTGCAATTGCGGCTCAAGGCGACCTTTGCAGCGCATGGTGCGGCAAAGCCTTTTGCAAATGTCGCGGAGTTAGTTGAGCAGCTTCTAGTGGCCGAGCAGGCGCTCGTCGATATGAAATCGTTCTCGATTGCGGCCACCTTCGTGCGGCCAGTGCGCTGGGAAGTCGAAATATTCGGTTTCAGGACCGTCGGACTGGATCTTCGGCAAAATACCACTGTGATCAACCGGGTGCTTGGCGAGATCTGGGAAAAGATGAACCCGCTTTCCGGTTCTGCCCCTGCGCAAGGGTCAGCCGCATGGACAGAATGGATCAAGAGTGAACTGGCAAAGCCACTTGGATTCCTGCCGCAATTTCGTGGGCTCTCCGAGGAGGCCCAGGAGCTTCTCGACCTCTTGGTGTTGGCGCGCGAGACGATCGAGGGGCCCGACCCGCAGGCGATCGGCACATTCATCCTTTCGATGACCCAGAGCGCCAGCGATGTGCTGGGCCTTTACCTGCTTGCCAAGTACTGCGGATTGTTCGCCGATGAGACCAGCCGCGAAATTTGCCGTCTGCGTGTCGTGCCGCTTTTCGAAACCATCGACGATCTGCGAAGCGCCCCGGCAATTCTGACCGAAATGCTGGCTTCGCCAGTGGTGCAAAGCTCGATCAAGGCTTGCGGCGGACGCCAGGAAATCATGCTGGGCTATTCCGATTCCAACAAGGATGGCGGCTTCTTCTGCGCCAGCTTCGAACTGTTCGAGGCGCAGCGGCGGCTGATCAAGATCGGCCGTGACGCAGGCGTGGACGTGAGCTTCTTCCATGGCCGCGGCGGTTCCGTGAGCCGTGGCGGGGCGCCAACCGGGCGGGCGATTGCGGCGCAGCCTGCAGGCACCATCGGCGGCCACATGCGGGTGACGGAGCAGGGTGAGGTGGTTTCATCCAAGTTCGCCAACCGTGGTACCGCGCTCTATAACTTGGAAGTTCTTGCCGCGAGCGTGTTCGTGCACACGCTGAAATCGGTCGATGAGCCGGAACTGAAGGTGGTGAGCGAGCACCAGAACGCGGTGGAAATCATCGCCAGCAGTTCGTTCCGGCACTATCGGAAGCTGGCGGAGGATCCGGCCCTGCTCTCGTATTTCCAGTGGGCCTCGCCGGTTGAAGAGCTTGCCAATCTCAAGCTGGGATCACGGCCGGCACGCCGTTTTGGCGCCAAGGGGATTGGCGATCTTCGCGCTATCCCGTGGGTCTTTGCGTGGAGCCAGAACCGCCATCTTTTGACTGGCTGGTTTGGACTTGGCTATGCGTTTGACGACTTTCTTGTGCCTCAGGGGCCGCAGGGTTTGAGCCTGCTGCGCGAGATGTACAAGCGCTCTCGCGGGTTTCGCCTTGCTGTCGATGAGGTTGAGAAATCGCTCTATCTCGCCGATATGGATGTCGCAGAACAGTACGCGAGTCTGGTCCCCGATACGACGGCAGGTGAACGGATTTTTGCTCTGATCCGCCATGAACACGAGCGGACATCGCGAGCTATCCTCGAACTCACAGGAGAAAAGGTTCTGTGCGAGCGATTTGAAGGGTTGAGGCGGCGGTTTGAGCGGGTGCGTCCGATGGTCAATCAGGCCAACCGCTGGCAGGTCGAGTTGTTAAGGCAAACGCGGGCGGGCAATGGCCATCAGGAAAAGCTCATGATGCCTCTCCTGATGACAATGAACTGCGTGGCAACTGGATTGGGCTGGACCGGCTAATCTGTCGGATTGGGACTTGGGGTGGCCCTGAATGGGATCAAACCATGGCTTACGCCGGTGCGCTCGTCGAACACGAAGCATGTGCCACGCCACAGGCTTTGGGCTTCCGGAATGCGTTCAAGATAGCTCAGTATGCCGCCCCTGAGGTGGAACACCTCGGCGAAGCCTTCGTTGAGCATGAAACTTGACGCCTTTTCGCAGCGGATCCCGCCCGTGCAGAATATGGCGATCTTCTTGCCCTTCTGATCGGAAAGTCTGGCGCGGACAAAGTCAGGGAACTTGCCAAAACTTGACGTTTCCGGATTGACCGAACCGCGGAACGTACCGGCAGCGACTTCGTAGGCATTGCGGGTATCCAGCACGATGACATCCGGATCAGAAATCAGATCGTTCCAGTCTTCGGGTTCGACGTAAGCGCCAACCCTTTCATTGGGATCTGCCTCGACCGGCCCGATGGTGACGATTTCTTTCTTTAGACGGACCTTGAGACGCTTGAATGGCGGTTCAATTGCAATTGAGGACTTGTGCTGCAAATCCGGCAGGCCGGTGAGTTCTCGGATGCCCTGCAGTAACTGCGCCATACTGCGGGGCTTTGCAGCTATGGTGCCATTGATGCCTTCAGCCGCGAGGAGGATGGTGCCCAGTGCGTCATGATCGCCGCACAGACGAACGAGCGGCGCCCTCAGCGCCCGGTGATCGGCAAAGCGTGTGAAGCGATAGAAAGCGGCGATCTGGCAAGGTTCGTTCATGTGCGGACAGGCTGTAACGGCCAGCGCGCATCGAGGCAAGGGGAAGGCGCAAAGTGGGCCTTGCGGCGTTGCCCCCAATCCGGTGTATGCTGGCTAACAGTCAAGAACCAGGGAGATACGCCATCATGAAGTTTTCCAAACGCAGCCTTCTCGCTGCAACAGCCATGCTGGGATTGAGTTTTTCCACGGCGGCCCATGCAGCCGACATGATCGGTAACTGCGAAGTTTCCGGACAGAAGGGATCAATTCCGATTGCCGCTCCAGCCAAGGCGGGCCAGCTTACGGTGGAAGTGTCGCTGCCAGCCCCGATCTGGTGGAACGGCGATACGCCGGAAGCGATCAAGGATGGCATGGAATACTGCATGGCCGCCGAAATCGCCTGGCGCGCCGGCTTCGACAAGGTTGAAGTGGTCAACGTCGGCTGGGACGCGCTGATCGCAGGGCAGACGGCGGGATTCGACCTTGCCATGTCGGAAATTTCGATCACCGACGAGCGCAAGAAAGTACATGACTTCTCGATCCCCTACTTTGGCTCTGATATCGGCGTTCTAACCCGCACCGATGCGCCGGTCGATGAAAAGACCATCAAGGATGCCAAGATTGGCGTTCAGCAAGCCACAACTGGTGCTTCGTTCGCTACCGATACGCTCGGTCTTACCAACGTGCAGGTCTATCCCGATCAGGGTGACATGTTCACAGCACTTCGTGCGGGCCAGATTGATGCAGCAGTGACCGACACTTCCATCGTGCTGGCGGAGGAAGTCGCCAATCCTGGCAAGGTGGTGGTTATCGGTCAGTACAAGACCGGTGAGGCCTACGGCGCGATCTATCCGAAAGGCAATCCGAATAACGCCACGATCGACAAAATCTACCAGTCCATGATCGATGACGGCACGATGGCAAAGCTCGGCGCAAAATATCTTGCCGCGGCCTGGGGCAAGGATCCCGCCTCGGTTCCATATTTCAACAAGTAACGCCAAATCCGGCGCTCCCGGTGCCAGTCACCGGGAGGGCCTTCCCACCACGTGACAGACCCCGCTCAACCTAGTATCCGCCACCGCGCCGATGGATTGGCGGTTGCGGCACTGCTTTTTGCTGGACTTTGTGTTCTCGCAGCCATTGGCGCCACCAGTCTATATCGGCACGGGCTCGTTCATATCGCGGCCTATTCGCGGTTATGGGAAATCTTATTTGCGGGCGTCGTCGTGGGAACTGCCCTGCTGTTCGGGCCGGCAATCCGCTCATTCCTGTTTTCCAGAAAGGCGCGCGCGGCGCTGGCAGCCAATGATGTTGTCGAAGCTCGCATCGATACTGCAGCGTCGCGCGACTATGCCTGGCTGACATTCGGCTGGGGGGCGTTCGCACTCATCGCACTGGGTTTCTTCAGTTTTGTGCTGATGAACGATGTGGCGGTTGGGAAGACCTTTTTCCTGCTGCCGCTCATGCAGGAAAAATGGTGGCTGGTTACGCAGAAGTTCTTCCTCAGCAACATCCTCATATTTGTCGTTGCTGAAATACTGGTGCTGGTCTGGGGGCTGGTGGTTGCGCTGGCGCGGCTCATGCCGGGGCCTGCGGGTCAACCTATCCGGGCGCTGGCGATCCTTTATTGCGACGTATTCCGTGGCCTACCGGCCGTCGTGACACTCTATCTGATCGGCTTTGGCATTCCGACTTCGGGCCTGCCTGATCTGGTCGTGCCGCACATCTACGGACTGTTCGTTGATACGTCGGCAATGAGCGTGGGCGAACTGCGCAAGGTGACGCGCATTCCTGTTGAGTTCTGGTGCATTCTGGCGCTGACGCTCACCTACGGGGCCTATGTCGCCGAGGTTTACCGGGCCGGCATAGAGAGCATTCACTGGAGCCAGATTTCTGCCGCTCGCTCGCTTGGCCTTTCCTACATGCAGACCATGCGATATGTCGTCGTGCCGCAGGCTGTAAGGCGCATCGTGGCGCCGCTTCTCAATGATTTCATCGGCCTGCAAAAAGATACCGCACTTGTGCAGGTTGTCGGTGTCATCGATGCCTTCAATCAGTCGCGCATCATTGCGGCCAATGCCTTCAACCTTTCTGCCGTCACTGTCGTCGCCATCCTGTTTGTACTGATCACCATTCCGCAGGCGCGGTTCGTAGACAGGCTGATCGAGCGCGACAATGCCCGCATGAAAGCGGGGGGCTGACATGGCTTTTCTCGAGATCAGGAATGTCGAAAAGGAGTTCGGTATCATCCGGGTTCTCCGCGGCGTGAACCTCCAGGTGGACGAGCATCAGGTGGTGTGCCTGATCGGCCCGTCGGGCTGCGGCAAGTCCACGCTGCTTCGCTGTATCAATGGGTTGGAGCCGATTCAGGGCGGGGAAATTCTTCTGGAAGACGACAGAGTTTCGGGACCTGGCGTCGATGTCGACCGGCTTCGGCAGCAGGTCGGCATCGTATTTCAGAGTTTTAACTTGTTTCCCCACATGAGCGTGCTCGAGAACGTCACCCTTGCACCGATCAAGGTGCTCAAACTCAGTGCTGAGGAGGCCGAGGCGCGCGCCATTCCGCTGTTGAAGCGTATCGGGCTGGAGGTGAAAGCGCGGGAATATCCGGACCGGCTTTCCGGTGGGCAGCAACAGCGCGTGGCCATCGTGCGCGCGTTGGCGATGGAGCCGAAATTGATGCTCCTTGACGAGATCACATCCGCTCTCGACCCTGAACTTGTCTCGGAAGTATTGAATATCGTTCGCGACCTGGCACAGCAGGGCATGACCATGCTTCTCGCTACGCATGAAATGGGCTTTGCCAAGGAAGTCGCGTCAAAAATCTGCTTCCTCTATGAAGGTGTTGTACACGAGGAGGGGCCGCCCGAACAACTTTTCGGTGATCCGAAGCAAGAACGGACCCGGGCATTTCTCAAGCGGATTATTGAGGCTGGGAGGCTTTAGGAGGGCGTTTACGCGCGCCGACTAGGTTCGCGCCATGGCCCGCATTGCAGCTCTCACCAACGGTTCGCCCCATTCATGGATTGTCATCAACCATCTCGCAGATGCGTTGGGGCCGATCACTGTTTTGACCGAGGAGCAGGAAGCACGCAGCCTCCTGATCCGGCGGCGGATGCGGAAGCAGGGCGCCATCACGGTTCTGGGACAGATGGGTTTTGTCTTCCTGCAGAAGTTCGTTGCGAAGGCGAGCGCAAAGCGGATCGGCGAGATTGTTGCTTCCCATCAACTTGACCCGAAACCTGGCGCCGCCTGCCACGTTATTGCCGTGGGATCGGTCAACAGCGAGACCTGCAGGAAGGCGCTAGCGGAACTCAATCCGGATGCCGCCGTGGTATTTGGTACGCGCATTATCGGCAAGGAAACCCTGGCCGTGATCAAGTGCCCACTTATCAATTTCCACTCCGGTATCAATCCGCTCTATCGCGGTCAGGCAGGCGGCTACTGGGCGCTCGCCACGGGCGACAAGGACCATGCCGGGGTCACCGTTCACCTGGTGGACACGGGCGTCGATACCGGCGCTGTGCTCTATCAAGCATTGTTCCAGCCCACCGCGCGGGACAATTTCACCACCTATTTCTGGCTTCAAGCCAGCGCCATCCGGCCGATTTCTGTTCAGGCGGTTCGCGATGTCCTCCGCGGCCACCTTAAGCCTTACGATACCGGCTTAGCTTCGCGGCAGTGGTATCATCCGACACTGTGGTTTTATCTGTGGACCGGCCTTACCAAAGGTGTGTGGTAGCTATTTGAACGCCTCGTCGACCGGCACCTTGTAGGCATTGGCGAGCCGGTTGGTCATGTTGGCGAGGCCAACGACGGCATAGAGCTCATTGAGCTGTGCATCCGTTGCGCCCTTGGCGCGGGCGCCTGCCGTGTGGCTGGCGATACAGTATTCACAATTGTTGGTGATGGAGACGGCAACGTAAACAAGCTCCTTGGTCAGGGGATCGAGGCTGCCCTTTCCCATCATGTCCTTCAGGCTTTCCCAAACGTGGCGGAGCATGCGCGGCTCGTTGGCAAGGTATTTCCAGAAGTTGTTCACATCCGTGACTTTCCGGGTGGTTTTGATCTCTTCGAAGACGGCTTTTACTTCGGGAGAAGCGCTTGCCGGGTCAATGGCTTTCATTTGTCAGCTCCGGTTCAGACTCGTGGCGGGGTGAAGGTGCGCCAACCCGAGAAAGCCGTAAAGAGAGTGCGTTGACCCCACATTTTCGCCTCAAATCATGACCATTTACCAGCGGTTGGGATAGAGGCTAACGATTCCGGGTTTTGGAGATACGAATGAAATCTCGTTTGATGGCAACAAGTCTGGCTTTGGCGTTGTTCACATTTCCTGTGGCGACAGTTCACGCGCAGCAGAATGAACTGGTCGTGGCCCAGGCAGAAGATGCCGAGTTGCTGGCGAAGTTCAACGAGCTGACTGCCGACACGCGCCCTGCTTCGGAGCTCAAGGACAAGGAGCTGGCGGCGCGGTCGAAACTGGCCCGCACCCTCCTGGCCGACAAGACCCTCGGCAAACCGCAGCAGCAGCAGGTCCGCAAGATTGCCAAGGAAGCGCGCGACGAGAGCGTCAAGCGCCGCAAGACCAAACAGGAGGCCGCCAAGCAAGAGAAGAAAGCTGCCGAAGGCGATGCGGCAGCCCAGGCACCTGCTGCCGAGACCGTGAAGAAGGTCGAGGAGCCCAAGGCCGTAGAACAGAAAGTTGAAGAACCTGCAGTGCCAAAAGTAGCTGAAGGTGCTGTCGCCGAAAGCGATGCCGGCGTTGAGGCCAGTCAAGCCAATGTAGCTCCCGACCCAAAGCTTGAGGTCGAGGCGCAAAAATTGCTCGGTCAGACTGCGGCCGTAGAAAAACTCACCGAGGAAGAGCTGCGCCGCTATATCCGCGATGGGCGCCGACTGTTGCAAAATCCGGCATTGCCGAAATCGGTGACGTCGCAGCTTCGGCAACGGCAGCAGGCGATGCGTGTGGCCCTCCAAGGCGGAGGGGCAGCAGTTCAGGCGCAACAGCCGGCCAGCCAGCAGCCGGCAAATCCGGCCGCCGATGAAAGTGCAGCCCAGAAGATTCTTGGCGACGTGCGTCCGGCGACAACCCTGTCGCAGTCCGATCTCGAATCCCGGTTGAATTCCACCAGGAAACTGCTTTCGGGAACCGATCTGCCGGGTTCGACGGTGAAGCAGTTGCGGGTCAAGCTGGGCCAGGATCGTACCGAATTCCGGCGCCGGAGGGCAGCAGAGCAGGTGAAGGAAGATGCCGGCAAGGGCCAGGAGAACGACAAGGACAAGGTTGTCCAGCTCGAGTCTGACGACTACTACCTCAAGGACAGACGGCGTGCTGCTGCACTGAACAAAAACGAACTTGAACGCCGGGTTCTGGTGATGCGCATAGCCTTTGTCGACACACGCTATCCACGGGTGGACAGGGAGCGGTGGCGCGAGCAAATCGAAACCGATCGGGCGGAATTGCGCAGGCGGGCTTTGGACGACCGGCGGCGGCGCGAAGCCGAATGGCGTAAGCGCCGAGACAACGGCAATCTCGATATCGTCCTCAATATCAACATCGGCCTCGGGGACGGCGACGACGGACGGGGACGGCCACGCCCGATCTACCTCGCCGAAGCCGATGACGAGGACGTCGAGCGTTACCTGGTCGCCGCACCGGTGAGACCGCCGGCCCGCCGCTATACCATGGAAGAAGTGCGAACCATGCCTGAGGTCAGGCAGAGCATGCCGGCAGTGGAAATCGATACAATAAAATTTGGGTTCAATGAGGACTTCGTGCGCGAAGAAGCCCTGGAAGAACTGGATCGGGTTGGTGAAGCCATCGAGAGGGTGCTCACGGCACATCCGGGCGAGGTTTTCCTCGTGGAAGGCCACACGGACGCGGTTGGCTCCGACGGCTACAACCTCGACCTTTCGAAGCGGCGCGCCGAGTCGGTCAAGCAGGCGCTCACGACCTACTACAACATCGACTCCCGCAATATCGCCACCGCGGGCTATGGCGAGGAATTCCTGCGCGTCCAGACACCGGATGAGGAACCCGAGAACCGCCGGGTTACGATCAGGCGGGCCACGCCGCTGGTTGGCGAATTGAACTGATCCCTCAAAACCCCTTACAAGCATTGCTTGAAGAGGCTTCGGGCCGCCGCTATAAGGCGGCCCGATCCATTTCTGCAACAAAGGGGTTTTCCAATGGCCGAGCGGACGCTCTCCATCATCAAGCCGGACGCGACCCGGCGCAACATTACCGGCGCCATTAACGCCAAGATCGAAGCGGCGGGGCTGCGGATCGTGGCGCAACGGCGGGTGAAATGGTCGAAGGCCGATGCCGAGGCATTCTACGCCGTCCACAAGGAGCGGCCCTTCTACAGCGATCTCGTGTCGTTCATGACCAGCGGTCCGATCGTGCTGCAAGTTCTGCAGGGTGAAAACGCAGTGGCGCGCTACCGTGAAGTGATGGGCGCCACCAACCCCGCCAATGCCGCGCCGGGCACGATCCGCAAGGACTTTGCCGAGTCGATCGAGGCCAATTCGGTTCACGGTTCAGATTCGGCCGAGAACGCGGCCAAGGAAATCGCCCAGAATTTCAAGCCTGAAGAGATCGTGGGCTAAGACCATGTGGGTCGCCGCATATATCGTTTCCATTGTCCTGGTCAACTGGCTGTTCGTCGTTGTGCCACCAGTGGAAACGCCAATCGGCAGTTTGTACCTCGCCACGGTGCTGGTTGGCGCGGTGTTCGTACTGCGCGACTACGCGCAGCGGCAGATCGGACACTCCGTCCTGCTAGCGACACTGTTGGCCGGCATCATCACGTGGTTCATGGTCGATCCGGCCCTGGCGATCGCCAGCTTGACAGCCTTCTTCATTTCCGAATCGGCGGACTGGGCGATATTTTCATTCACCAAGCGGCCGCTGCAAAAACGCATCCTGATCTCGAGCCTGGTTTCTGTGCCGGCCGATACGCTGGCGTTTCTTTACCTGTCCGGATTTCTCACGCCTGCCAGCTTTTCGGTCGAGGTCATGAGCAAGATCGCCGGTGTCATGATTGTCTGGTATCTGCTGAAAATGCGGATCGACGGCGTTCCGTCCAAGGCGGCTTGAGCCGAATTCAGACCACCTGCATGGTGAGTCCACTTCACCAGCGGGTCAGGATTTTCGCTTGTGAATGGCGATAAAACGTTCAAGAGATTTCACCAGTTGGGGCCGTGCCGGGAGGGTTGAATGAAGTCGCATGCGCGTGTCGTGGTTGTCGGTGGCGGCGTCATGGGGGTAGGGCTCCTCTATCATTTGGCGCTGGAAGGCTGGACGGACATCGCGCTGGTCGAGAAGGGTGAGCTGACTTCCGGATCGACGTGGCATGCGGCTGGGCAGTGCCCGCATTTCAACGGCTCCCTCAACATGACGAAGGTCCACGTTTATGGGACCGAGCTCTATCCCAAACTCGAGGAACTGACCGGGCAGGCAGTGTCCTGGCACGGCTGTGGCGGCTTGCGGCTCGCAACGACGGACGAGGAAGTCAACTGGTTCAAGTATGTCTACGGGGTTTCGCGGCTGGCCGGCTACGAGTGCGAGATCATCGGCCCATCGGAGATCAAAGCCTGTCATCCGTTTCTTGAGACATTTGGGGTCAAGGCGGCCTTCCGGACCGTACACGATGGCCATGTGGCGCCCGCCGACATCACCAATGCAATGGCTGGGGGGGCTCGCAAGCTCGGCGCGGAGATCTACCGGCGCACGCTGGTCAAGGACATCAAGAAACTTCCGACCGGTGAATGGAAGGTGTTTACCGACAAGGGCGACATCATCTGCGAGCATGTGGTGAATTCAGCCGGCTCCTACAGCGACGTGGTAGGGTCATGGACCGGGCACAATGTTCCGATTGCCAACATGCTGCATCACTACATGATTACCGAGCCGTTGCAGGAATTGGCCGATCTGGCGCTGGAACTGCCCGTGGTGCGCGATCCCTATTCGCACGCCTATCTGCGTGAAGAGACAAATGGCATATTGGTCGGCCCTTATGAAACGGCAACGGCGCACGTGTGCTGGGATGGCCAGCCTCCCGCATGGGATTTCGAGAGCGAACTGATCGCACCCGAGCTTGACCGGTTGACGCCGTGGCTGGAGAAAGCGACGGAGCGCCTGCCGCTTTTTGGCCAGGCCGGATTGAAATCGGTCATTTCGGGCGCCATCACCCATACGCCTGATGGCGTCTATCTTTCTGGCCCGGCACATGGGCCGAAAAACTACTGGATGCATTGCGGCGCATCCATCGGCATTTGCCAGGGCGGAGGTGCCGGAAAATACCTGGCTCAATGGATGGTGCATGGCCAGGCCGAAATCAACATGCGGGAATTCGATCCGCGCCGGTTCGGCAACTGGGCGACGAAGGACTACACGGCCGAGGTGTCCGTCGCCGACTATCACCACATGTATTACTGTTACAAGCCGGCCGAGCAGCACAGTGCCGGGCGGGACTTAAGAAAATCCTCTCTGCATGATCGCCTGAATGGCCGGGGAGCGCAGTTCTCGCAGATCTTCGGCTGGGAGAGGGCACGCTGGTATGACCCTTCGGGCACAGGCGAGGCCTATTCCTTCAAGCGCCCAAACTGGTTCGATGCGGTCCGGCGGGAGGTGCAAGCGGTTCGTGAGCGCGTCGGGCTGATGGATCTTTCGACATTCTCAAAATTCGACGTGATTGGAAGGGACGCAGCTTCCTTCCTGCAGCGCATTTGCGCCAACAAGGTTCCCTCAAAAGATGGCGGGATCATCCTCGGCCATTTGTTGAACGAGAATGGATTCATCGAGTCCGAAATCACCATCACGCGGCTTGGGCCGGAGCATTTCTATGTGCTGTCGGCTGCGGTTGCACAGTTGCACGACAAGGATCAACTGGAGTGGCGCAAGCGCGACGAAGAGCAGGTCAGCATTGTCGACATCACCGATGATTTTGGGGTGCTGGTTCTCGCGGGTCCACTGGCGCGCGAAGTGCTCGGTGCGTGCAGTTCGGCCGATCTCTCAAATTCTTCGTTCAAGTGGCTGAATGGAAGGAAAATAACCGTCTCTGGCGTGAGTGGTGTGCGGGCCTTGCGGGTGAATTATGTTGGTGAACTGGGCTGGGAACTGCATTGCCCGATGGCGGAAATGCCAAAGGTCTTCGATGCATTGATGGCGGCAGGCGAGCCCCATGGCATCAGCCTGTTCGGCACCTATGCGATGAACGCGCTGCGGATGGAGAAGGCTTACCGCGGATGGGGCTCCGAATTGACGAGCGAGATCGACATGTTCGAAGCCTCGATGGAGCGGTTTATCCGGCTCGACAAGGATGACTTCATTGGCAAGGCGGCGAGCCTTAGGCGCAAACAGCGGGGGCCTCGCATGAAGCTGGTCTACCTGTCGGTCGATGCCACGGATTCGGACTGCATGGGCAACGAGCCGGTTTATTCGGGTAACAGGATCGCCGGGCTGACGACCAGTGGCGCCTATGGACATTCTGTTGGAAAATCGCTGGCCTTTGCCTATGTCGATCCGGCGCTGACTGCGGACGGGCAGAAATTCGACGTTCTGATGTTTGGCGAGAGGCGCAAGGCGCGGATCATTTCCGAGCCCGCGTGGGACCCGGAGAACGTTCGTCTGAAAGCCTGAGCCTCAGGCCGCCACGCGGTCGGCCCGCGCCAGCGCGGCTTTGAGCGCCTCTAAGCACAATGGATCGAACGCCGTTCCCACATCCTTCGCCATGATACCAAGCGCCTGAGAAATCGGCATGGCCTTGCGGTAAGGCCGGTCGGCGGTAAGCGCGTCGAACACGTCCGCCGTGGTGACGATGCGCGTCTCGAGGCCAATCTCGTTACCCATGAGGCCACGCGGATAACCCTTGCCGTCAAGACGTTCATGATGCCCCCCGGCGACCGGCACCAGATCGCGGAGTACCGAAATGCGGGAGAGAATTTCCTCGGAGTAGACGGGATGCTTCTTGACCACCGCGAACTCGGCATCGGTCAATTTTCCGGGCTTGTCGAGAATGGCGTTGCTGATGCCGAGCTTGCCGATGTCATGGAGAAGCGCCGCCCGGATCAGCCAGCGCCGCCGTGAATTTGAAAGCCCCATGGCCTCGGCGATCATGTCGGTGAACACCGCCACCCGCTCGCTGTGTCCGCCCGTGTAGGGACTTTTGGAGTCGATTACCTGCGCAAAGGCTCTGGAAATTTCGTCCAGATAGTCTTCGCCGGCCATGCGCACGGCTCCGGCGGGTTCCTGCGAGATGACATCCTCGGAAAGATCTTCTGAGGCCAGGGAGGTCCAGAAATCCGGACGCGCCGCCACCTGCTCGAAGCAGGTCACCAGCCCGGCATGGAACCACTCGCCTGCACGGTGCTGGATTTCCCGCAGCGCCGCATCCGGCCCGTTGCTGATGTAGAAAACATCCGCGACCTGCGCGAGCAACGCGATCTGGGAGAACAGGGGCACCTGCTCGCCCTTGAGGCCTTCCGGCTTGCCACTCCCGTCGAAATGTTCGTCGAGGCTCTGGATGCCCTCGCAGACTGCTTCCGAAAACCGCAGGCGCGCCGCGATTTCAGCGCCGCGGTGGCACCGCGCCTCAATGAGTTGGCGCGAAATCTCCCCGCCGTTTCTGAGGATGGTGAGAATGGCTCTGAGCCGTCCTGCCAATCCGCTATCGGGCCCCGTGTGCCCCAACACGAAGCGCAAGGCCTGCGGCAGCGATCCGTCGATCAGCTTGAAGTCGTGCTTAAAGGTGAGATCATCGGCCAGATAGAGTTCGCAGATGCGCGCCGCATTGCTTGAGCAGCCGAGGTCCTTCAGCAGCAGCGTGTAGTAGAGATCCGAGAGTTCCTCGTCCGCGAGGCCGAGCCTTTCGCCGATCTGCATGCCGATGTGGCAACAGCGGACACAATGCCCCTTGGGCTGGCCTTCCGTAAGGTCGAGAGCATGGCTGAGTGCGCCGATGAGTTCAGCAAGGCGAAGGACTGATTTGTCATGGAGTGGGCTCATGCCGCATGCAACCACCCGACGGTTAAGCAAAGGTGAAAGGGCCTGCGCCGGCCGGCCTATTCCGCCGCTTCATAGGCAAGGAAGCCGCCGGACTGCCGTGTCCAGAGCTGCGCATAGAGCCCGTTTTTCCTCCGCACCAGCATGGCGTGGTTGCCTTCCTCGACAATGCGCCCCTGGTCCATGACGATCAGGCGATCCATGGCGGCAATGGTTGATAGGCGATGCGCGACGGCAATGACGGTCTTGCCCTCCATCAGCGTGTAAAGATTTTCCTGGATGGCGGCCTCGACTTCGCTGTCAAGCGCGCTGGTGGCTTCGTCGAGAACCAGGATAGGGGCGTTCTTGAGGAGGACGCGGGCGATAGCCACGCGCTGGCGCTGGCCACCTGACAGCTTCACGCCGCGCTCGCCAACATGGGCCTGATAGCCGGTCCGCGCCTTGGGGTCGACAAGGCCCGATATGAACTCGCTAGCGTGGGCCTTGCGCGCCGCGGCCTCCACCTGTTCCATTGATGCATCCGGCATGCCGTATTTGATGTTGTCGATGACGGAACGGTGCAGCAGCGAAGTATCCTGCGTGACCATGCCGATATTGGCGCGGAGCGATTCCTGGGTGACGCGCGAAATGTCCTGGCCGTCAATCAGGATACGGCCGCTTTCCAGATCATAGAAACGCAGCAGGAGATTTGTGACTGTCGACTTTCCAGCCCCCGAACGGCCAATGAGGCCAACCTTTTCACCGGGCTTGATGGCGAGCGTAAAGCCATCGACGACGGGGTTTAAGCCTGCGACCCGCGGTTTGCCGTAGTTGAAGCGGATGTTGTCGAAGGTGATTTCGCCGCGTGAGACGGTGAGCGGCCGGGCGTTCGGCACATCGATAATTGTGTGGTCGCGCGAAATCGTCGTTATGCCATCCTGGATGACGCCAACATCCTCGAACAATCCGGCAACTTCCCAGATGATCCATTGCGACATGGCCTTGAGCCGCAGAGTAAGGCCAATCGAAAAGGCAATGGCGCCAGTGGTTATGGCGCCGGTCTGCCACAGCCATATGGACATTGCCGACATGGTGAAGATCAACACGCCGCTCAAGAGGCTCAGCGATGCGGTCATCATGGTCGACACACGCATCGAAGCGTTGACCGCATCAAGCATCCATTTCATGCCTTCCTTGGCGTAGACATCCTCGCGGTCGGCATGGGCAAAGAGTTTGACTGTCGAGATGTTCGTATAGCTGTCGACCACACGGCCAGTAACCAGCGAGCGCGTATCGGCCTGTTCCTGCGCGAGTCTGCCGAGGCGTGGAACGAAATACCAGCAGGCAGCGGCATAGCCCACAAGCCAGATGAGCAAAGGCAGCATTAGCCAAAGGTCGCTGGTCGCCACCAGCACCAGCGCGCCGGTAAAATAGACCGAGATATAAACGATTACCTCGGTGAATTTCATCACCCCGTCGCGGATGCCAAGGGCTGTCTGCATGACCTTGGTGGCTACCCGGCCGGCATAATCATTGTGGAAGAAATCCATGCTCTGGCGGAGCACATAGCGGTGCGCCAGCCAGCGAATGCGCATGGCAAAGTTGCCGCGCAGGCCCTGGTGCTGAATCGACTCGGAGACGAAATTGAGCAGCGGCAGGATAATGAGCACCAGGCCGCCCATGAGCAGCAGTCGGTTGCCATGGATCCGCCAGAAAGTTGCGCGGTCGGCGCCGTTCAGCATGTCCACGATATCGCCGAGGAAGGCGAAGAGATAGACCTCGATCAACGCGACAATGGCGGAAAGGACGACGCCGGCAAGAAGCAGCGGCAGGAACGGCTTAGTATAGAACCAGATGAAGCTTGCGAGCTTCGGGTGGGGGCGCGCCGCCGGCTCCCTGGGGAACGGGTGAACCAGCCCCTCCAGCCATGTAAAAAATCGGTTCAGCATGGGCTTGAGATAGTCGTGCGGGCCGGAAAAGTCCAATCACGGGCGCAAGAGCTGTGGTCCCGAAAAGTCAAGCAAGCTCGACGAAGCTGTCCAAAACCTTCTTCTCTCCGGCCTTGTCGAAATCGATGGTCAGCTTGTTGCCGTCGATCCTGGCGATCTTGCCGTAGCCGAACTTCTGATGAAAAACGCGGTTTCCGAGGCCAAAATCGGCAGCTTTCGCGTCGCTGGTGGTCAATTGCCCCTCGATGAAGTGGGGGGTGGAACGGGCCGAATCGCCCTTGGACCAGCGTTCCTGGGCGCGCTGCCAGCCGGGGGTGGAATAGGTGTTCGAGAAAGGTTTCTGGTCCTCGAAGCGGCTCTGGCCATAAGAGCCGAGACCATAACCGCCATATGAATTGGACATTGGGGCAACTTCGACAAAAGCTTCCGGCAATTCGTCGACAAACCGCGACGGCAAGGCTGACTGCCACATGTTGTGCACGCGGCGGTTCTGGGCGAAGGATATGAAGCCCCGGCGCTTGGCCCTGGTGATGCCGACATAGGCAAGGCGGCGCTCTTCCTCCAGTCCGGCGCGGCCTTTTTCGTCGAGGGCGCGCTGGTGGGGAAACAGGCCTTCCTCCCAGCCGGGCAGGAATACGGTGCCGAACTCCAGCCCCTTGGCGGAATGCATGGTCATGATGTTGACCTTGTCCTCGGCTTCGGCATTTTCGACATCCATGACGAGTGCGATGTGCTCAAGGAAGCCGGTCATGTTCTCGAATTCGCCCATGGAGCGGACAAGTTCCTTGAGGTTCTCCAGCCGGCCCTCGGCTTCCGGGCTTTTGTCATTCTGCCACATCTCGGTATAGCCTGATTCGTCCAGGATGATTTCGGCCAGCTCGACATGGCCGAGGCCGCCCAGCGATTGCCTCCAACGCGAAAAGCCTTCGAGCAGGTTGCGGAGCGCGGTACGGGTCTTGGCGGGCAGGTCGTCGGTCTGTGCCAGCGCTTCCGCGGCGCGATAGAGCGACAGGCCCTGTTTCCTGGCGAATTCATGCATGCGCTTGACGGAGGTGTCGCCAATACCGCGTTTTGGCACATTGATGATGCGCTCAAATGCCAGGTCATTGTCGGGCGAAGCCGTGACCTTGAAGTAGGAAAGTGCATCGCGCACCTCGGCACGCTCATAGAATCGAGGCCCGCCGACGACGCGATAAGGCACACCCAATGTGATGAAGCGGTCCTCGAAGGCGCGCATCTGGAATGACGCCCGCACGAGAATTGCCATGTCGCTCAGGCGCTCGCCCTTGCGCTGAAGGGATTCGATATCGTCGCCAACGGCGCGGGCCTCCTCGTCACCATCCCAGTGCGACCGCACGATGATCGGGTCACCTTCGACGCGATCCGTGCGGAGTGTCTTGCCGAGGCGTCCCTCATTCATTGCAATGAGGCCGGAAGCGGCACCCAGGATGTGTGGTGTCGAGCGGTAGTTGCGTTCGAGCCGGATCACCTTTGCACCCGGAAAGTCCTTCTCGAAGCGCAGGATGTTGTCGACTTCGGCGCCGCGCCAGCCATAGATCGACTGGTCGTCATCGCCCACGCAGCAGATGTTGCGATGGCCCTGGGCCAGCAGGCGCAGCCAGAGATACTGCGCCACGTTTGTATCCTGATACTCATCCACCAGCATGTATTTGAAACGCCGCTGGTATTCCTTGAGCACGTCCGGGTGCTCCTGGAAAATGCGCAGGACCTCGAGCAGAAGGTCGCCAAAATCCGCGGCATTCAAGACTTTCAGGCGCTGCTGGTACTCGGCATAAAGCTGGCCGCCCTTGCCATTGCCAAAGGCATGCCCTTCGCCAGCCGGAACCTTGTCCGGCGTCAAGCCCCGGTTTTTCCAGCCGTCGATCTGTGACGCAAGCTGCCGGGCAGGCCAGCGCTTCTCGTCAATGTCATTGGCCCGCAGGAGCTGTTTGAGCAGGCGGATCTGATCGTCGGTATCAAGGATTGAAAATCCGGATTTCAGGCCTGCAAGTTCGGCATGATTGCGGAGGATTTTCACCCCGATCGAATGAAAAGTGCCCAGCCACGTCATGCCTTCGACCACGCCGCCAATGAGGTGGCCGATACGCTCCTTCATCTCGCGCGCGGCCTTGTTAGTGAAGGTTACAGAGAGAATCTGCCCCGGCCAGGCCTTGTTCGTCGCAAGGATATGAGCGAGGCGGGTGGTCAAAACCCGGGTCTTGCCGGTTCCCGCGCCGGCAAGAACCAGCAGCGGACCGTCGATCGATTCCACGGCGGCGCGCTGCTCGGCGTTAAGTCCCTTGAAGTAGTGCGGCTCGGACGCCGCCATGGCGCGCGAGGAAATACTGGCGCCGGGCGCTGCCACTACGGGTGCGTCCTCGTCGTCAAAATCGCCAAGATCAATGGGCCGTGCGGGCATCTGTTTCGAATCCTCGATGCCCTATATAGCAATCGCCGCGCAACAATGCAGTGCTGGAAAACCGTCCGCTCAGGCAGCTTGCTTCATATCCATGGCCTTTGGGGCCTTCAGATCGCCGATTGCGCCCTGGATTTTCCGCCAGGTATCGGCAAATTCCGTGTCGCCTGATTTCTCGCACAGGATCGCATGCCGGGCGGCCTCCGCCGCAGCCTGTTTGCCGTGCACAAAGACAAGCGCTTCTGCGAAATCGTTGTAGCCGCAGTGCAACATTTCCGCCTCCTTCGCTGTGATTCCCGATGTGTATCGGACGTCTTATGCAGGACAATTGTGCCAACAATATTGCGGTTGGGCATCGTAACGTTAATTTCGAACATCAAATCGCAAATTATGTCCTCGATTTTGGGATTCCGATGCGATGTCCGACCTGCGGCGGCACTGGCAGTGATTTGTGCGCTGCACACATTTCTTCGATTCGCGCGAGAATTTCCGGCGGGAATGGTGACGATTTTTTCGCCGCCATGTCGACGTGCATCACGATGTTTTCGGTAACGCAGGACAGCCACCCCTCGGCGGCATGAAACATCTCCTGCACATAGTGCACGCGCTTGGCGTCATGATCGAGAAGCTGCACGGTCACCCTCACCGCGTCGCCGGCATGGAGTTCACGCAGGTAGGTGACATGGGCCTCAAGGGTGAAGAAGGAGGATTTGCTGGCCCTGACGTAGTCCGGCCCCAGGCCAACCAGGGCAAAGGCTTCGTCACCTGCACGATCGAAGATCACGTTGTAGTAAGCCATGTTGAAATGGCCGTTGTAGTCGATCCACTGGTCCTCGACCTTCTGGATAGAGCCGACAAAAGGGGCGGGGTGAGGCATGGGAAGCTATGCTTTCGGACCGTTCGGAGTGATTTTACTCAATTTGTAAATTAACCATGGGCCTGCATGAAAGTCTGCACATGATTGTCTATCGCATTTACCTTAGGTAGTGTGGCGGTCACCCTGGAGATCACATGGCTGGCACGGCAGGTAACGATACCATTGAAGGCACAATCAAGGCCGATGTTTTAAGAGGCTTTGGCGGCGACGATATCCTGGTTGGATATGATGCGAACGACTACCTCGTAGGCGGCGACGGGAATGACGAACTGTACCCGGGCATCCACAATGACACTGCATCAGGCAATGCGGGGGATGACTACATCGCCGGCTCCATGGGGAGTGATTTTCTATACGGAGGCGCGGGCAACGACTTCATAACCGGGGGATCATCCCGGGAAGTGGATGACGGTTTTTTCCAGAGATCGGGATCTGACTACCTTTCCGGATATATGGGGTCGGATTCCTTTGTTGCCACAGATGGCCATGACACCTACGACGGTGGATCTGGCCGCGACTATATCGGGGCGCAGATGACCGGACTTGGGCATGCCACGCTTATCAGCGTAGAGGTGTTCGTCGCGATCTTTGATCGCGCCAGTCTCAATTGCAATCAGGTTGCCTTGTTTAAGCATTTCGAAGGCAGCTCCGCCAGCGATGCCGCTCCCCACTTGTTGCTTTTTGGAGGGGGACTTGCGGACTTCAATACGCGAGCATTGCAAGGAGTCTCGGTCAGGGCTTCACCCAAAGGAAACGTAATTATTGGCGACCTTGGCGACGACACGCTATCCGGCAACGTAGGTGTAGATAAACTTTTTGGAGGCTCAGGCGACGACCAGCTTGTCGCAAATCATTATCAGATTCTTCAGCAGCCAGATGAGATTGTCGATAGGCTTTGGGGCGGCACCGGAGATGACACGTTCATTGCGAAGGCATGGGGTGCCGGCCTCTATGGAGGCTCGGGTAACGACAAGTTCAATCTATATGTCGATCCAAAAATAGCTGGCCCAATGGTGCTATCGGGCGGAGGCGGGTTCGATACGCTCTACGTTAGAGATTACAGCTCGAGAAACTATGAGATGCCGAGAATCGATTGTGCGGGCATCGAGAAACTGGTGGTCGGCGGATTCGGTTCCTTCTTATTGGAACACATCTTTATGTCTCCCGATCAGGTGCTTTTATTCAATCGAATTACGTCGGATTTAAAAGACAATCCAGTTCCGGAAATAAGCATTTCTGTAAATGGAATCTACGATTTCCGCCATATTACCGGAAATGGCATAGACCTGTACAAATTCCTCGCAGTAGAAAATGAGGTGTTCTTTGGAGATTATTCCGACAGCTACAGGGTCGCAAGGGGCAACAGTACGGTCCACTGCGGGGGCGGAGATGATTATGTCGCCTGCCGAAAAAGAGGCAATTTCATACTAGGCGAGTCCGGAAATGACGTTTTGGATTATACTGCGCGCTACTCAACATTTCCTGGAAGCGTGAGTTTTAATGGTGGCGACGGTACGGACGCCATTGTTGTCAGTGATGATGAATTTACTCGTGTCAAGCTTACAAGTGTTGAGGAACTCAGGTCAGATCGGACACTTAATTTAACCCTGGAAGAAATGCTACGGTTCGATTCGATAAGGCGTCACGAGGGAATTGGCATAGCGCCAGAAGTCCGGATCATAAATAGTGGCGTCGCGGGCCTTTCCGGCCGGACCCCTGATGGAATTATTGTTTATACCTCAGCCGACGGCAATACATTGGAATTGGGAGCGACGGCGGACAAGGTCTACACTTCGCTAGGCACCGATATTGTGCACGCAAGTGGAGGCAATGATACGATTCAGGTATCCGCCGGACATGATAGCTATGATGGAGGCTTTGGCAGAGATGTTTTCTTCTTCGAGCATAATAATCAGGTCATCGATTGCACAATCGATGGGGGACCAGGTAACGATGTAATACGCTATGACGGCTTTGTCGGTGATTTCGCGGATCTCGTCATTGGCGTGGAAATCCTGGAATTTGTCCAAGCAACGGAAATTAAACTCACACCGGATCAGGTCAACGCGTTTAAAATCATAGGACCAAAGTCGGCGTTTGACTATACTTCGTCCATTTCATTGACGTCGTCCGGAGCAATTGATCTTTCTGGCCGCGTGACTGGCGGTATAACTGTTAATGCATCGTTCTCTGGAAATGAGATCATCGGCGGTTCTTACTCTGACAAACTGCATGGCTGGACGGGAAATGACACTTTGGCAGGAGGCGCGGGGGCCGACGTCTTGTCCGGTGGCACAGGATCCGACAAGTTTGTTTTCAGGTATGCGTACGAGTCCGGTGCGGGAGCGCGTAAAGACGTCGTCCTCGATTTTGAGGCGGCCTCCGATATTCTGGGGGTCTCCGCGATCGATGCAAATTCGACAACCGCCGGCAACCAGGCATTCGTCCTTGCTGGCGGCAGTCAGAGCGCTATGCCGGGCACATTCGTGCAAGTACTGGTTTCAGACGGTTTACTGTTAAATTTTAATACCGATACCGATCTTGGGGTGGAAATGTCAATCCTGCTCGGGGGTCTCACCAACTCAATTGAATTGTCATCATTTATTCTCTAGGAATTTCATTGGCACGCTCACGCCTACTGTGAAGCCACCCTTTTCGCCCTGCCTCCGACACGGCCAGCGTCCGATTCAACCTTTAGCGGCGTTGCAAATTTCTGCTAACTTGCGGAAATGAACGCCAGCGATCCGATCCGCCGTAATTCCGTGGCCCAGACGGTTGCCGAGGTTCAGTCCTTGCTCGGCCCCCGGCTTTCAACCGCTGCGGCGGTTTGCGCGCAGCATGGCAAGGACCAGACGTGGAATCCTGGGGCGTCGCCCGATGCCGTGGCCTTTGTCCAGACGACCGGGGAAGTGCAACGCATAGTGAGTATCTGCGGCAAGAATGGGACGCCGGTCATTCCCTATGGTACGGGGACCTCGCTCGAGGGGCATATCACCGCACCTTACGGCGGCATTTCCATCGATCTTTCGCAGATGAACAGGGTGCTTGAAGTCAATGCGGAGGATCTCGACTGCCGGGTCGAGGCCGGCGTAACGAGAAAGCAGCTCAACAGCTTCATCCGAGACAAGGGCCTGTTCTTTCCGGTCGATCCCGGTGCGGATGCAAGTCTTGGCGGCATGGCAGCGACGCGGGCTTCGGGCACCAATGCTGTGCGCTACGGCACAATGCGGGAGAATGTGCTGAACCTCACCGCCGTGATGGCCAATGGCGAGATCATCCGGACGGGTTCGCGCGCCAAGAAATCCTCGGCCGGATATGATCTTACGCGTCTGCTGGTGGGATCGGAAGGGACGCTTGGCGTCATTACCGAAGTGGCGCTCAAGCTTTATGGCATACCTGAATCGATCGCCGCCGGGGTCTGCCCGTTTCCCAGTGTTGAGGCCGCCTGCACCGCGACGATCCAGACCATCCAGATGGGCATACCGGTGGCGCGAATCGAGCTTGTCGATGCCGAGCATGTGAAAGCCTTCAATGCTTATTCGAAGCTCGATCTCGAGGTGACGCCGACGCTGTTTCTGGAATTTCACGGAACCGAGGCGTCGACACGCGAGCAATCCGAGACCTTCGCGGTGATCGCTGCCGAAGTTGGCGGTGGAACCTTTACATGGGCGACCAAAGAAGAGGACCGGCAGAAGCTGTGGCAGGCCCGGCACGATGCATTTTGGGCCACAAAATCCCTGATGCCCGGCAAGGAGTCATTCGCAACAGATGTATGCGTGCCCATCTCGCGGCTCGC
Organism: Hyphomicrobiales bacterium; assembly: GCA_031373255.1. GTDB lineage: Bacteria > Pseudomonadota > Alphaproteobacteria > Rhizobiales > Aestuariivirgaceae > JANMMJ01. The sequence goes on from JANMMJ010000288.1 coordinate 28,595, forward strand.
GGAATGTGTGAAGGATACACAGGAAGATCTTGAAAGGAATGGGCTTTATGGTCCAATTGTCGGTCATGTGGGCGATGGCAACTTTCATGTGGTGCTGTTTTGTGACCGCAATGACGAAGCCGAGGTCGCTCTCGTGACGGAATTCTACAGCCGCCTTATTCAAAGGGCCATCAACATGGAGGGAACCTGCACCGGGGAGCATGGCATTGGTGCGGGGAAGACCAAATATCTTGAAAAGGAGCATGGCCCCGCATTGGCCTTCATGCGTGACATCAAGCGGGCGCTGGACCCAAAAAACCTCATGAATCCAGGGAAGAATGCCGCCATATGATTGCCGCGAGTCTTTGCGACGGGATGGCAATAATCCTATGTTGAGCGCATGAAACTCTGGAAATCACCGGTTCTGTATTTCGGCATTCTGCTGGTGATTGCGGTCATCGGAGCGCTGGTCGCGCCGCATGTGATCGCCTGGGATTCCTACCGGGCCGACCTTGAGGATTATGGGCGGAAACTGACCGGACGGCCGGTGTCGATCAGAGGCCCGGTCAAGGTTACGCTGTTTCCCTGGCCAAATGTCATTCTCAACGATGTCCGGATTGCCAACCCGGAAGCTGCCAGTTCGCCCGATTTCATGAAGGCCCAGAGTGTCGAAGTCAGCATGACGCTTGCGGGCGTTGCCAGCGGGCAATTGCGGGTGGAGACCATCAACCTGCAAAAGCCTGAGTTCTGGGTTGAGCGCCTGGCGACAGGCAGCGGCACATGGGAATTCCATCCGGAAATCGACGTGATGGGCGCGGATGTGGGGAACCGCTTCAGGCTTGACCAGATCGCCATCAAGGATGCCACCATCCACCTGCTCGAAAGCCGCCGCGGCGGAACCGCCGATATCCAAAACGTCGATGCGACAATCGCAGGGGCGCAGGTGACGGGGCCGTGGCGAGTGCGCGGCACTGGCGATTATCTCGGCCGTACGCTTGATGTGTCGCTGAACACCGGAATCTGGAAAGCCGATACACCATTCAAGTTTGGAGTTCGACTCGCGCCGATGGATGGTTCGGGCCTCGCCTATTCACTCGATGGCGCCAATACCGGTGAAGCGTTCGAAGGGACGCTGCGGATCGAACCCACAGCAGCGGAAGGCGGTAAAACCGATTCCGAGGGCGCCTTGCGGCCGTTGGTGTTCAATTCGAAGGTCAGGGCAGATTTCGAAAAGATTGCGCTCGACAAGATCGAGATTGCGCCGCGTGGATCGGATGGCGCGAACCTTATCGGCGGCAGTGCTAGCATAACGCTTGGCGAAGACATTCGCCTGAAGTCCGATCTCTCGGCAACACGCTTCGATCTCGACTCGATTGCCGGGGCGCAGGTGCGTGGTCTCATCCGGGAGGGCAATGGGCTGGAAGCCCTTGAGGCGATTGTCGATACGCTTCCCCATGCGCTTGAAGCAGCGATCAAAGTCAAGGTTGTTTCGCTCATTGCCGGGGGCGAGTCGCTTGAAAACATCGTGGCCAGCTTTCGCGCCGGGGATGGCACAATCCGGATTGACGAGATCTCCGGCAAGATGCCCGGGCAGGCAGAGGGACTGTTTTCCGGAATTTTTGCGGCAACAGACAAGGGGCCGCAGATCGCAGGCGATATTGCTTTTGAAGCCTTCAACCTGCGGGAATTTATGAGCTGGCTGGCGCCCGAGCGCAAAGAGGATATTGCCAAGGCCTGGACCGGGAGCCGGGGCCTGTTCAAATTTGACGGGCGGTTGGACGCCGCTGGCAAGGCGATCCGGTTGACCAATGCACGATTTCAGATTGACGACACGCTAGGAAGCGGAACGGCGATCCTGTCGGGAGGGACACGTACATCGGCCGATTTTGAGCTCAAAGCCGGACTCATCGATCTCGACGCTTTCCTGCCACAGGGTGTGCAGATCATTTCGACAGGCAATGCCTCGGGGTGGAGCGATATCGCCAATCTGATTGCGCCGATTATCCCCGATAGCCTGGCGCTCAAGCTCAATGCCGAAAAGATCAGGCTCAATGGAGTCGACGCCACGAATGTGACACTCGATACCAATTCGAACATGGCTGGAATCGCGATCAATTCGCTGAAGGTTTCGGGTCTTGGCGATGCGCAGCTCGATGCTTCGGGGCAGATCAACTTCAGCAACGAGGGGCCAACGGGCTCGACAGCGGCGACTGTCCGCGCGAGTGATCCGCGTGGACTTCTGAGACTTCTCGGGCTGCTGCCGCAGGGCGCCGAGCCGAAATGGTCGCGGCCGCTTGGGGCGACCGACATGAAATTCGCGGTCGAATTCAAGCCGCAAGACAGCGCCCCGTTCGTTGATGTCATGATCACGGGAAACAGCGGCGACCTGAGCGTGCAGGGCAACGCCAGCCTTTCCGGAAGCCTGGATTGGCGCTCCGGAAAACTTGCCGGGACTGGCGAAGTGACCAGTCCATCGAGTTCGTCCATCGGCGCTTTACTGGGCCTGACGCCAGTCGAAGAGGGCGAGGATGCCGGGCGCCTTGCCATGACGTTTACGGGCTCACTATCCGAGCAACTGCTTACCGATGTCCAAGCGGACTTTTTTGGTGCGCAGGTTTCCCAGGAAGGAAGCTTGCGGTGGATCGATCAGGAAAGAGAGTCTGACGGCCATATCAAGATCAGAGCCCAGCATTCGCAACAAATGCTGCGCTCGCTTGGCGTTTCGGTGGCGAGTGATGGCGTATTTTCCGCTGAGATCGATTACGCACTTAAGGGTACGTCGCTGGCGCTGCCAGCGATTACGGGGCTTTGGGGTTCCGAAGGCTTTTCCGGCAAGATTGATGTCACTCCCGAAGGTGTGCTGAGCGGTGAACTGGATACGGGTTCGATTGATCTGCCAGCAATGCTGGGGCTGGTGTTCCTGCCGTGGGATGGGCAGTCGGCCGATGCTGAGACCGGGTTTTCGGCGGGCTGGCCCATGGGCCTGTCGGGAGAACTCTGGGTCAGGCCCAAATCGCTCAAGTTGTTTGGCAATGTTGAGGTGTCCGAAAGCCAGATCGGGATTGTTTCCGGCGCGGATGGCAAGCGGGTGGAAATCCGTGGATTCGCGGAAACCGGCGACAAGGTTTCAGTGGGCGCCGGGATTGTGGCGAAGGGGGCCCTGTTCGCGCTCGATGGCATTCTGGACATGCCGGTTAATCTCAATTCGCTCGCAGCAGCGCCTGACGCCAGCCCGGTTGCTTCGGGTGACGGGCGCGTCCTCCTGAAGTTTGCGGGTGAGGGGCGTAGCCCCGCGGCAGCGCTTTCGGCATTGAAGGGCAGCGGCAGCTATCGCATCGACAAGCTGGAATTGAAGCGCATCAATCCTTCAGGCTTCCTGGCACAAATACGAGCCGCCAAGACCTCCGAGAATGTACGCACGGCAATCGCCACGCTGACCAGCGAAGGCTCTATTGATCTTGGTAATGTCGAGGGTGTCATCACGATTGTCGACGGGGTGGCATCGCTGACACCCGTCAAGGTGAACTCTGCCGCGCATGAAGTGAACCTCCGTCCGCTTGTCGAAACCGCAACCGGGACGGCGGACATCAGCATCCAGCTTTCGATCAAGGGTGATGTCGATCTGCCCGCCATGGAAATCATCTATGCGGGAAGTCCAACGAAGCTCCTGCGCACTGTCGATGCTTCGGCGCTTGAATCGCGGCTCGGCATGGATGTGTTGCAAAAGGCCATGCAGGAACTCGAAGCAGTGCAGAAGGAACAGCAACGCATTCTCGAGGAAGAAGCAAGGCAAGCCAGGATCGATGCCGAGAGGCTGGCCGACTGGGATTCGCATCGCAGGGAAATCCAGAGACGGCAGCGCGAGATCAAGGTCTTTCAGCGTGGCCGCGAGGACAACGCGAAAAAATATTCCGCGTGGCTCAAGGAACTCGCGGAATCGGTGAAGCCGGAAATGACTCGGCGGAACAAGGAACTTCGCGTCTATCGCCAGTTGCGGCTGGAAGAAGCGAAAGGTGAAACGCGTGATGTGACCGGGATTTCCACCGCACCGCTCGAGCCGCCACCGGTTGTGCCACCGGATATCACTACAAAGTCCAAGCCAAAAGTGAAACCACGGATCAGCGTCGATACGTTCGACCCGCCCCTGGGACCGGTTGTGCTGGTGCCGCCTTCGTCTGAACCGCTGGTCCTCGTGCCGCCGGCTGAACCAAAGGCAAAAGGCCTGTTTGATTTCCTGACGCGCCGGCGCAAGAGCTCATCGGTCGGGGAGCAAGCCCAGTAAGCGGTTGATCTTTCCCTGGTAACGCGTGAGCAACCAGACCCGGATGGCGCTGGAGAGATTCGGTTGCTGGCGGGAGCGGTCAAGTTCGGCGATTAGACCTGTCAATGTCTTGCCATCTTCTTCCGCTGCCTGGTTGAGGGCCTGCCAAAACTCGTCCTCAAGCGACAGGCTGGTGCGGTGACCAGCGACAGTGACTGAGCGCTTCACGCTTCTGGTTCTTCCGTGTCGCGCCGATGTGCTGTGAGGCGACTCTCGCTCAATTGCGATTGCGCCTTGACCAGTTCTTTGTTCGCTTTTGTCCGGCCGGATTTCATGCGGTTTTCGGCTGCAAGAGCCGTTTGTTCGTCGCGCTGCTTGCGTTTGCGATGTCGGCGGAGATTGACGATATCGCCGGTCATTTGGGTCCCAGCATATCCTCGGGCCGTACAATCGCGTCGAAATCGGACGCCGTCACATAACCCAGCCGCAAGGCTTCCTCGCGGAGGGTGGTGCCGCGTTTGTGGGCCGTCTTGGCGATCTCTGCGGCCTTGTCGTAGCCGATCCTGGGTGCAAGTGCTGTGACGAGCATCAACGAACGGTCAAGTGCGGCCTTGATGTTATCCTCTCGCGGAACGATCCCAACCACGCATTTGTCGGTGAAGCTTACTGCGGCGTCTGCGAGGAGCCGCACCGACTGGAGAAAATTATAGGCCATGACAGGATTGAAGACATTCAGTTCGAAATGACCCTGCGACCCGGCAAAAGTCAGGGTCGAGTGGTTGCCGAAGACCTGGACGCAAACCATGGTCAGGGCCTCGCACTGGGTCGGGTTGACCTTGCCCGGCATGATGGATGAGCCCGGCTCGTTCTCCGGCAGTGAGAGTTCGCCAAGACCGGAGCGGGGGCCAGACCCAAGGAAGCGTATGTCGTTGGCAATCTTGAAGAGGGAGGCAGCGACGGTGTTGATGGCACCGTGGGTCATCAGCATGGCATCATGGGCGGCGAGCGCCTCAAACTTGTTGGGGGCGGTGGTGAAGGGTAGCCCGGTGATGGCGGCAATCCGCTCGGCCACTTTCTTAGCAAAGCCCACCGGAGCATTGAGTCCCGTTCCCACCGCGGTGCCGCCCTGCGCCAGTTCCATAAGCAGGGGCATGGTCTGCTCGATGCGGGAGATGCCGTTTTCGACCTGTTTGGCGTAGCCGGAGAATTCCTGGCCCAAAGTAATCGGCGTTGCATCCTGCGTGTGGGTGCGGCCGATCTTGACGATCCCTACCCAAGCCTTGGCTTTATCACCAATTGCCCTGTGCAAGTGATGAAGTGCTGGCAGCAATTCACTATGGATCTGCTCGGCACAAGCAATGTGCATGGCCGTCGGATAAGTATCATTGGAGGACTGGCTCATGTTGACGTGGTCGTTGGGATGAACCGGCTTCTTTGAGCCCATGGTTCCTCCCATCATCTCGATGGCGCGATTCGAGATAACTTCATTGGCGTTCATGTTCGACTGGGTGCCAGAACCGGTCTGCCAGACGACGAGCGGAAAGTGGTCGTCCAGCTTGCCATCAATGACTTCCTGTGCAGATGCCACGATTGCTTCCGCCAGCTTCCGGTCCAGGCGGCCGAGATCGAGATTGGCTTCGGCAGCGGCCCGCTTGACGATGCCGAGGGCACGGACCACTGGCTTGGGCTGCTTTTCCCAGCCGATCTTGAAGTTACCGAGGGAGCGTTGCGCCTGGGCACCCCAGTAACGGTCGCTGGCAACCTCGATTGGCCCAAATGAATCGGTTTCAGTCCGCGTCGATGTCATCGTCGTCCTCGTAGTTGCGTGCCGCTTTAGCATGGTGCGCTGCAACAGGAAAGCTCAGCGCGGGTGAAGCCTCGCCAGTTGGATCATTGCCGCAAGGGACATGAGTGAAAAGGCAAAGCAAATGGCCATGGCCCAGGGTACTCCCAATCCATCGATAACCATGGCGAACAAGGTGGGGGCGAGGGCATTGAGAACGAGTTGCGGTGTGGCAAGCGTACCAAGGACGAGGCCGAAGCCGGAAGGACCGAACAATGCCAGGGGTACGGCGCCCCGCATGATGGTGACCAGTCCGTTCGACATGCCATAGAGAACTGAGAAGGCGACCGCTGCCTCCCAGGAATACTGGCCGATCCAGATGGCCACGAAAGCCGTCGGCAGGAACGCACAAGCCACGATCGCTACCTTCACAGCTTGCGACCTTGCACCAAACAGGATTTCCCCGATTCGGCTTGCGACCTGCGAGGGTCCGATGAGGGCTGCAAGGGTTACGCCGAGTGCCGGGGTGAAGCCGAGTTTTTCAAACAGCGGCACAATGTGGGCCGAGAGCGAACTGAAGACAAAACCGTTGAGCGAAAGCACGGTGGCAAACAGCACCATGGCGACCGTTCTTTCCCTTCCAGAAAGATAACTCTGGCCGGCTTGTGCCGCTGGACTGGACTCGGGTGGTACTGCCGCATTGCCGGCGGCGAGCAAACCAAAGTGTAGCGGTAGGCAAATGAGCAAATTGATTGCAGCGAACACGAGGAATGTGTTGTGCCATCCCATGTGGCTGGAAAGGCCGTGGCTCAATGGCCAGAACGCGGTCGATGCGAGCCCGCCAAACAGTGTGAGATAGGATATTGCCCTGCGGGCGTCGCGGCCCGCTATCTGGGCGAGTGAAGCAAAGGCTGCGTCATAGAGGATCATGCGCATCGCAGCGCCAAGAACCAGCCAACCCGCAATGTAAGCCCGTGGCGTGGACGCCAGCCCCAGCATTGCGCAGCCGACGGCGGCAAGCACGGAGCCGGCCGACATGACGATCCTTCCGCCATCTCTGTCCAGCCAGCGTCCAATCGGGCGCGATACGAGCCCGCTCAGCATCAGGCTTGCGGAAAAAGCCCCAAAGACGAGCGTCTTTGGCCAGCCGCGCTCCACAATGATGTCTTCGGAAAGGGCGCCCAGCGCATAAAATGTGGTTCCCCATCCGCATATCTGGGTGATGCCCAGCCCAAGGATAGGGCGCCAGTGCTTCAGAGCGTGTCCCGCCAGATCGGATTGGTCCAGGCCCGCCTGCCGCCTTGGTCGATCAGGGCCACGCGAAACCACTGGCTTTCCTGCTTGAGCGGCAGCCAGCTTTGCTTGAGCTTGCCAAGATCGAGGGAAGCCCCGGTGATGGCCTGGCCCGAGCGGTGCACCGTGCGCGAATTGCCACAAAGCACCACGATCGTATTGACCGGCGAGCACGCGACGTTGAGTTCATCTCCCTCCAATGAAAGTTCGTGGATGACAGGACCCTGGCTGGAATAATAGTGCCCCTGCTTCATGGCCTCCAGAAGGATTTCGGGATCGAGGCTTTCGGCCCTCACGTGAACCCAGCCGCCAAAATGGTCGTCGGTGGCAAAATGAGCGTCGTCGGTGGCGAAAGCGGTCAGGCGCTTGCCTTCGTTCAGCAACTGGTCGAGCAGATACCAGCCATCACCCCTGTCGCAGTCGACGGCACAGCCGTGATTGTAGATTTCGACCGCATGAGCCACCTCGATGGCGCGGCCGTCCTCGATGGTGAGTTGCGACCAGGCCGGGTGCGCAATCCCGACAAAGGCACCATGGGCAGCCGCGCGGCGCGCAATATCCTCGCCCGATTCCGAAGGATCACAGGGCGCAAAATCAAGCGGCAGGCCGGCCGCAACAATATGCCAGTATTCGCCAACGGAAGTTTGCGGCGCGTGCAATTCGGAACCGATAATGGTGGTAAAATTGTTGGAGCGGAGCCTGCGGGTGTCGGCTACCGGCCAGTTGAAGCGCTCCAGGAAATGATCGGAGAGCATCATGAAGTCGTAACCGGCACCCTTGTAGGCATCGATCACCTGTTCGGGCGCCAGCACGCCGTCGGACAGCGTCGAATGGGTGTGCAGATTGCCCCGCCAGAAGCGGCCCGGTAGCGAAAAGGGGGAAATGTCGGCCATGGCTCTCCTCTTGGATGCGTAAGCCTTGCTAGAATGGAAAGCTAAAAGAGACAATGGGGGACGGGCGCATGGACCGATGCAGGCTCCGCACTTCAGACGGATAATTGCATGCCAAGTTCCACCACCCTGTCAGGAGGGATGCGGAAGAAGTCGATGGCGCGGGCGGACTGGTTGGACAGCATGATGAACAGCCGTTGCTGCCAGAACGGCAGCGACGACCTCGCCGACATCTTGAAGGCGCGCCGCCCCATGAAGTAGGAGGCCTGGCCGGGATCGATGGTCAATCCATGCGGTTCGCACATGCGGAGCGCCAGGGGAACATCCGGCTGCTCCATGTAACCGAAGCGGGCTTCAACCAGGAACGCACCCATCGGGAGCGGCTTGACCGCCACTCTCTCATCGGTGAACACACGCGGCGTTTCCACGGTTTCAACGGTGACGAAGACGAGAATGTCATGCAGCACGCGGTTGTGCTTGAGATTGTGCATCAGTGCGCTTGGCGCAAAAACGGGATCGGTTTGCATGAATACGGCAGCACCTGCGACGCGGGTTGGCGGCCGGCGCTCCAGTGACTCGAGCAGGGGAATGAGCTCGATCGAATCCTTGCGCAATTTCCGGGCGAGGGCGGCGCGGCCTTTCAGCCAGGTCACCATGAGCAGGATGATGGCGGCGCTGATCAACACCGGCATATAGCCACCGCTTACCAGCTTCATGCTGTTTGCCGCGAAGAAGATAAGCTCGATAGAAATGATCACGACGAGTAGCGGTATCGCCACGATCCTCGGAAGGTTCCGGGTTTGCCAGAAAAAGACGATGGCAAGTGCTGAATCCACAAGCATCGATGTATTTACGGCTATGCCGTAAGCGGAAGCGAGATTGGTCGAGGATCGGAAAACCAGCACGAGAAGCACGACACCGATGAGAAGCAGCCAGTTGATCTGACCAACATAGATCTGGCCGGACGCGCTCTCACTGGTGTGGGTGATGTTCATGCGTGGCAACAGGCCCAGGGACATGGCCTGCTGGGCGATGGAAAAGGCGCCGGTGATCACCGCCTGGCTGGCAATGACCGTTACTAGCGTTGCCAGCATCACCATTGGAATGAGGCCCCATCCCGGCACCATCAGAAAGAACGGGTTGGTGATGGCTTCCGGGTGCGACATGATGAAAGCGCCCTGGCCGAAATAGTTGAAAATGAGAGCCGGAATGACGATGGTCGACCAGGCCAAGCGAATAGGCGTGCGGCCGAAATGCCCCATGTCGGCATAGAGCGCCTCGCCGCCGGTCACCGCCAGAAAAACACCGCCGAAGATGAGGAGCGCAACGCCCGGCCGGTCGAACAGGAGACCGATGCCATGCAGCGGGTTAATTGCGAGGAAAATCCCGATGTCATCGCCGATATGATAGACGCCGAGAAGGCCGATCAGGAAAAACCAGAACGTCGTTACAGGTGCGAAAAGCGAGGCCACGCCCGCGGTTCCACGGTATTGAAACAGGAACAGCGTGAACAGCACTACCAGGGTAATTGGAACGATGAAGGGTTCGAAGTTGGGATTGATGACCTGCAAGCCTTCGATCGCCGAAAGGACCGAGATGGCCGGCGTGATCATGGCGTCGCCGAAGAAAAAAGCGGCCCCAATGATGCCGAGAACAAGGGCGAAGCCGCCACGACGTTTCAGCACGGTCTCGACCAGCACGACGAGGGAAAGAATGCCGCCTTCACCGCGATTGTCGGCGCGCATGAGCAGGAAGACGTATTTGATTGTGACGATGAGGATCAGCGCCCAGACGAGCAACGAGACCACACCCAGCACTGGCTCACGGAGATCGCCGCCGCCATGGGCGATGGGGTGCAGGGCTTCGCGCATGGCGTAAAGCGGGCTGGTGCCGATATCGCCGAAGACCACGCCGACCGATGCAAAAGCCAATTTAAGGCGCGTCCGGCTGTCGCCTTCAGATTGCTGATCGGCCGGCACCGAAGTCATAAATCCCCCAGAGTTTTGCCCGTCCTCGGGTTGTCGTCTGCCAAGCCAGCTTACTCGGCGCTCACGATGGCGCGGCATTCAGCAGGAAGGCCTGACAAAGTCAAGGGACGCGGGGGCTTCGCGGGCTTGGTAGGCTTCTTCTGGGTTGGCCAGGGTTTGGTGCCCATCCAGTAGGCGAGTTCGTCGCCGCAGCCGGTTCCATCCTTCGGCTTGGGTGTCCACTGGCTCTTGCAGGTGGTGGAACCGGCCGGGCAGTTGATCCTGATATGGAAATGATAGTTGTGGCCATAGTACGGTCTGACCTTGGCCAGCCATGAGCGATCACCTGTGGCCCACTTGCACAGTTCGGCCTTGATCGGAGGATGGACGAAAATCCGCGCCACCTCGGGATAATTTGCTGCCCGCTTGATCAGGCGGGCGTGCGCTTCCGTCCATACCTTGTAGTTCATCTGGCGGCGATTCTTGACCACCAGTGTCGCTGAAATCTTTTCGCGCTCGGCACGGGTGAGTGTGCGGTTGGGCATCTGCGTCAGCCACACATCGGCGTCGAGGCCAATCTGGTGGCTGGCGTGGCCGGATAGCATCGGTCCGCCGCGCGGCTGGGCGATGTCGCCAACGAGAAGGCCGTTCCAGCCATCTTTTTCCCTGGCTTCGACAGCAAGCTTTTCGAGGAGGGCAATCAGCACGGGATGGCCCCAATTGCGGTTGCGCGACAACCGCATGACCTGCCAGGCCGGGCCATTGATCGGCAGTGCTGCCGCACCCGCGAGGCAGCCCTTGGCATAGGTGCCAATGGCGCGCGATTTGAGATTGGCGGGGAGTTTTTGCTGACCGAAAAGCTGTTTGGCCGGAATCTTGTCGAGCGCGGCAGCGGCCATGGTGGCAATAGTGAGTTGATCCTGGGCAGTCGCTACCATGCCCCCAAAAATCAGGAAGCAGGCGGACAGGAGCGTTCTGACGACACTCATGTCATTTCTTCCGGAAAGCATCCAGGGACACAACTTTCGGCGCCTCGCCTTCGTCCGACACGGCAGACGGAAGCGCATCCCCGGCAATTCCGGATGAACCCGCTTCGGCCGGCTTCGAATCCTCGAGGTTGCGCACTTCGAACTGCAGCCCGAATTGAACCGATGGATCGAGAAAACCCTTTATCGCGCTGTAAGGAATGGACAATCGCTCGGGGATTTCGTTGAAAGTCAACTCGATCTCAAATTCATCTTCGCGGACAGCGAGATTATAGAACTGATGCTGGATCACGATCGTCATTTCCCCGGGGTATTTCTGGCGCAGCCGCTCAGACATGCGGACACCTTCGGCATTGGTATCGAAAGCGATGAAGAAATGATGATCGCCGGGCAGGCCTGATTTCGCCACGATTTTCAATGCCGACTTGACGACGCCGCGCAGTGCGTCCTGGGTCAGTACATCATAGCGCATCAAGTCATCGGGCATCCGGCATCCTCTGGGCGTGCAAATCAGCCGGGGCATTTATAGCCCGTCGCAGCATCCCGGTAAGCAGAAATATTCCGGCGCAAGTATATGTGGAATGAAGTGCCGGCTTCTGTTGCCAGGTGCCGGCGGACCCCGCCTTAAGCTGCTAAGCCCAAGGACTTCAATTTCGGCAGTCGCACTGCATTAAGCAGCGAGACGAACCGGAGCATAGTTGTCGTTGGCAACTATATGATTGGTCCGATAACGACGGTACCATCCCGGGCAAAGTTCCGCTCTTTACACCCACGTCGATCCTAGTTCGCCCCCCCAGTGGTGGAGGCGCCGGGTACTGCCCCCGGGTCCGAAAGGTTTATTACAACGGCGGTTTATCGCCATAGCCGCCCTTGCAGGAGGCAAGACCAATATAGTTGCCCCGGACGGGAAATGAAAGAGGGCCAGTTTAACCTGTTAATACTGGAATTGATGACCTCTGGTTGCCATGCTTTGATGGTTAACGGGTCTGGGCGATTCACGTCCGATCCGATTTCAACAAACCGGGGATGTTAAAATGACTGCTGAATACATTGCTGATATCAAGAAATACACGTCGAACGTCAATGAAACCGCCGTTGGCGCTATCGTAAAGTTTTGCGGGATTGCCTTGCGTGGAAAGGACTCCCGTTACGTTTCGGTAACAGACGACAAGGAAGTGAAGCGTGTCGTCGATGGATTCTGTGCCAAGAAACTTGGACTTGATGCGCCCACTGCAACCAAGGCCGTGAAGGCCGCGGGTGATAAGATGAAGGCTGACAGGGCTAAGCACCGCGTAACCGTCTACTACCTCGTCGCCGAGGGGACGGGCTCGCTTGGAAAGCTTGCCTGAATTTCACGTTGTGGACGAAATGGCTGGGCGGGGAGTAATCTCCGCCCATGTTCTTTCGATATGCGGAATCACCCGGCAGCGAGGAAACGCATGCGCCAATATCTCGATCTGATGCGCCAAGTCCGCGATGCCGGTGCGCGCAAGGACGACCGGACCGGTACCGGCACTTTGTCTGTATTCGGGCATCAGATGCGGTTCAACCTGGACTCCGGCCTTCCTCTGGTGACGACCAAGAAACTGCATCTGCGGTCAATCATCTACGAGTTGCTGTGGTTCCTCCGCGGCGACACCAATGTCAAATTCCTGCACGACCACGGCATTACCATCTGGGACGAGTGGGCGGACAAAAATGGCGATCTCGGCCCGGTCTACGGGGCGCAATGGCGTTCATGGCCGGCCCGCGACGGTTCGGCGATTGACCAGATCATTGATGTGATTGAACGGATCAAGAAGAACCCCGATTCGCGCCGGCTGATCGTGACCGCTTGGAATCCAGCAGATGTCGATCGGATGGCCTTGCCGCCGTGCCACTGCCTTTTCCAGTTCTATGTGGCGGAGGGGAAATTGTCCTGCCAACTCTACCAGAGGTCTGCGGATATTTTCCTTGGCGTGCCCTTCAATATTGCTTCCTATGCGCTGCTTCTGCACATGGTGGCGCAGGTCACGGGGCTTCGGGTTGGCGAGTTCGTTCACACGCTGGGCGATGCTCACCTCTATCTCAATCATCTTGAGCAGGCTGATGCGCAATTGGCACGGCAGCCTCTCGCCTTGCCACGGCTGGTGATGAAACGCGACGTGAAAGACATACTCGACTTCCGCTTCGAGGATTTCGAGATCGTTAATTATCAGTCGCACCCGCATATTTCAGCGCCCATCGCCATATGATCTCTGTGCGGCCAATAAAACCTGGTGAAGGCGGCGATTTGCTGGTGCTGGTGAAAACACTGGCAGTTTCCCACGGCGAAGGGGACAAGATGGCCGCGACGGCAAGCGGTCTTGAAGAGGCCCTTTTCAGTGCCCACCCGGTCGTTGGCTGCCTCATCGCCGAGACCGAAGGCCAATTGGCAGGATGTGCCTTCTGGCATCGCAGTTTTTCGACGTTCCGGGGCAGGGAGGTCATGTATCTTGAGGATCTTTCCGTCCTGCCCGCCTTCAGGCGCCGTGGCATCGCCCGGGCGCTGCTTGCCGGTGTGGCGCGTATCGCGCAGGAGCGCGGATATCCCAGCATCTACTGGCTGATGATGTCGTGGAACGAGCAAGCGCGGCAACTTTATGAGGGTATCGGCGCCGAGATCGAGGATGAAACCTGCTATTGCCGCCTGCAGGGCGATGCCCTGGCGCGGCTGGCACAATGAAAAGGCCTGAACCAAGGATTGCCCTTGTCGTAGCCGTATCGCGCAACGGTGTCATTGGCCGCGACGGTGGCCTGCCGTGGCGCATTCCATCCGATCTCAAGCGCTTCAAGGCGACTACCATGGGCAACCCCATGATCATGGGCAGGAAGACCTGGGAAGCTCTGCCGCGCAGGCCGCTGCCGGGGCGGGAAAATATTGTTGTCACCCGCAAAACCAACTACGCGGCACCGGGCGCCCATGTCGTGCAGGATGTGGCGGCTGCGATAACCAAGGCCAAGTCGTTCAATCCGGCAGAAATCGCGGTGATTGGTGGTGGAGAAATCTACCGACAGATGTTTGACATTGCAGATCGTATATACCTCACTGAGGTCGCTACGGACGTTGAAGGCGATACGTTCTTTCCGGAGATTGACCGAAGGAAATGGGTCGTCGTGAAAAGCGAAGAGTATGAGGCCACGAAGGATGATAGTGTCGGTTTTACCATCCAGACTCTCGACAGGGCTGCCGAAAAATGAATGAATTTCCATCCAATCCTGACGTCGTCATCGTGGGTGCGGGTGCTGCCGGCATTGGGGCGAGCCTTACGCTGGCGCGGCTAGGCGTGCCGCATATTGTGCTTGAGGCAAAGGACAGGGTTGGCGGGCGCGCCTATAGCGAGAGCAAAAGCCTGGGGCATTTATGGGACCATGGATGCCACTGGTTTCATTCCGCCGACATCAATGTTTTGCGCCGCGTGGCCGAAAAAATTGGCCATGCATTTGGGCACGAGCATTCGGGAGCGATTATCAACACCTTCATCGATGGCCACTGGACCCCTTCGACAATGCGTGAGGACTACGTCTGGCGGATGCTGGAGAAAGTCGCAGATGCTGGCAAGCAAGGCCAGGATATCGCGGCCGCGACGTTGCTTGATCCGGCACACAGGTTCTATCCGGTCGCCCGGCACTGGTTGAAACTGATGTATTCGGCGGAACCCGAGCAGATTTCCACGCGCGATGCCGGAAATTACAACGATACGGGGATCAATCTTCCGGTCCGGGACGGGTACGGGGCACTCCTTGCAAAGATGTCGGCGGGCCTTCC
>JANMMJ010000027.1:0-45282 GCA_031373255.1 Hyphomicrobiales bacterium
TGCTCTTGTCGCTGCACGGCTTGATCGGCGGCGAGAAGAGTCGCGTCGCCGCGCAAAGGGGCGGATAGGCGATGCCGCTGCTTGAGGCCATCTCATTCACTCTGCCCTGGGCGCTCGCCGGATTATCCGCACTTCCGGTGATCTGGTGGCTGCTGCGCTTCACCCCGCCGCGCCCGCAAACTGTCAAATTCCCGCCCTTGCGTCTGCTCCTCGAGCTTGTTTCGAAGCAGGAACAGCCGGACAAGACTCCCTGGTGGCTGTTGCTTCTGCGCCTTGCCATAGCCGCCTTGGTGATCTTCGCAGTGTCCCACCCGCTCTATGCGCCGGGCCGCTCGGCAGCGCTCGATTCTCGGCCGCTTTTGATCGTGGCTGACGATGGCTGGGCGACAGCAAAGGATTGGCCCATACGCCGCGATGTCATGCGGGATTTGCTCGATGCCGCTGCGCGCAATGGTGCACCCGCCGCCGTAGCGACCACGGCCCCGGCACTGCAATCGCCCGACCTGAACATGATCAGTGCCAACGATGTAGCCCGCCGTGCGCTCGTGATGGAGTCCAAGGCACTAGTCCCCGACCGCGCGGGACTGCTGGCGCGCCTCCAGAATTCCTTTGGCAGCGTCGATAGTTTGCGCATCGCCTGGCTCTCCGATGGTCTCGATTATGGCAATGCCGCTGCATTCACCAATGGCCTCGCGGCGCTTGCTGGCGGCAAGGCCAGCGTCGAAGTCTTCGTACCTGAAACCGCGGGCATTCCCCCGGCTCTGGCATCGCCGGCGATTGACGGAGGCCGCATCAAGGTTACAGCATTGCGCGTGCCTGGTGCGCCTGCCGAACGGATCGTCCGCGCTCGCGCCGGCAATGGCCGGACATTGGCGGAGGCCAAACTGAATTTTGTCAATGCCAGTGGCAAGGCAGAAGCCTCCCTCGAACTTCCTCTGGAGCTTCGCAACGAAGCGAGCCGCATTGAACTCGCAGACACGGGCACCGCGGGCGGCGTGTTTCTCTTTGATGATCGCTGGCGCCGCAAGACTGTAGCACTACTTTCAGGGACCAGCATTGAAGCAGCCCAGCCGCTGCTTTCACCGCTCTATTTCGTTTCACGCGCCATCGAACCCTACGCTGAAATCTCGCGGCCGGTCGATATGCGCGACTTGAAGGAAGTCCTCGATGCCGGTCTTTCGATGCTTGTACTGGCCGATATCGGCATCCTTCCCGGTGATGAGCGCGAGGCCGTTGCCAAATGGGTTGAAGGAGGCGGCATGCTGGTCCGCTTTGCCGGTCCCCGTCTGGCGGGCGGGCAGGACGAATTGGTTCCAGTTGCAATTCGCGAAGGCGGCCGCTCATTGGGCAGCGCCCTGAGTTGGGAAACGCCGCAGGCGCTTCAGGCATTTCCGGACAAGAGCCCCTTTGCCGGTTTGGCGCTCGATCTGGCGGTTCGCGTTACGAGGCAGGTTCTCGCCGAGCCCGATGCCAATCTTCAGGATCGCGTCTGGGCGAGCCTTGAGGACGGTACCCCCCTGGTCACCGCCAACCAGCGCGGCAAGGGCATCATTGTGCTGTTTCACGTCACCGCCAACGCCGACTGGTCCAATTTGCCGTTGACCGGCATGTTCGTGGAAATGCTCCGCCGCACCCTCGATCTCGCACCGGGTGCCGGCGGCGGTGCAGCGCCAGGCGCGTCGGCTGAACAGGCCAATGCGGCCTGGACACCGCTCCGCGTTCTTACTGGCGCAGGCGATCTCGCCGATCCTCCCCCCGAGGTTGGCCCCATATCGGCGCGTGAAATGGATGCAGCAATTGCCAGTGCCGCTCACCCCGCCGGTCTCTATGGCCGTGCCGGTTCGCAGCGTGCGCTGAATATTGCCAGTACGGGTGACGCCCTTGTTCCACTGCCGGAATTGCCCGCGAACGTCACCAAACGTTCTTTCGCGGAAGCCCCCGAGGTACCGCTTGCTCCCTGGCTCTTTGCAGCGGCACTCGCATTGTTCCTGCTCGATTGTCTCGCAGCGCTCATGCTTTCCGGCGCATGGCAGCGTTTCCGCCAGAAAGGCGCGGCGGTAGCCATTGTCATGGTGGTTGTCGCAACTGGCGGAATGCGTGATGCCCGCGCCCAGGAGCCGGATCTCGACTTCGCCTTGAACGCCACGCTGCAAACGCACCTCGCCTACGTCGTCACCAACGATACAGCTGTCGATGAGACCAGCCTTGAGGGCTTGGAAGGCCTGAGCAGCATTCTTCTGGCGCGCACCTCGATCGAGCCCGGAGATCCGGTAGGCATCGACATCGAGAAGGATGAAATTGTCTTTTTCCCGATACTCTATTGGCCGGTGTTGCCCCATACTCAGCCGCCCACTGCCGCCGCCCTTGCCAAGATCGATACCTACATGAAGAACGGCGGGACCATCTTCTTCGATACGCGCGAAGATGGCACCGGCTTCGAGGCAATGGCTGGCAACCCCTCCCCAGCACTGCTGGCGCTGCGCGGCATTCTTGAAAAGCTCGATATTCCGGCACTGGAACCGGTTCCACCAGAACACGTGCTGACCAAGTCGTTCTATCTTCTGCAAACCTTCCCCGGCCGCTACGACCTTGGCCAGCTCTGGGTGGAAACCACAGACACTGAAGGAGCGACAACCGGCAACGCCGATGGCGTCAGTTCGATCATCATCGGTTCAAACGACTATGCAGCCGCCTGGGCCCAGGATGCGAATGGCGAAGGCCTCTATGCCGCCATTCCGGGCGGCGAGCGTCAGCGGGAATATGCTTTTCGGTCCGGCATTAACATCGTGATGTATGCACTCACCGGAAACTACAAGGCCGATCAGGTTCATATACCCTCGCTGCTGGAAAGGCTTGGGCAATGAACTGGAACGTGGTCTTCGCCCCGCTGCTTCCCATGCCATTGCTGATTGGCCTTTGCCTGGCAGGCCTGGTTCTGGTTCTGGCGACTGCCGTATTCGGAGCTCGTGGCTGGCCGCTTCGCGCCCTGTCATTCCTGTTGCTGGCGGCAGCGCTGTTCAATCCCTCGCTTCACAGCGAGGACCGCGAGTATCTGCCTGATATTGCCGTGGCAGTGATCGACCGCAGCCAAAGCCAGGAAATCGGCGAGCGCGCGCGCCAGACTGATGAAGCCGAAGCAGCGCTGCGCCAGGCGGTGCTGAATCTGGGCAATGTCCAGCTTCGCGTCGTAAGCGCCACTTCTGGTTTCGCTGCTGCTGATGACGGCACCAGGCTCTTCGAGGCGTTAAATCGCGCCATGGCGGATGTACCGCCTGAGCGCTTCGCTGGCGCAATTTTCGTCACCGACGGGCAGGTGCATGACGTTCCGCCCGATCTTGCCAAGGCGGGCCTTGCCGGCCCCCTGCATGCGCTGATTACCGGCAGCCGCGGCGAGCGCGACCGCCGCGTTGTACTGGAGCAATCCCCGCGTTTTGGCATTGTCGGACGCGAGCAAATCCTCAAATTCCGTGTCGACGAGCACGGCGGATCCGGAACGCCCGTGTCGGTCAGCATCAAGCTGGGTGACGGTGAAGCCCAGACCATTGACGTAACGCCAGGCCAAAGCGTCGAAGTCCCCGTGATGATCGACCGGGGTGGACAGAATGTCGCCGAAATCGCCGCTGCACCCATGGATGGTGAGGTCACGCTGCAGAACAACCGGGTGATGAGCGTGACCGAGGGCATCCGCGACCGGCTGCGGGTCCTGCTCGTGTCCGGTGAGCCGCATCCCGGCGAGCGCACCTGGCGTAACCTGTTGAAGGCGGATGCGTCAGTCGACCTTGTCCATTTCACCATCCTTCGCCCGCCGGAAAAACAGGATGGGACGCCCATCAAGGAACTCTCGCTGATCGCCTTTCCGACCCGCGAGCTCTTTGTCGAAAAACTCGATGAATTCGACCTGGTGATCTTCGACCGTTACCAGCGCCAGGGCGTCTTGCCGCTCGCCTACCTCGCCAATGTTGCTGATTATGTCGATCAGGGCGGCGCTGTCCTGATCGCGGCCGGTCCTGACTTCGCGGAACCTGAAGGTTTGTACAATACGCCGCTGGGAGCGATCCTTTCGACGGCCCCAAGCGGCAACGTCCTGCAGGGCGCCTTCAGGCCGAAACTCACGGTGAAAGGCGAGCGTCACCCGGTCACTTCAGGCCTCCCTGGCAGCCAGGACAGCCAGGGCAAGGAACCTACCTGGGGACACTGGTTTCGCCTTGTAGAGGCCGATCCTGGCGACGGGGAGACCATCATGTCGGGCCTCAACGAAAAGCCGCTGCTGGTGCTGGCGCGCAAGGGCGAGGGCAGGGTAGCCCAGCTCCTGTCTGACCATGGCTGGCTATGGGCAAGGGGCTATGATGGCGGCGGCCCGCAGACCGAGCTATTGCGCCGCCTGGCCCATTGGCTGATGAAGGAGCCTGACCTAGAGGAAGAAGCTCTCCGGGGCAAGCAGGACAATCGCCAGCTCACCATCGAGCGCCGGACTATGGACGACGCGGCCAAGCCGGTGACTGTGACCTCGCCTTCCGGCAAGACCGAGACGCTGGTGCTTTCCGAGCAATCGCCAGGCTTGTGGACCGCCCGCATGGCGGTAAGCGAAGCGGGGCTCTATCGGCTGAACGACGAGGCTCTTGCCTCGGTTGCGGTCGTAGGAAATTCTGACCCAAAGGAAACAGCAGACGTGGTTGCCACCGACACAAAACTTGCCCCAGCGGCCCAGGCATTGGGTGGCGGGCTCGCCTGGCTTGCCGACCGCGGTGGCATTCCTCGTGTCGTTAAGGCAGACGCCGGCCGTCAGATGGCAGGCTCCGGTTGGATTGGCCTGCGCGCCAATCAGGCCTACCGGGTGCGTGGATTGCAGGATATCCCGCTATTCGCAACCCTGCTTGCGCTGGGCGCCCTGCTTCTGCTGCTCTCATCCATGTGGTACCGCGAAGGCCGTTAGGCGGCCGCATGGGCCGTTCGCCACGGCGCCAGAACCATGCCTTCAGCCAAGTCCAGCGAACCCTGCTCCAGTTCGAGATACAGAAAACGCTTGGGATCAACAGGTCCGGGAAGGCTCAGCCGGCCTTCCGGCAATTTTTTGAACCCGGCGCGGGCATAGTATGGCTCGTCGCCTACCAGGATCACCAGGTGATGGCCCATTGCTACGGCCAGCGACAGCCCCTCCTGCATGAGTTTCAGCCCGATCCCGAGTTTCTGGCGCTGCGGATGAACCGCGAGTGGCCCAAGCAGCAGTGCTGGCGCATGCATGGTTCCGATGACGACCGGCCAGAAACTTATCGCACCAGCAAGCCCGATCGCCGCGTCACGCACCACGAGCGATAGCCCTTCAATTGGTGCATTGCCTTCCCTGAGGCGATACGAGGTCTTGGACCTGCGCGAGAGCCCAAAGGCAAGATCAAGCAAATGTTCGATAGCCACCTCATCGGAGGCGTGAGCGGGCTCAACAAGGTATGTCATGAAGGTCAGACTTTCGCAGAGGATTTCGGAAATTCGCTCTGGTCAATATCTGTGGAGGATCGGAAGAGACAGCAGCCAGAACGGATCAGACGCGGCAGGAGCCACGGCGTCGTCGCGAAATTCTGGTAAAATATCTGTTCATTTGGCGGCTGATAACATGTCCTCGCGTCTCCGTAAACTACCAAACCGCGGGGACGGGAAGTCCGTTGCGAATTTCCGCAAGCCGCCGCCGCGTGCCACCCGTGGTGTCCCTTGGCAGGTCGTCAGCTGGAAAGAACCGCGCCTCGGAAATCTCCAGCGACGGCCGCCACGCTTCTTTCGTGAAATGCCTGACCAGCAGACATGCAACGTGATCGCCCGCAAAATGATCTTCGTTGGAAAACAGGCCATGCAAGACGGGAGGTTCTGTCGCGATGACGCCAGTTTCTTCCCGGAGTTCGCGCACGGCGGCATCAAACACGGTTTCACCGCGATCAACACCGCCCCCAGGAAACAGCCAGCCCGGCGCATAAGTATGTCGCACCAGCAAGACTTGGTCGCCATCGAAGGCACAGATCCGGACGCCAAGCGTCATACCCCGGCTCAGCCGAAACCAGGGATGCAGCACCGCGCGCGAGGCTGTGGTAAACAATATATTCTTCATTGCTTGATTCTGAGGCACACACCTTGCGAAATTATTTACGGAACGTCGCATGCAGCGGCCGCTCTTTGTGGCTGAAACCACCGGTCCAGGTATCTTTCCCGGGTACGCTGTACCCATGAGCGGTGTCGAGGTTGTGGCCGTAACCGACGGGCCCCGCAAGAATGATTTCATTGAAGTTCCGTTCGAAATTTTTCGGAACGATCCGAACTGGATTGCGCCACTTTATCTCGAACGTCAGGAACATCTCGATCCCCGGAAAAATCCGTTCTTCCAGCACGCTGAAGTGCAGCTCTTCGTGGCCTACCGCGATGGCCGCCCTGTCGGCCGCATTTCGGCACAGATCGACCGCTTGCGACTCAGCCACTACAAAGACCAGACGGGACTCTTCGGTTTTTTTGACGTGCCGGACGATCAGGCCGTGTCTTCAGCACTGATAGCCAGTGCTGAAAACTGGCTTCGCCAGCGCGGCATGTCACATGTCCAGGGCCCGTTCAATTTCTCCATAAACGACGAGACTGGCCTTCTGATCGATGGTTTCGACCGGCCGCCATGCATCATGATGGGGCATAGCCGCCCTTATATGGCAGGTCATCTCGAGCGCCAGGGCTATCAAAAGATCAAGGATGTCATTGCCTACGACTATAGCGGCGAGCAGCCGCTGACCCGCTCGATGCAGGCCATCGTGGACAAGGCGAGAAACTCCGGCGATTTTCGTATCCGATCGTTCAGCAAAAAACACATGGAGCGTGACCTCGCCACGATCATGGCGATCTTCAACGATGCGTGGTCCAGCAACTGGGGTTTTGTTCCTTTCACGCCTGAGGAAATCACCGTGCTCGGGAAGAACCTCAAGATGCTGGTCAAGGACGACTACATCGTAATTGCAGAGTACAAGGGCGAACCTGCCGCGATGGCTGTGACGCTTCCAGATATCAACGCTTGGCTCGCCGATCTCAATGGCAGGCTCCTGCCCTTCGGTTGGGCCAAACTCGCCTGGCGGCTGCTGGCCAAGCCACCCGAGGCGGTTCGCATGCCTTTGATGGGCGTGCTCCGCAAATACCACAGTTCGGCCATCGGCTCGGCACTGGCATTGAGCGTGATCGACCAGCTTTATCGCTATCACCGTGGCCGTGGCGCCAAGCGGGCCGAACTTTCCTGGATCCTCGAGGACAATCGTCCGATGCGCCGCATCATCGAATCCCTGGGCGCTGTTCCCTATAAGACCTATCGCATTTACGGGAAGAGCCTCGCTTGAGATCGAAGTGGAATGCTGTGGTTCTGTCCGCCGGACGCGGGCCTGATGATCCAATGGCAAAGGCCTATGGCGTCACGCACAAATGCGCCATCGACATAGCTGGCGTCCCGATGCTGCGCCGTATCGTCAGCACCCTGGTGGCACACCAGTCAATCGAATCCGTAACGGTCTCAATTGACGATTCCGCAGTAGCCACGTCAGCATTGGCAGGCTTGGCCGGTAACGTTCACATCGTGGCATCATCATCGACAGCGGCGGCATCGGCACTGGCTGCCGTCGATCGATTGCAGGGGCAATATCCGGTTCTTGTCACGACTGGTGATCACCCGTTGCTGACGGACCAGATGCTCGAATTCTTCTTGGCCGAAGCGGAGAAAGTGCCAGCCGATCTACGCGTTGGACTGGCTTCGGCCGAGACCATCCTCGCTGCATTCCCTGAAACCAGACGAACATTTCTCACCTTCGGGAGAGACCGGGTTTCCGGATGCAATCTCTACGCACTGCTGAATTCGGAAGCACTGAACGCATTGCGTTTCTGGTCATCGCTCGAACAGCTCCGCAAGAAACCCTGGCGGCTCATCAATGCCTTTGGCGCCGAAGCGCTGATCCGCTATCTGACTGGCGCGACAAACCTTGAGGCAGCATTCGCACTTGCCTCGAAACGGCTTGATCTTGTGGCACGGCCATTGCTGATGCCCTTCGCCGAAGCTTCGATCGATGTCGATCAACCCAGTGACAAGGATCTGGTCGAGAAGATTATTGCGCGCCGCCAATAGCTACCACTTGGCCACCATATGGCGGGCCGCCTGCAGGTCGGCTGGAAAATCGACCTCGCACCATTCCTCGCCGTCCATTGCAGCAGTGCGCACTTCGATCTTCTTGGCGAGTTGTCCGACAGCCGAGGGGAACCACTGCTTGAGGCCCGCAGGATCATGCATTCCATGCTCAAGCACTTCCGTATACCGCTTCGCTCCATCGCCGCGAAAGACGTAGAAGCCGATGGCTTCGGCGTCGACAGCTTCAAGCGGCAGCGTCTTGCCAATCTCGGTCAGGCGCACCCCATCCATCATGACCTTCATGTCGTCGGCGTCGTATTTGGCTTTGTGATTGATGGCGACCGTCGCAGGTGAGTTCGACGCAGCCAGCAGCTTCTCGACCAGACCCGCTCGGAACACATTGTCGCCATTCACCTGAATGAAATCTCCGGTCATTTCATGCCGCGCCATCCAGCAACTCGCAAGGTTATCGGCCACTGAGTAAAACGGATTGAAAACAGTGCGAAGTACCAGTCCGGTCCTCGCGGAAATTGCCGACAATGCCTCGTCCATGCGCCGTGCGGCATAACCGGTGATGACGACGAATTCCCTGGCGCCACAGGCAGCGAATGCCTCGATCTGCCGCTCGATGAGTGTTTTCCCTCCGATATCGAGAAGTGCCTTGGGAACATCCGAAGTAAGCGGCAAAAGGCGCTTGCCTTGCCCCGCACCCAATATAATAACTTTCACGATGTCCAATCCCCTGGCCAGCATATGCATGAGACGCGGGAACTCATATGCATCCGGCGGATTTGAAGTCAACGGTACTCTAAGGATTCGATGTTCACCCTAGCTCACCTCTCGGACTTGCACCTGGGGCCCTTGCCGCGTGCCGCTTCACGCCGAGATTACCTGTCAAAACGGGCTATTGGCTATTGGTCGTGGAACCTCAAGCGCTTTGGTCTGCATGTGCCTGAAATCGCCCAGGAGATGATTGCCGATATCAGGTCCCACAAGCCTGACCACGTGGCCCTGACTGGTGACCTGATCAATATAGCACTTCCACTCGAATTTCAGGCCGCCGCTCAATGGCTCCGCGATTTTGGGCCGCCGACCTGGATCACAGTTGTCCCGGGAAATCATGATGCCTATGTACCGGTGCCCTGGGCCCTTGGTGCTGGCCACTGGGCCGAATACATGACCGGCGACCTCCGCACGCCCGGAGCGTTCACCGGACCACACCTCGAAACACCATTTCCCTTCGTGCGGCAGAGAAAGAATATCGCCATTATTGGACTGTCGTCGGCCGAACCGCAGGGCTACCGGGTTGCAACCGGCTCGTTAGGCGCCCGTCAGTTGGAAAACCTGGCAAGCACCCTGGGCGAGCTACGGGAGCGCGGTTTTTTCAGGGTCGTGCTGATCCATCACCCGCCCCTGCCCGGTCAATGCCCGGTCCGCAAGGCTCTCAAGGATGCTGCAAAGCTGAAGGAAGTCATTGAAAGCCAGGGCGCCGAACTGGTTCTGTTCGGTCACAATCATATCCACATGCGTGCAACCATCGACACGCGATTTGGCAAGGCGCATACGATCGGGGTTCCATCGGCGACAGCGCGAACCGGCCACCTTTATCCACCTGCCGCCTGGTACCAGTATGTCATCAGGCGTCATGAGGGCAGTTGGCAAACCCACGTGACAGTGCGCCAGCTAAGTCCCGAGACCGGCAAATTCGAAACGCAAACTGAGTTTGATTTGGCCAACTAGGCCTGCGATAAACCCGGCATGCCACACGCTACCGCAGTGAAATTCGGCTACCCCGTGAGCTTGATTATGGATGCCAAAGCCTGGTGCGTCTTGTTGCGTCCGGCTCAGGTGACTCTGGGTTCGCTGGTGCTTGTTTGCAAGGAAGAGGCCAAGGCATTCTCGGCAATATCCGCCGAAGCGTTCATCGAACTCGGGCAAATGGTTGGCGGTATTGAAGCAGCTCTGTCGCGCTTCAATCCATACGACAGGATCAATTATCTGATGCTGATGATGGTTGATCCGCACGTGCATTTCCATGTGATTCCACGTTACGGCAAGACACAGTCTTTTGATGGGGCGAATTTTGAAGACGCGGGCTGGCCGGGCCAGCCGGTGCTGCAAGCCGCAACGACCCTGTCGCAAGAGCAGTCCGCGAAATTGAGAGACGCCATCGCTGCGTGTTGGCCAGCGGGCACCACATGATCGGAACACTGGATCGCTACATTTTACGGCAAGTTCTGACCCCGCTTTTCGCCACAATGTCGGTTGGTCTGCTGGTATTGTTGGCGGAGCGGATGGTGCGGCTGCTCGACACCACCCTTGGCAAGCGGAACTCCTTTGCCATCGTATTCGAGATGCTGGCCTATCTCGTGCCGCATTATCTCGGTCTAGCCGTTCCAGCGGCCCTGTTTCTGGGCATGCTGCTTGGCTTCAACAAGATATCCAAAGATGGCGAAATCGATGCCTGGATGGCATCCGGAGTTGGGCTCAGCCGGCTTGCGCGCCCGGCCATGATGCTCGGCCTCGTTCTTTCCATTTTGTCGCTTGCAGTGTTCGGCTGGTTGCAGCCGCACACTCGCTATGCCTACCGCTCGGTTTTGTTCGATGTGCGCAATGTGGATGTGTTTTACCTTGCCGAGGAAGGCGTGTTCATGCAGGCGGGGACCAGAACCTTCATCATCGATACGCTTGATCGCAATAACAATGCATTCGATCGTATCTTTGTCTTCGACGACAAGGGCGCCAAAGGCATTGAAACCGTCACGGCCACCCGGGGCCTTCTGGTTGAACAGGGTGAAAAACAGCGCCCTGTGTTGCGGCTGCAAGACGGCAGGATGCTGGATATCCCGCAGTGGCCCGCCGCAGCCGGAAAGAACCTGGCGCCGCCGGTTATCGCGTCTTTCACCACGACCGACACGCCACTCGGGCGCGTCTCCGACAAGATATTCAGGCCGCGCGGCGAGGACGAGCGCGAACTGACGCTGCCGGAACTGATCGAAAGTCTCGACACCCCGCCCAAGGACACCACAGCAGCGACAATGCGTGCCGAACTGCATAAGCGCATCATAAATATTGTCACGCCTCTGCTTCTGCCAATTCTTGCCATACCTTTTGCATTGGGCCGCAGGCGTAGCCCGCGCGCCTACCGGATCGGCATTGCACTGATCATTCTTGTGGCTTTCCATGAAATCATTGAGCAGGGAGCGTTGCTTGCGGCCACCAAGGGTTACTCTCCCGGTCTGACCATGTGGCTGCCGTTCGTCTTGCTGTCGGGATTCGCCGTCTGGCGGTTTTATACCCATGCCTACCAGGTTCAGTCCGATTGGCTGGATAACTGGGGCGACCGCCTGGCGGACTGGTCAGCACCACTGCGCGCCAGGATTACCCGTATGGCGAAGAAAGAATCTGCCACATGAAGACGCTGGGATTCATGCTGACCCGCATGGTGCTCATGCGGTTCATTCTCATCCTTTTCGGCATATCGATATTTCTGCTTACCCTTGAGGTCGTGACCTATGCCAAGGAAATTCTCGCGTTGCGAAACGGAGCACTGTCGTCCGTCGCCTACTACGCCCTGCTGCGCTCACCTTCGGTGCTTTCAACCTTTATCCCCTTCAGCATCCTGCTTTCGCTTCTGCTGGCCCTGACCGAGCTTTCCTACCGCAACGAAATCACTGCTTTTTGGGCCGCGGGACTTTCTCCGGCGAGAATCATGGTCATGTTGATCCCTTTGGGCATTCTCTTGGGCGGCCTGCACTTTCTCATCAGCGACCGAGGCATCCCGGCGGCAGCTCCCATTCTCAGGGAGTGGGGAATTGGCGACTATGGCGAAAAGCAACTCAAGGTGGGCGAGCGGGATCCCATCTGGATGCGCGCCGGTAACGACATCCTCCGCGCTGGGACGTCAAACTCCAACTCGACAAGACTCGACAACGTGATCATTTTCCGCCGTAGCGATACAGGTCTTTTAACAGAGCAGGTTTTTGCGCAGACGGCATCGCTGAACGACGGTAGATGGGAGCTGGGGAATGTCGTGGTCTATTACGGCGAGAATATCCCGCCCAATCGCCTCGAAAAGTTGATTTACTCCGCCAACCTGAAACCGGCGGCGGCGGGTGCGCGGTCCGGTGACCCGGAGGAAATGACCATCAATGACCTCGGCTACTTCATCGACAATCTTGGTTTCGGCATCAGGCCAACATGGGTCTACCAAACCTGGTGGCATAAGCGGCTGACGTATCTTTTAACGGCGTTCATGATGATCTGCCTTTGCGTTCCGCTCGTCGTGCGGTTTCGCCGGGGTGGCGGCATTGGCTTCCTGTTTGCTGCCGGCGTCGGCATGGGTTTTCTGTTCTTCATCATGGATGGAATAGCCCTCACCATGGGCGAACTCGGGTTCGTGACACCATGGCTCGCAGCATGGATGCCGTTGCTGGTTTTTTCCGGGGTGGCAGCAACCATTGCCCTCAGGGTCGAGCGCCTATAGAAGGCGCTGGTCGAAAATTGCTGCACGAAGATCCCATTGGCCAGGAAAACAGCCCCCACCAAGCGAAAGCCGCGCTCACGTCGCGCGCATGTCGACCCTGTCAAACCTGCGCAGGCTCAAGTTGCGGAGTTCACACCGGCATTGCTTGACCGCAGTTTCTCGCCCGTCGTCGCGATTGTCGGAAACAGCGTGTTGAAGCTTTTTGCACTTACACCGCGGGAACGGCTTGAACGGCAGATCGCAAGGCTCGGTAGCTTCCCCTTTGTCTCTCTTGAGGATGCCCGCAAGCACACAGGGCCGGTGATCCTTGTTCGTGCTGACGCTGTCATCGATGCGCCAATCCTGCCTGTTCTCTTGAAAAGGCCAGACCTGCTCTTGCTGGCATCGGACGGCAAGACACCATTGGCAGCACACGTAGCCTCCGAGCGCGTCGATGAGGCTGTGTCGATCCTCGAAGGAAAATCTTCGCTGCCTGAGGATGGCGCCCTCCTCGTTCGTTCACCCGCATCTCTCGATGCAGATTTCTGGAAGTCGCTCAGAAAACGCGAGACGCCGTATGCGCTCGCTGTCAGCGACTCAAATGTCAGCGCCTCCGAATGGCGAATGTTCATGGGCACATACAAGGGCGCTACCGACCTCGTGACCAAGCATCTCTGGCCGCGCCCGGCATTCTACGCCACCCGCTGGCTCGCGCCGCGCGGTGTTTCGCCCAACATGGTAACATCTATCGGTATCATACTGGTATTTCTTGCTTTTTATCTCTTCCTGCGGGGTGAGTTCCTGGCCGGTCTGGTCTGTGCATGGATCATGACATTTCTCGACACGGTCGATGGCAAGCTGGCCCGCACCACGCTTACCTCAAGCAAGTGGGGCGATATTCTCGATCACGGCATCGACCTGGTGCATCCACCCTTCTGGTATGTAGCGTGGGCCATTGGTCTTGGCGTGACTGGCTATGTCTGGAGCGCTCAACTTTTCTGGGTCGTCATCACCTCGATCCTCGGGGGCTATATTCTCCAGCGCATCATGGAGGGCATTTCCATCAAATGGCTCGGCCTCGAAATCCACATCTGGCGGCCAATCGACACGCTCTTTCGTCAAATCACCGCGCGGCGGAATCCAAATCTGATCCTGCTCACGGCCGGCACGCTCATTGGACGGCCGGATTGGGGCCTTATCGCCGTTGCTGCATGGACGGTTGTGTGCCTTGTGCTGCATGGCGTTCAACTCGTTCAAGGACTCGTGGCAAAGCAAGCGGGGCCGCTGGTTTCGTGGATGTCGCAGCGCCAATGACATCTGGCCTGTTGATCAACCCGCGCGCCGGAAAGGGCAATAAAAAGGGCCTCGATTTGGCCATGATGCTACTGGGTGCTACCGGCGTCGAAGTCCGGCTGCTGGAATCCTTTGCCGACGTGTCTGCTTCGCTCGAAAGCTTTGCCCGGCGCGGGGTGACGGATATTTTCATCAGTTCCGGAGATGGCACCATTCAAGAGGTGCAAACAGTTCTCGCCGAGCGGAATTACTTTCCGCAACTGCCCAGGCTTTGCCTGCTGCCGCATGGCACCACCAACATGACGGCCGCTGACATTGGCTTTCGCGAACGTGACGCCACCAAACAGGCGGAATTCATCAAACACGTGAACGCAGTCGATATCGCGCGCCGGCCAACTGTTCGCGTCGCGAACCCGCGCGACGGCAGGCCGCGCCACGGCATGTTTCTGGGAACCGGAGCGGTAGCCCAGGCATCCCAATTCTGCCAGGACGCCGTACACAAATCCGGACTGAAAGGCGACCTCGCAACATTTGCGACATTGTCAGCCAGCGTACTCCGCGCAATGGCAACACGTGCCGCGCCCGGTGATCCCACGCGCATCGACCGGCCGCACGCAATAGAAGCTACTGCCGATGGAACGCCCCGTGTGGAGGGAGATCAGTTGTTACTTCTGTTGACGACGCTGGAGAAACTCGTACTCGGGACCAAGCCTTTTTGGGGTGGGAAAACCGAACCGCTTAGAGTTACAAGCTTCCCCTACCCTTTGCCTAATCTTGCGCGCTGGTTGATCCCTTCAATGTTTGGCGGGGAGAACCGCAAGCCACCGCCCGGTGCCGTCAGCTTTTCCTGCCGCTCGTGCCAGATCAAGACCACCTCCACGTTCATCATTGACGGAGAGTTTTTTGAGCCGCCACTGGACGAACCACTCCGGGTCGAAACCGGTCCGGAATTCACTTACATTCGCGGTTGATGAAAACTCTTACCAACATTGTTGAAGCTTCACTCGATGGCCCTGCTGCGCCTGCATTTGCGGCGATGGCAGCACATCTTCGGAAGAGCACATCGGGCAAAATATCCGCCATTCTCGGCTATGGCTCAGCACTGAGAAGTATCGATCCTGCCGACACTCTTCTCGATTTGTACGTACTGACCGCTGGCTTCGAAGATGTCTCGGAGAGCAGCATGAGCAGGTTTGCCTGCCGTCTTGTTCCCCCGAATGTTTACTATGCCGAAACTCCCTTTGAGGGCAGCGTTGTTCGGGCAAAATATGCAGTCATGCCGCTCAGCCAGTTTTCCAATTGGATGTCGCCGGAAACGTCAAATCCTTATTTCTGGGCCCGCTTCTGCCAGCCCGCCCGGTTGCTCTACGCAGACGATGAGGATGCACGGCAAGCCGTTGTCGAAGCTTTGGAGTCAGCCCTTCGCACCATGTACGCCAATGCCAGGGGCCTCTCCGTAGAAACTGATCCACTCGCAGTGTTTCGTTCTGGGTTTCAAGCCACCTATCGCACTGAATTGCGCCCCGAGTCATCCAGTCGCGGTACCTCGATAGTGGATGCCGATGAGGCCTACTTTCGCGATGCAGGAAATCTTCTTGCCGGTGTACCACCGCTCAGCGCCAACTGGCTTTGGCGGCGCTTCGTCGGAAAAACCATGTCGCTGCTGCGGTTAGCCAAAGCTGCTTTTACCTTCAGGGGTGGCGTCGACTATGCGGCCTGGAAGATCGCGCGCCACTCTGGAGTAAAAGTGGAAATCACCGATTGGAACCGCCGCCACCCACTCCTGACTGGCTTGCTGTTTCTCCCGCGCCTTTTGAAAAGAGGCGCACTTCGTTAGGCGTGGGCCAGTTGCCTGGCAGATCCTGAGGCCACGACCTCGCCAAACAGCGCAATAATCTTTTCGATATCCTGTACCGTATGTGCCGCCGATACCGAGCAGCGCAACAGGCACAATTTCGCTGGCGTGCCCGGCGGCAGGGCGATGTTCACGTACACGCCAGCCTGCAGGAGCGCGTTCCACATGGCTATTGTCGAAGGTTCATCTGGGCATTTGACGGCAATCACCGGACTTACCCGATCGCATCCGATTTCGAGGCCAAGTTTCTTGAATCCTTCAAAAAGCCGCTCGGAATTGGCGCGCAGCCTGTCCCTTCGTTCCGGTTCCGATGCAAGTTTACGAATGGCCGCCAGGGAAGTCGCTATCGTTGCAGGAGAGGATGACGCGGTGAACATGTAAGGCCGCATGGCATAGCGAAGTGTATCGAACAGCGGATGATTGCCAGCACCAAACCCGCCGATCGATCCAACACTCTTGGAAAAAGTGCCGACCACGAAATCAACTTCGTCCTCGAGACCGGCCTCATCCGCCAGCCCACGGCCATGATCACCAAGGACGCCGAAGGAATGTGCCTCGTCGACTAGGAGCTGAAACGGCTTCCGCTTTTTGAGGTCAACAAAATCCTTGAGCGGGGCGCGGTCTCCAAGCATCGAATAGATGCCTTCCAGAACCAAAAGTTTACCGCCTTCAGAATCCGACCGTTCGAGGCGCTTTTCAAGATCACTGGCATCGTTGTGGCGAAAGCGAACGAGCTTGGCGCCAGACAGCGTACATCCATCGTAAATGGAAGAGTGTGAATCGGCATCGAGAAAAATTGTATCGCGCGGGCCCGCGAGCCCGGACATCATGCCGAGGTTTGCCTGGTACCCGGTAGTAAAGACGATGCAGTGCTTGCGGTTGAGAAAACGGGCAAACTCGGATTCAAGCTCGAGGTGGAGAGCATAGCTTCCGTTTGCAATGCGCGATCCCGTGGTTCCCGTACCGAATTGTGAAAGGGCATCCTGTCCGGCGCGGACGCAATCGGGGTCGAACGTAATCCCCATGTAGTTGTTCGTTCCGGCGAGAATGGTCTCCTGTCCATTGATGATGGCGCGGGTTGGCGAAAGCACCTTGTCGTTGATGACGCCGACGGCGTTCACGCCCATTCCCATCATCCGCTCGAACCGCGTGGCAATGGGACGATGCTTTTCGAAAAGGTCAACCATGACTCACGCCTTCGCCAGCCGGTCATCAACAACCTTGACCAGATCCGCCATGCTGCGCGTTTCCGACAGCACATTGAGCGGAATTTCTATGTCGAACCTGTCCTCGACTTCCATGACAAAATCCATGACCGAAACTGAATCGATGTTGAGGTCAGTCGAGATATCCGTTTCCGGTCTCAACTCCACGCGGTCCAGATTGAACGGCTTCAGCAGTTCACACAGTATTTCAAATGTCGTGGTGCCGGAAGTCATTCGGCAGATTCTCCCAATGTGGCGACTGGCCGGGTTTTATCGGCCTTCCGGCGTGGCGGCAACCATTCTTCCTGGCGATACCACGCGAGCGTTTTAGCTATGCCCTCGGCGAACAAGGTGGGGCGCTTTGCCGAAATGCCACCGTCACACACCCAGTCAGTGTGATAAAGTTCGCGAATCTTGCCGGGTGTGATCATCAATGGGCGCGGCGTCACAAGCTGCAACGGTGTGGCCACAATGGCCGCAGATTTCGCCAGAAACCGGGGTAGATAGACGACACGGCCGGGAACGCCTTCTTGCGCGTGAACAATCCCCGCGAGGTCCTGCCAGCCGTAACCACCGGCTCTGCCGTCGTGAACATCGACCGGACCAGATCGATCGTCTACTGCAAGATCCGCGATGATTTCCGCAATATCCTGAACATAGATGAGCGAAAACCGGGCCGTGCGCAGGCTTGGTATCAGGGCCACGCGTTTCAGCAATTGGCTGATGAGTGGAAATGTACCGTAATCGCCCGGACCGTAAACAGCCGGGGGCCGGACGATCACTGCGCCGGGTTTACCGACAAAGATCTTCTCCGCTTCATGCTTGCTTTCGCCATATCCTGAAAGTCCTGGCTCACGTGCCGCGAGTGACGAAACATGGACAATACGCTTGACGCCCGCCGCTGCTGCGGCCTCGGCGAGCAATGATGTGCCGTGCACGTTGATGGCATGGAATTCGGCCCGGCTCCGCGCTGTAATGGCTCCCGCCAGATTGATCAGCACATCCGCGCCGGCAACCAGCCGCTCCAGTGTAGCCGGTTGGCGCAAGTCACCGGGCACTGCCTCCACTTTCGGAAACGCCGGGAGCCGCCGTGGATCGCGCACCAGCGCGCGCACCTCATGACCGCGCGCAAGAAGTTCCCGCAATACATGCTGACCGGCAAACCCCGTGGCACCGGTAACCGCAACTTTCAAGGCCATGACCTACTGCGCGGCTTCGAGCCAGCGCTGTTTCTCTTCTACTTTTCCATGGAGGATTTCGGCAATCTCCCCGGAAAGAAATTTCTGCTTTGCCCCGGCCCGCGACAGCTTGCCCGACGAGGTAAACGGCAGGCTCTTCGGTGGAATCAGGATCACATCACATTCGACCGCCGCAGCCTGATGCACACTGGCGGCAACCTTGCGGCGGAGCAACTCCATCTCCGCGGGAGCCGAAAGGCGGCACTGCACAAGTACGACGACATCGTCGTCGCCATCGTCGCCTTCAATGGCAAAGGCAGCGACATCGCCATCACGCAAGGGTTCGATGCGTTCAGCCGCCCATTCAATATCCTGCGGCCAGATGTTGCGGCCATTGTGGAGGATCAAATCCTTGACTCGCCCGGTGATGACGACCTCACCCCGCAACCAATAGGCCATGTCGCCAGTGTCCATGAAGCCGTCATCGCCAACAATGGAGCGCGTGGCCGGTTCGTTGCGGAAATAGCCATCCATCAGGCTTGGCCCTTTGACAAAAACCCGGCCGACCTCGCGCTCGCCCAACGCTCTGCCATCATCGTCGCGAATTTCAACGGTGCATCCCGGAAGCGGTTTCCCGCAAACCACGAAGCTGCGAACCCGTTCCGCGTGTCCGTCACCGGCCGGAACTGCCCGGCGTGACAGCTTCATTTCATTGATGTCTACCGTATCGATTTTCAACGCCTTGCCGAGGTCGCCAATGGTGATTGCCAGCGTTGTTTCTGCCATGCCATAGCTCGGCAGAAACGCCTTTGCATTGAAGCCAGCAACACTCAGCGCACCTGCAAACTGCGCCAGGATATCCGGACGCACCATATCGCCGCCAATTCCCGCAGCACGCCACGATGACAGATCAAGCGTCTTGGCATCGCCGTTGATGCGTCTTGCCGCCAGATCGTATCCAAATGAAGGAGAATAGGCGATGGTCGACTTGTTATCGGACATCAGCCGCAACCACAGGGCCGGCCGCCTTGCGAAGGACGGCGTCGACAGATAGTCGACCGAAACCTGGCCCATCATCGGCGACAGGCAGAAGCCGACGAGACCCATGTCATGATAGAGCGGCAGCCAGGAAAATGCCCGGTCGGCCGGTGTAATCTTGAGGCCGTCGAAAAGAATGCTGCGCGTGTTTGCAACGATGGCCTTCTGCGAAATCAGCACGCCTTTGGGATCTGAGGTCGAGCCGGAAGAATACTGAATGTATGCCGCCTCTTCGCGGCCAAACGGATCAAGCTGCCCACTGAGTTCAGGTAGCTCTTCAAGCTCCCCATGCGTCTTTACAATCTGCGTTCCGGCGCGCGTCGCCGCCTCGCGGACATATTCAATCAAATCCGTCGAAGCGATTGCCACGCGCGCATGGGCGGCCCGCAGCATTCCGGTAACGCGCTCGATATAGGCTTCCTTCCCGCCGATATACATTGTGTAGGGCATGGGGCAAGGCACCAGGCCCGCGTATTGGCAGCCGAAGAACACCACCATGAACTCGGGGCCTGTCTCCGCTACAACAGCAACCCGGCTGCCGCGGGACAATCCGAGTGACATGAGCCTGCGCGCGCACGACAAAGCACTCTGCCGCAATTCGGCATAGGAGAGCACGTGCTGGAGTACACCGCGCGACGAATAGAAATTGAATCCCGTTTCGCCCTGAGCCGCATAGTCGAGGCCCTCGGCAAGTGTCTCGAATTCGGCCAGCTTTTGTTTGAGGGATTTGTTGGCGCGCGGCGTTAACTGCTGCGCAGTACTCTCGAACGAACTCACATTAACCATCATGCCGCTTATCAACCCCTTGGATTCTCAACAAATTATTAATTGCTCCAAATGGAGCGAGAACCCTCCCCAGAACTCTAATTGGGATATCAGGGGATTACGCTAAAATCCAAATCAATTGCTGTTTCATTTTGTTTCCATTTCCTGCAGCGCAATGCAGCTTCGTGGCATCAACCGCGAACCCGGGACTTCTTCGATGGATGGTGTGATCAGGACGTGTCTTCATAAAGTGCATCGCGGGCCAGCCCGTGGCACTCGCGCAGCACAAAGTCGATTTCCTCCATCGCCTCCTTGCGATGGCCGGGCGGCGGGCCGGGGCGAAGCGGCGACAGGAATGTCGGTTTCTCCATCTTGATGCGCCGGGCCCGCCAGCGCGCCAGGCGCCGGGCTTGTTGCGGCAGGTTGTCGAGCGCCATCTTCACCGCGGCGAGACGGCGGCCGAGGCGCGTCGCGTCGATCACATCGGCCGTCTCATCCGGCTTCGGGAGGACAGGGCTCTCAAGCGGCCGGGGCTGAAACAACGGAACGAGCGGACTGTCGGCAAAGACGTGAATGCGGGGAATGACCGTGACAGAAGTACGCCTTCGACCGTTGCGGCTGAACCGCTGGCGCGTGTCGAACAGCTGAAACGCGATCTGTCCGCCGCCCTTTCCGGCGAAGGCAAGCCCCCTGGGCATTGGACGCGCCGGAGCAAGATTCACCTTGAGCCCCCGCGCCGCGATGGCAATCAGGCGGCGCACCGCCGATTCTACTGGGAGCAACATGCGTGACACCGCATGGTAGAGAGAGGGCGGGAGCAACGCCACCATGCCACCCGTTCCCCTTTCCACCATCGCGATGAGCATCGCCACGATGCGGGTGAGTGCTGCCTGGTTTCTTTCGATGACCCTGTCCCAGTCCATGTGCCGGCAAAATTCCTCCTCCGGTCTCGCTAGAACAAAATAGGAACATAGTCAACAACTTTCGGCCGAAGCGGTGCGGCCTTATGCATCGACCGCAGGAACGCGATGGCGCTTTCGGAGGGAGAACTGCCATGAGTGACGCCGGGGAGAAGTAAAGAGCCGCACAATGGCTCACTTGTTCATGTGGCCCTTGGGCCGGCGCTCAAGCATCCGGTGTCGCGGAACTGGAAAGGCTACTGGCAACGGAGCGAATAGCTTCCCGTTGTCTCTTGCGACAATCTTTTGCCGCTCGTCCGTTTCTGTTGCGGGTACTTGACGGATAACAAGGAACGGGTGGCGCGCACTCCCGTCGAGCGGTTAGCTGGTTCAATCATCATTGATTGGAGTCCGCACATGAACATGCTTCTTTTCTCAAAAATCGCCGCATCGCATGGAGATGGATTGCTGCCCGAATTGGCTAACTGTCTAGAGAACTATGCAGCATCCAAAAGGGTTTACGTCTGGCCTGCTGAATCTGGCGAAACGAAATCTAAACCGGCGGTCGCGTTAGACACAGCAGCTTAACGGCGTGATTTGCTCAGCTTTCACGCTGTCTCCTGCCTTTCGATATGGCGGCGTGTGGATTGAACTCTTACCCTGATGCTTTCCATGAGAACGACATTCTTGATATTCCTGCCTTTGCGGATGGCCAGTTCCTTCGCAATATCCAGATTGGTTCGAAGCTCAGGGCGGGTTCGCGCAAGCTCGTACAGGGTGCGAGCGAGTTCATTGCGCTTGAACATGGTGTTGCGGGAACACTTCGGCTGAATGGCCTTGGGATCGCCGTCATAGCCCATGAGGTTCAAGGTTTGGTCCACATGGGCAAGGGCTGACATGATGGCCCGGCGCTTCTTCTCAAGCGTCTTGATCTGGCCTGAGAGTTCGGCCCTCTTCCGCTTCAATGCGAAGATTGCATAAAGGCTGTCCATGCTGGGAATTTGCTGATTTCGTCAAACCGCATTCCGGTCTAGCCACCGAAGCGGGAGAGGAGAAATCCACCCAGAAACAACGTGAGGATGCCAACGGAAAAGCCCGAAACCCAGGCAAGGATCAGAGTGCCGATGGAATAGCCGCGCGGGCGTTCATTACCGGTTGCAGAACCAGCCAATTGCCGCTCGCGGGCAACGATGCGGTGCGCAATATGCGTCTTGATGCGCTCTGCCATGGCCGCTCTGTCGGCCGTCTCGAGCATGATCTCGCGGCCATGCGCCGTATCTTGTATAAATCGGTAGGTCCGGGGATCAGGTTCCATCACGACGCTGGACACAGGATCAATCCACAGTCGCGGCGAAAGCCCTGGAATCAAAGCCAAATCCACCAAACCTTCCACGGCTGGCACACTGGAGGCAGCGGGAACCAGATCATCCTTCAGCAACTGCAAACGAAGTGCCTGTGCATCGGTCAGATCAACCATTGCATCTCGGTATGCCGCTTCAGCCAACCGCGCCTTGTGAAGGGCATCGCGAAGAAAATTCGCATCGGCGGTGGCTGGCTTGGTATTGGCCAAAATAACGGGATCCTCAAAATCTCAACTGTGCCGTATTGGGACATAATTAGCCCCCCACTAGCACTCCACTGGTGATCTTGCACAGCCGGTGCCACGCAAATCCGGCGTAGCGGCTTTGGTTAGGGTCAATTGCGGGTACGAAAGGGCCGGCAGACCAGGGAGATCAAACTGGTGTCAGCACGGGACTCGACGCCTATAGCCATTTCTGGCGTGCGCACTGCGCTGCTGCGGCTGGCGAAAAGACGGTCCCATAGCGAGAGCACGGTGGAATAGTTTGAGTCTGTATCGCGCCTCAACGCATGATGATGCACCCAATGAATGGATGGCGTCACGATCACCAGTGACAGCGTTCGCTCAAATGCAGCCGGCAAACCGATGTTGGAATGGTGAAAAATTGCGCCAGCAAGCACCAGTGTTTCGAAAACGACGACGCTGGAGAGCGGCACGCTTAAAAGGAAAATGACGCAGGCACGAACCAGTGCCGACAGCAACACCTCACCGAAGTGAAAGCGCACTGCCGATGTTACATCGAGGAACTCGTCAAGATGATGGACTTCATGGAAGCGCCAAAGAAACGGGACGACATGATTGGCGCGATGCCACCAGTAGATCCACAGATCGAGAAGCAATAGGTCAATGGCGAGACCGGTCCAGCCGCTCCACCATTCCGGCCGCCATTCGAGCGCATGCTGCGCGGCAAATGCCGAAAGCGGAATGACGATCAATGGTGACAGCAGGGCATTGAAGCCAAACAGCGTGGCATTCTTCAGCATGCGCGCAAGCATGGCCACGACACGGCTCCGCGCCGCTGGAAACAACCGCTCCAGCACCAGCATCACGATTGCAAAGCTGATGACTATTCCACCTTTGGAAAGAAGCAGATTTCCGATGCTGTCCATCAATCGTTTTCTACGGGCGACGGCGCGGGCTTGGAGCTGACAACTACGTGAGGCGCCGGTCGCCCAATGAGATATGCCGCCAATGGCGGCATGACAACACAAATACCGACATACCGCGCGACCTGGTGAGCCGCCACATAAGCGGGATCGAGATTGAGCGCAAAAGCCATGATTGTCATGGCCTCAAGCCCGCCCGGTGCGAAAGCCAGCAGGGTAAGTGCGAACGGGAGATTTCCAAACCCGCTTGCCAGCGACGCTCCAAGCGTTGCGATTGCAAGAGCCAGCAGGAAACCGGCAAACCCCTCTCGAAACAGCTCCCGCACCTCGGCGAGGGGCAGACCTTGAAATCGTGCGCCGATCATCACGCCAAGAATGACATTGGCGGGAATCAGGACAACGGGCGGCGTTGAGCCCTCCACCACACCCATAAGATACAGCGCCGCACTTGCCAGTATCGCACCAAGAATCGGTCCGGCAGGGATTTTCAACCATTCGAACAGCAACCCCGCGGCACCGCCTGCGGTGACAAGCACCAATATGGTGGCGAGTCCGGAATGCGAGCCGGCTTGCGGCAGCGCATGTGATGGTGAAATCAACG
Source organism: Hyphomicrobiales bacterium (assembly GCA_031373255.1). Lineage (GTDB taxonomy): Bacteria > Pseudomonadota > Alphaproteobacteria > Rhizobiales > Aestuariivirgaceae > JANMMJ01. Next base: position 23,891 of record JANMMJ010000027.1, read on the forward strand.
CAATCACTGCCGGAAGCGCCGCAACAAGAAAGAACAATCGAACGCACTGGGCAATCGTGACGCGCCGCATATCTGCCTTCGCGGCATCGGCCATCGCCAGCGTCAGCGAGAGTGCGCCCGGCAGGCTGGCGAACAGCGCCGTGGGCCTGTCCCAGCCATGGTACCGCCGAAAGAACTGGGCGCAAGCGAGTGTCACCAAAATAACCGTCAGTCCCAGTAATGCTATGCTAAGCGGCCACTGACCCGCGCGCTCCAGTGTCTCCCAGCTTACGCTTCCACCGGTTTGGATGCCGAGGAGTACAAACGCCAGCATCCGCATCCATTGCGGCACCGCGATACTCACACCGCAATACGTGGCAACGACGGTGGCAATCATGCTGCCAGCCAGCCAGGGAGCAGGAAACCCGATGCCGGCAAAGAGCCCGCCACCTGCCGCACCTACGGCAAGGCCGGCAAATATGTGTCGAACGGCCGTATTGTTTGATGGATTCACAATGCCAGGAACATGGGTTTCAGCGCGGCAAACAACTCTCTGTAGCGGCGATAGGCCTCATCATAAAGCGGTTTGCGGTCATGCCGGGGCTCAATCACACGCATGTCTTGAACAAGGCCGGCAGCGGCATCCACCACGTTCGAAAAAACCCCGGAAGCTACGCCGGCAAGCAGGGCGGCGCCAACAGGCGATGCATCCGTGTGGCGCGGGATCTCAACAGGCAATCCTGTGAGGTCAGCCCGGATTTGGCACCAGAGATTGCTTCGGGCTCCACCGCCAACAATGCGAAGTGCTTCCACCGGCACGCCAAGCGAACAGATCCGTTCGAATACGTCGCGCATGGCGAAACTGGTGCCTTCAAGCACGGCGCGGGCAAGATGGCCCCGCCCGTGAGATGGCGTCATGCCGGAATAGGTTCCCCGTGCCGAAGAAAGCCACTCTGGAGCCATGGCGCCGGACAAAGCAGGAAGAAAAATAACCCCGTTTGCACCTGCATCGATTTGCGCAGCTTCAGCGTCCATTGCTGAGAAGTCCGACACACCAAAGGTCTTGCTGAACCAGGTGAGCGCGCCACCCGAGAGCCAGCCGGGATTTTCAATGTAGTAGTGGCCGCCGGAATAGGCGTGAGTCTCGACCAGTCTTTCCCGATCGATAACCGGCATCAGGCTGAGAGCACCCACGACCTCCGCGGTACCCAGGACATTGATAAGCCTGCCCGGTTTGATCAGGCCCGCACCAAGCGCCGAAGAAAAATCGTCCCCCGTGCCAACTGCGACAGGCAATCCCGCAGGAAGGCCGGTCAGGGCACTCCCATTGCTGTTCAGGGCACCGGCCAATGACTCGGCTTGCCGCAGCGCCGGCAATTGACGTTCCTCGATCCCGAACAGGCGCAGGAGCTCAGGATCGTAGGCCTTTGCTGCGAGATTGTAGACCATGCTCGTCGATGCGGTGCCATGATCGATCACATGCCGGCCGGTCAGCCGCGAAACCATGTACGAGACTGGAACATGAAAACGCTCAGCATGCATTGCGGCGGGCACATGCTTCTTGAGCCATGAAATCTTGGCGGCGGGATGCGACGCGTCGCAGACCACACCGCCTTTCTGCTGAATGAGGGCCGAATCTAAGCCTGAGAGTTCCGCTTCGGCGCGCCTGTCCATCCAGATGAGGCAAGGGTGAACCGGATGTCCCGCTTTGTCGACGGCGATACAGCCATCCAACTGACCAGCCATGCCGAGCGCCTTGATGTCACTGGGCGCGACCTTGGCTTTTGCCAGTGCACCCTTGATAGCGGGACCGAGGGCGCGTTCCCACAACATGGGATCCTGCTCAGCCCAACCTGGTCTCGGAAATTCAGGTTGATAGGAGATCGAATGCTCGCCAAGAATTTCAAGCTGATCGGAGACGACAGTTGCCTTCAGGCTTTGCGTTCCGATATCGGCTCCAACGATCACGCGGCGGCCTCCCGTGTGGCGTGGGACGCGATACGAACCTGCCGCCAGATTGAATCAAACGGCGGCACCGGCGATCGGTCGGTAACCAGAACATCGACATCGCGTGGAGCGCACACCGTGGCAAAGTGCGTTTGCCCGAACTTGCCGTGATCTGCGAGAAGCAAAGACCGTGAGGCACGCGCCATCATTTTCCGTTTGACGGCCGCCGCCTGCGGATCGGCATCGGTAATCTCTTCAGGCGTAATGCCACCGGCTCCGAGGACGGCAATGTCCGCGTGATAGCGATCCAGAAAGGCAACAGTCTCGGTGCCAAACACCCCTTCCTCGGTCAGGCGTACATCGCCCGGACAAAGGATCACCGATATGGTCTCGGCGGCCCCAAGCTTGCGCGCTACCGTAAGTGAATTGGTGATGACGGTAACTTCGACCGGCTGCAAGATCAGGGACTGGGCAAAATGCGCAGTCGTGGACCCGGCATCGATCATCAGTACGTCGCCCGGCCTCACTTCCTCGACCGCAATTGCCGCAATCCTCTGGCGCTCGATCACATGTTCCTGTGCGCGCAAAAGAACACCTGGCTCTCCAGCCACGGAACGTACTGATGCTCCCCCATAAGTCCGCGCCAACAGGCCCCGCTCCGAAAGTTCATCGAGATCGCGCCGCACCGTTTCCGTCGTCACGCCGAATTCATCCGCGAGTGTCGAAATTCTGACAGCTACGTCGTTGGCCAGCCGTCTGATAATCCGTTCCTGCCGGATATTCTTTGGGAGCCTATCCATGGGCGCGCGCGTCCAGAATTGCCTGGGCCAGTTCGGCAAACCCGTACCCGCCCTCATTCTCAGTTACAAAATGCGGTAGATGGCTCATGATGTCCTTGTAGGGACGAACATTGGCAACTCCCACCGAGTTGGGGAAGAAGCTGAACATCGGCGCGTCATTCGGAGAGTCGCCGGCATAGACGATTTGCGCCATATCCTTGTCGGCATCGATCCCAAATGACTCGCGCAGAAACCGCTTCGACATGCTGAGTTTGTCGTGATCGCCGAACCAGGCATTCACATGAATTGAACTGACCTTTGCGGTCGCACCTTCAACAGCGAAAGCCTGCCGGATTTCTTCTGCCACGGAGAGCGGCAATGGCGGCACGTCTTCACAGAAGTCGATTGCCACGTCGATCTCCCGGTAAGCCTGGTCAGACGCGATGGCCGTGCCGGGATATGCCTCAAGCACTTTTCGGGCGATTATCCAGATTTTCTCCACATTATGTCGGCGCTGATCGGAGGGCTGGGCATAGACTCGCCGCATCTTCTTGACTTCATCGTCATAGCGGAAGGAGAACGCGCCATTTTCGCCCACGACGCCATCGACTGGCCACATGCGAGCGATATGATCACACCAGCCTGCCGGCCTGCCGGTGATTGGGATGACAATAAGTCCTGCGGCGCGGAGTGCTTCGAGCGCTGCGTAGGCCTCGGCCGGCAGCCGTCCGTGGAGGGTCAAGGTATCATCGATATCGGTCAGCACCGCCCGGAAATTCCGGAGTGTTTCTGCGGGGCAATCCTCAAGGGGGACAAAATAAGCCATCAGACGACGTACTTCTCCGCAGTCAGCGCACCCGAATCGGCGGCAAGATCAAGAAATGTATAGCGATTGCGGATTTCCCGCGCATGGGACACGGCTTGGCAGAATTCGTCACGCGAGAGGTTGATGTCCCGGTAGCTTGTCGGCGCACCTGCCGCCTTGAGCGCTTGTTCGATCTGATGGGCGGGCCTGGCCATATGAGCCAGCTCATTCCGGAGACTGGGCCAAGTTTCTGCAATTCTCCCATTCAATGCGTCGGCCTGCTTTTTATCCAGAAGTTTTGGCTGTAATTCCGCCCAGCACGCCGCACCCGTTACGTCGCCAAATCGCCGCAAAAGCTCATTCTCTGTAAGTGTGCTCGGCGTCAACACAGGTACTGGACCATTGATCATGGCATCCTGCAATCGCGCCATGACCATGGTTGTCACTGCAATTTGTTCACCGTGCAACGGTTCACCCCATCCCGGCTTGTGCGTCATCTCGATGAAATGACTGATCAGGTGTTCGCCTTGGCTCGCAGGATAACTTCCGCCACAAATGGCCATGCCAAAGCCTGAAAGCAACAGAACCCTTGCCAACCGCTCAACAGCTGCCAGATCGCCCGCAACGAGCGCCTCAGCTTCGCCAACCATCGCATCCTCGAGATCGGCGAACAGCTGAAACGGCAATGCGCGATATGGCGTGCCGCGAAGCATATGCGCCATGTACCAGTCGCACTGCGCCGTGGACCGGCAGATGGCATCGCCGAGACCTGCCCGGATCAGCCGTAGCGGAGCATTGGCCATCACCTCAAGATCGACAAACACACCGTCCGGCGCGACTGCCGGCAGGGATTTTTTGTGTCCGGCAACGGTAATGGCCACGTTTACCGACGTGTATCCATTCATCGACGGTGCTGTGGCAAAGACAGCACAGCGCTTGCCTTGCCGTGCGGCGGCATACTTTGCCAGATCGTTGATTGTGCCGGATCCAACCGCGATGTAGGAACCTGCCTTCTCGCCCGCATGCATGACCTTCGCGGCAGTCGCTTCATCTGGATGCGGCCTGTCGCCCAGGCGGATGGGGATAACCGGGTCAAGCGCCCGCTCGATGCGCCACCCCAGCGCCTCATGGGTATTTGGATCGCTGATCACTGCGTAAGGGCGCGGCAGGTCCAGCGAGGCCACAAGCGCTGCTTCATCGCCTTTAAGCGATTTTTCGATAGCAACGGCCTTGACCGGCACACTCAGGATTTCTCCTGTTTCGTGATCGCGAAAGCGCCCGTCAAGCAGCTCGCGAAGCGTATCGCTCATTTTCCGAGCGCAGCCATCACCGCCTCGCACTGCGCCCGCACACCGCGTGCACCAGGTTTGAAGCTCTCTTCGAAGATGGCGGAACCGATGGTAAAGGCATCGGCTCCTGCGTCCTCCACGGCCTTCATGCGCTCGGTGGAATCGATGCTCCCGGCGACAATAAGGTATCCGGCTGATCCCAGCCCGCGCCGGGCGGCGCGGATAAGAGCGAGGGGATCGTCGTCCTGTGCGCGGTAAGCCAGGAGATCGACACCAGGGCACCCCGCTGTCATGGCGGCGCGGCAATCGCTTTCGATCTTGCCACTATCGCCATGGAGCTTCGTCGGATGACCCTTCGGGATACCCGGAAAGGGGTAGTAAGATGCGCTGCTCGCCTGAAGTGACTCTAACGCAAACGTCAGTTCCTGCCCTCCCAGCACACGATCAACCCCCAGATCCGCCGCAGCCTTGATGGAAGTCCTGATTGTTTCTGGTGTTGTGCTTACAACTTCTACATAAGCTTTGGCGCCAGAGTGCCGAATCCGCTTGGCCAGTTTTCCAAGCGTATCGACATCGACGCCAACGTCTTTAAAACCGACATGGGTAAGGCCTATGTCTTTGATTTCATCAAATACTTCGAGGCAGTTTTCGACGGTCTTGTCGTGATGCGTGAGCATGAAGATAAAGTCCATAAGCTGACCCTTTGTTGGACCTTCCAAAATCGATGTTGCACTATCAACATATTTTTGGCAGCATCGCAAGCATGTCGTGGAAGACAGCTTATCGTTCGATCTACTATGACGGTGCGCCCGAGCCGGACGACATGGTTCTGCCGATCAATGAGACCGCCTTCCTGGTCATCGACGTCCAGAACACCTATCTCGAGCGGCCGGATCCCGCAGCGCTGACGGTGGAGGAAAAGCGCCGCTACGATTCCTGGACGCCATTTCACCAGCGCATGCATGAGAAGGTTATTCCCCGCACCGCCGGAATGCTGACACTCTTCAGGAAGCACAGGCTGGAATGCCTTTTCGCCCGCATCGCGTGTCACACTGATGACGGACGTGATCGCTCGCTCAGCCAGAAGATGCCGGGCTGGAACAACCTGCTCCTGCCGAAAAGCGGACAACCCTCGCAGATCGTGCCAGAACTCGCCGCACAGAGCGACGAGATTGTCATTACCAAAACTACCGACTCGGCGCTCACCGGCACCAATCTCCGTCTGATCCTTCACAACCTCGGCGTAAGAAACGTGATTTGCGCAGGGATATTCACCGACCAGTGCATTTCTTCGACCGTCAGGAGCCTTGCCGATGAAAGCTACAACGTCATCGTGCTCGAAGATTGCTGTGCCGCGGGCTCTGAAGAACTGCACCGGAAGGAGCTTGAAATCATCAACATGATCTATTGCCATGTCATGTCGAGTGCGGAACTCATTGCGATGATGAAGCTTGCCTAGTTTGATCTTTTCACCTGCATACGGACGTGCTCAAATTCATTAAACCGCAGGGCAGGCATAAGCTCTGCATTAACGACGGGAGATGGACGAATGAACATATCGAAACTGTCACGGCGAAATTTCATGCAGCGCTCTGCGGTCTTGGCCGCTGCCGTTGCTGCCGGCACCAAATTCTCGATTGGCACGGCCGAGGCCGCGCGCGAGAAAGAGCTGAATATCCTCTGCTGGGAAGGTTACAATTCGGCGCAGGTTCTTGACCCGTTTCGTTCGGCTAACGGAGCCACCGTTAAGGCGGAATCCCTCACCAACGACCCCACCATGATCAACCGCTTGCGCGCGGGCGAAACCAATGTCTGGGATTTGATCAACGTCAATAACCCATGGGCGCGCAAGATCATGTTGCCCGAAGGGCTCATCAAACCGCTCGACCGCGCCGAATTCGAGCCTTTCTTTGACAAGATGATGCCCGATTTCAAAGCGCCCTACAAATGGGCAATGGATGAAAAGGGCGAACAGCTGATCGGCATGGCCCAGCGCTTCGGGCCTTATTCCTTTGTCGTCAACACCGACAAGGTGAGCCGTGCGACGGCTGAGGACCAGGGCTGGAACCTGTGGAATGATCCGGCCAATGACAAGAAGTATGGCATCCTGGAATCAGACGACTGGAACGTCTTCTGCATTTGCTGCATCGCCGGATTTGATCCCTTCAAGGTGCATAATGACGAGGAAGTGGCCAAGTTCACCGAAACAGCCAAGCGCGTCTTCAAGGGAGCGAAGCTGGTTGGCGATATCGCCACGATGAACCAGTCCATGGTGTCGGGCGAAATTGACTTCCATCTGACCGGAGGTACCTACTCTGCGTCTCCTGCCCGCGCCGACGGCGCCAAGAATATCCGTGGCATCACGCCGAAGTCCGGACCCCTCGCCGATGGCAAGGGCGGCATCGCGTGGATCGAGATCACTTCAGTCGTAAACAATCCGCAGATTTCGCCGCTTGCGTCCGCGTTCCTGAAATATGTTCAAGATCCAAAACTGGCGCATACCGTGGCCTTCGCGGAAGGCACCTTCAACCCGGTCGCACAGATGGGCAACAAGGAGTGTTTCGACCTCTTCACGGCCGACGAACTGGATGCAATTCAATGGGATTCCCTGGCTGAGGAAATGGCCCGTTCGGTCGAATACGACATTGTTCCCGACTACGACAAACTGCTCGATGTGATGACAACAGCCAAAAAAGAAGCCTCTGCAGGGTAACCTCCCCCCTGCCCCCTTTGCGCCCTCCCTCTTCACGGGGGAGGGCCTTTCATTGCAAAGTACCCTTATGTCTGAACGGCCGCCAATCCTCCAACTCAGGGCACTGACAAAATCCTTCGGCCGATTCAACGCGGTAGACGGGATTGATCTCGACATCGCCGATGGCGAATTCTTTACCATTGTCGGCCCATCCGGCTCTGGCAAGACTACCATGATCCGCATGCTCGCCGGCATGGAACTTCCGACGTCGGGCGATATCCTGTTGCGTGGCAAGCGCATAAACGATGTGCCGGCGAACAAACGCCCCACTTGCATGGTGTTTCAGTCGCTGGCGTTGTTCCCGCATCGAACTGTCGGCGAGAACATCGAGTTCCCGCTTAAGATCCGTGGCGTTGATCAGATATCGCGAAAAGCCCGCGCCATCGAGTTGCTGCGCCAGCTTCGCCTGCCGGAAGACTACTACTCGAAAAGTGTTCTGAAATGTTCCGGAGGCGAGCGCCAGCGGGTAGCTCTGGCGCGCGCCCTGGCATTCGATCCGGAAATTCTCTTCTTTGATGAGCCCCTCTCCGCAATTGACTATAAGCTGCGCAAAACGCTTGAAAAGGAGTTGAAGGACATCCATCGCGAAACCGGCAAAACCTTCATCTACATTACCCATAGCCTGGAAGAGGCCATGGTCATGTCCGATCGCATTGGCGTCATGCGTTCCGGCAAACTCGTCCAGGTAGGGACGCCTGAGGCGATCTACTCCGCTCCAAAGGATAAATTCGTCTCCGAATTCATGGGGGATGTGAACGTCATACCTGTCAGACTCAAAGGCAAACGTCTGCAGGCTGATGATCTGGCCGCGGACTTTTCCATGCCGAAGGCGCCTGATAATTTCCGCACCGGGCATCTCGTAATCCGTCCCGAGTTCGTGCGTTTTCTTGATAAGCCGAAGGATGCCGAGAACAGCATCAGGGGCAAGCTCTACAATGAGTATGCTTTGGGATCGCGCATCCAGTATCAGGTCAGGTCTGGCGACCGCGTCTTCATGGTTGAAAAATTGCGCCAGCAGGCGCCGAAGCTAACTCGTGACCAGGAGGTCCTGATTGGTTGGGACGCAAAAGACTCAATTCTGGTGGCAGAGTAGCAATGAGCGCAAATCGCCCAGCCTTTGCTCTATCCAGCGGCCTCACATACGCATTGCCGCTGCTCTTGTTTCTGCTGGTCGGATTTGCCGCTCCGCTGCTTGCGGTTGTCGGCTATAGTTTCATGCCGTCGCGATCCTTCGGTCTGGACCATTCGCCGCAACTCGGCAACTATGCCGAGATATTCTCGGGTAATAGCTACATTTCGTTTGGCTGGTCGATGCTGTTTGCAGCACTCACGGTCTTCTTGCTTACACTGATCTGCTACCCCATTGCCTACGGCATGACTCGTGTCTTCGGGAAATGGTCTCCGGTAATAACGCTGCTGTTCACCATCCCTCTGTTTGTCTCTGAAAATGTGCGTCTGTACGGCTGGATACTTTTCTTCATCAAGAACGGTGTCTTGCTTGGCACGCTCAAGAACTGGTTCGGGATTGAGCCGGAAGGATGGTTGTTCACAAGACCAATGGTGCTGCTGGGGATGGTCTACGTCTACCTTCCTTTCATGCTGTTTCCGATGTCGCTGGGTGTAGCCATGGTTCCGGGCGAGACAAGAGATGCGGCACTCGATCTCGGCGCCTCGCGCTGGCAGGTTTTCAAGGAGATTGAATTGCCTCTCTCCATGCCCGGCATTATTATTGGATTGCTTCTGACGTTTGTCCTCGCTGTTGGCGCAATTGCCGAAGCCAAGATTCTTGGCGGCCAGACGATCATTCCCATCACCCACGATATCGAAATCGCCTTCACCTACGCGCAGAACTGGCCATTGGGTGCAGCCCTGTCGGTCCTGCTGATGCTTGTCGTCGGCGTCCTTGTGCTGCTGGTCCTGCGGCGTTTTGATCTCGACGCCATTCTTGGCAAGAAATAGCCCATGACTCAGCGCGCTCGCCACGCACTCATCTGGGCCTGGACCCTGGCCGTGCTGATTTTTGTCTATCTTCCCGCGCTCTGCATTGTGCTCGCTTCGCTTACGTCCAGCCGATACTTTCTGTTTCCGATTCAAAAATGGGGACTTGACTGGTGGCGAAAGACATTTGCATCAATTGAGGTTCACCAATTGTTCAAGACCTCGATTTCGATTGCCCTTCTGGTGACTGCAATTGCCGTCGTCATCGCTTTCTTTGGCGCACTTGCATTCGCGCGCTACAATTGGAAGGGCCGTTCGATCTATCAAAAAATCGTGCTGCTCCCTATTTTCTTCCCGCAATCGGTTTTGGGCCTCGCTCTATTGCTCTGGTTCAACGCATTGGGATTGCAGATGTCCTGGCAAACGGCGGTCTTCGCCCACCTGGTTTGGATCATTCCCGTTGTCACTTTGGTGATCTCGATACAGGTTTACAGTTTCGACCCAACTCTTGAGGAAGCCGCCTTTGACCTCGGTGCGTCACGCTGGCAGGTGTTCAGGGAGGTAACGCTTCCAGTGCTTCTGCCGGGTATTGTCTCAGGTTCATTGTTTGCGTTCCTGCTCTCCTGGGGCAATTTTCCGCTTTCCTTGTTCACCACTGGAGCAGACACTACGATCCCTGAATATCTCTATGCCAAAATGGTCGCAGGCTATACGCCTGGCGTTCCAGTTCTTGGAACGGTATCGACATTCGGCGCTGCGTTTATTCTGCTTGGTGGTTATTGGCTCATCACTTTGCGGCGCGCCAATCAGTTGAAGGACAATTGAGGAGGATCACGTGTTTACATCACTCGCCGGAAAATCGGTTGTTGTGACAGGCGGTTCCAAAGGGATTGGAAAGGGTATTGCCAAAGTCTTTGCCAACGCCGGTTGCAAGGTCTTGGTCGTTTCGCGCCATGGCAATGAAGCGGATGCCTGTGCGAAGGAACTCGGTCGCGGCGCTTCGGGTTTTGCCGCCGATGTGACAGACATGCAGAGCATGGAAGCGATGGCCAGGACTGCTGGCGAACGCTTTGGCGGCATAGACATCCTTTGCGCCAACGCAGGCATTTTTCCCCCGGCAAGACTCGAAGACATGACTGGCGACGAGTGGGACCTGGTGGTCGATACCAACCTGAAGGGCACATTTCACGCAGTCAAAGCATGCATTCCCTATTTGAAGAAATCAGAGCAGGGCCGGATCATTCTGACTTCTTCGATCACCGGCCCGGTAACCGGCCTTCCCGGCTGGACCCACTACGGCGCGACAAAGGCAGGTCAATTGGGTTTCATGCGGACCGCGTGCATGGAACTGGCCAAATATCAGATCACCGTAAACGCGGTTCTGCCCGGTAACATCCTCACCGAAGGGCTGATCGAATTGGGCGAAGACTATCAAAAGTCCATGGCCGCTTCGATTCCGTTGAAGCGGCTTGGCGTCGTCGAAGACATCGGTAACGCAGCACTTTTTCTCGCAACCAAAGAGGCCGGCTACATCACCGGCCAGACGATCATCGTCGATGGCGGACAGATCGTGCCAGAATCCCTGGATGCCCTGAATCAGGCGTAAGATCACCGGGGAGCGGTGGCGTAACGGTGGAAATCAGAATTTGACGCTCGAACTGCCTTTGAGATCGAGCATGGCGCGCGCTTCGTCGGGAGACGCGATGTCGATGGAGAGTTCGTCCAGTATGTGCCTCATCTTGCTGACCAGCTGGGCATTTGAATCGGCCAGCTTTCCCTTGCCGATATAGAGGTTGTCCTCAAGACCAACGCGAACATTTGCGCCCATCGTCGCGGCCATGGTGCAGAATGGAATTTGAAAGCGGCCGGCAGCGAGTACCGACCAGTGATATTGGTCACCAAAGAGCCTCTCGGCCGTTTCACGCATTGTCAGCACGTTCTGCGGGTCGGGGCCAATGCCGCCCAGAATACCAAAAATCGTCTGGACGAAAAGCGGCGGCTTGACCAGCTTGCGGTCAAGAAAATGCGCCAGCGTGTAAAGATGGCCCACGTCATAGCACTCGAACTCGAACTTGACACCATGGCCTTCCCCCAGCCGCTTTAGAACCTGCTCAATGTCGGAAAAGGTGTTCCTGAAAATATTGTCGCGGGATTTTTCAAGGTGCTGTGGCTCCCAATCGTGGGCAAAGTCCTTGTAGCGCTGCGCCATCGGGTAGAGGCCGAAATTCATCGAACCCATGTTGAGCGAGGTCATCTCCGGGGAAGCGAGTTCTGCGGCCGCAAGACGCTCGTCCAGTGACATGCCCTGGCCGCCACCCGTCGTGATGTTTACGATCGCGTTGCAGCGCTGCTTGATCTGCGGCAGGAATTTCATGAAAAGTTCGGGCGATGGCGAGGGCCTGCCATCCTTCGGATCGCGTGCATGGAGATGCAGGATCGCCGCCCCGGCTTCAGCGGCTCCGACTGCCTGGTCCGCGATCTGCTCCGGCGTAACCGGCAAATGTGGCGACATTGATGGGGTGTGGATGGAGCCGGTTATTGCACATGTAACGATGACTTTGGATTTGGCGCGCATGAATTCACCTGATTTGTCTCCGCGCCATTCAACGCGATTGCCAGGGGCACAGCAAGACCTTGTTGTATTGTGGGATGGCTGCCCGGCTTGACTAAAGCATCACCATGGGACAGGTGTTGACCATGCGTTTCATTCACACCGCGGATTGGCAAATCGGCAAGCCATTCAAGTATTTCGGCGAAAAGGAAACCATCCTCCGCCATGCCCGGCTGAAGGCGATCGAAACCATCGGCCACGCCGCTGAAGGCCATGGCGTCCGGCATGTGCTTCTGGCCGGCGATATGTACGATACCGAGTCACCCGCGGAAAAAACACTGTCTGAGCCGCTCGCGCGCATGCAGCAGTTCACCGGCGTCACCTGGCATGTCATTTCTGGAAACCACGATCCGCATCGCGCCAACGGATTGTGGGACCGGGTTCGGAGGTTGGGAGTTCCCGCCAATATCCGGTTGCATCTTGACGAAGGGCCAGTTGACATTGAGCCAGGCGTGGCCCTGATGCCTGCCCCTTTGCGCCGCAAGAGTGAAGTGAAGGATCTGACCGAGTGGATGGCCGCGGCATCTTCGCCAGCCGGAACAATCCGGATCGGCCTGGCCCATGGGTCCATCACGGGTTTTGGATCGGCAAATGAAGCCGGCAACCCCATTGCGCCGGACCGCGCGCAGCAGGCGGGCCTTGACTATTTGGCGCTTGGTGACTGGCACCGCACGATGCCGGTAAACCCAAGAACCTGGTATGCGGGAACCCCTGAGCCGGATCGCTTCGCCAGTCAGGAGAATGGGCAAGTCTTGCTTGTCGACATTCCTGCACAGGGGGCAGCGCCGCAGGTAACACCTATCTCAACGGGCCAGTTTCACTGGCGAATGTGCGATGAAAACATAACCTGCACCGATGGTCTTGCTGATCTCGGGGCGCGGCTGCGGGCGATGCCGGAGCAATCGTCGACAATTCTGAGGCTGTCGCTGAAAGGCGCACTGCCACTTTCCGGACGCACCGAACTTGAGCGGCTCAAGGGCAGTCTGGAAGCAGCACTGTTCCACCTGGATCTGCAAACGGTGGATTTGGTTTCCAGACCGTCGCTGGCTGATCTCGAAACAATCGATTTCGGCGGCGTCCTGCGAGAGGCCGCGGAAACGCTACAGGCCATGGCTGATGATCCCGCCATAACGGCGCAAGAGCGGCATCGTGCGGAAGATGCACTTGTCCAACTCTACTTGATGAGCACTGCGGCAGCGTCAGATGGAGTCAAGGAGGCATGAGACTTACCAGTGTCGAAATCGAGGGAGTCGGCCGCTTTGGTACTGCCAGCCGGTTAACCGGTTTGGGTGCGGGCGTGAACATACTCTCGGCCGGAAACGAGGCCGGAAAATCAACGTTCTTCAGGGCCATCCGCGCCTGTCTTTTCGAACGTCATACCACCCGCAACGACACCATCAGAAACCTGTCAACCAGCGGGCTTTCACTGCCAGTCACCGTGACACTGGCTTTCGAACACCACGGGAGCTCCTACAAGATCACAAAGTCGTTCCTGAAATCGCCTCAGGCAAGCCTTCACCGCGATGGCCGCGAGATCGCCCGGGGACGCGATGCCGATGAGTCAGTCTGGGAGATCCTCGGCCTTTCGCACGGCAACGGGCGCACGCTTGATGACGCCGCGTTTGGTATCCTCTGGGTTGGCCAGGGCAAGTCTTTCGACCTGCCCCAGCCTTCAGATGCCGCAGCTTCAACGCTGAACGCGGCAATTCAGCAGGAAGTGGGAACCTTGGTAGGCGGCGAGCGCGCCCGTAGGATTCTCGCCAATCTTGATGGTGATCTTGCGAATGTCATAACTGATACAGGGAAACCAAAAGCCCGTGGTGCGCTCAGTGAGGCAATCGGTCAGGTCGAGAGACTGGAGTCAGAACGCGCGGCGGCACAGCGGCGGCTGGATGAACTCGACCATCAACTCGATGAACTCGAAGGGCTGCGCAGTGAACGCAAAAAACTCTCGGATCCCGAGCTAACGCGGCAAATGATGGAGAATCTGCGCGCAGCACAGGGTGCATTGAAGGAAGGCGAGGCCGCTGCGACCGCCCTGAAACAATATATGAGCGAAGAGCAGCACGCCTTCGCAGTGCTGGAGCAACACCAGAAAAAACTTGAGGAATCGATTGCTTGCGCCGAACGCATCGACCGCGACAGAGCCCGTTGCGTCGAAATTCAGGAATTGTTGAAGCCGCTTGATGAACAAGAGCGGCAAAGCCGCAACGCAATCGCCGACGGTTCCGCGGAAATAACGCGCTTGGACCAGGCTACCGAACAGCGGGAGCAGCGCGAAAGGTTATTGAAGCGGATGTCTGCCATTGTATCACGGCTGGCAACACGTGATGGTCTTGTTCAACGACTGAATGCCTTGCAGGATTTTGAATCGCGTCAAAATCTCAACGACGCTGCACTGAAATCCAACCGCGTCTCCGAAAAAGTAGCGGCAACACTTGACGAATTGGAACGTGACCTTGGCAATCTGACTGCACGGCTGGAGGCAGGAGCAGCCAGGATCGACGTCGAGATTGCAACAAGTTCCGAAGTTCCTGTGACCATGGACGGAACAAAACTGGAGATCGGTACAGCGCGCGCAATTGTTGACCCCACGACCATCACTGTAGGTGACATCGCGCGAATAACTGTCTCACCACCTGCCGCGTCGCGCGAGCTTGCAACGAGGCAACGGAGCGAGTTGGCAGACAGGCTGGGCAAGCTGTTCGATACCGCTGGCGTGTCTTCGAATGCCGAACTGCGCCATTTGCGGGCGTTACGTGTTTCGCTTGAACTTGACGCGCGCGGATTGAAAGCCGAGAAGATTTCGCTCGGTCTGCAAGATTCTGATCTGCCTGCGGAAACCGCTCGAATTCGTGCTGAACTCGAAGACTTGAATGCGAGCGTCGAAAGGATCAAATCCGACCAGAGCATGACGCATATTCCATCGAGCAGTGAAATCGAAAATCAGCTAAACGAGCTGACCGACCTGCGCCATGCCGATCGCCTCGCCCGCGGCGGTTTCGATAATACAGTCGAGCATCACAATAGAGTCATTGGTGAAATCTCCAGCAAACGGGGCGAGTTGCGGGGTACTTTGGCCGAGGTCGAACGGCAATTGAATTTGGATTTGGCCCGCCTACCGGACGCGGAGCGCGACAGAATTCTAACCGAGTTCGGCGAAATCTTTCGCCGCAGTCAGTTAGAGCACGGCGGCAAGGCTGCGCTACGGGAGCAAAGGCAAGCTAAAGCTCCGGATGCCGAAGAACTGCAGCGCCGCGAATCGCGCGTCAGCCGCCTGACAGCGGCATTGGGCAACCAGAAGTCCAGTCTGGAAAAGCTCGATATTCGAATTGCCAATCTCGAAGGACAGATTCAGATCGCAGGTGGCGATGGCCTGGGTGAACTTGTCCTGAGCCTGGAGGAACAGTGTGCCATCGCCGCGCGGGAGCTGGATCGTCAGAACCACCGCGTGGCGACGCTGCAATTGCTTCGCGATACTGTGGACAGTTGCTATAGAAGCCGGCGCGAACAATTAAACGCACCACTCCGCCGGCATCTGCAGCCCTTTCTGTCCGATGTGTTTCCAAAAGCTGAAATTCAGCTCGGCGATGGCTTCTCTGTTACAGGCATTAACCGCCATGGACCGGGAAGCGAGCAGTTCGACCATCTTTCGGATGGAACCCAGGAGCAGATTGCGGTCCTTGTCCGGCTTGCCATGGGTGCGATGATCGCCGAACGCGGCCAGGAAGTTCCAATCGTTTTGGATGACGCCCTTGTTTTTTCAGACGATGATCGCATTGAAAAGATGTTTGATGCCTTGAACCGTGCGGGCAAGCACCAGCAGATCATTGTGCTCACATGCAGAACGCGGACCTTCGCGGCATTGGGCGGCCGGCAATTGACCATTTCGTCAGGCGCGGAAATCAGCCCGCCTAACACCTGAGCTTCCAGTCAATGCAGAGGAACGTCACTGCTCTTTTGCAATGCAGGCGAGGAGCACGCGGTTTTGCCGCCGAATTGCGGCCCGCAGCTCTCGCAATGTCATGCCGGATGCTTTCACGAACACGATGAACATCATGTTGGTATTGTTGAAGATCAACTCGCCAATGCTCCGCGTGTCTATGTCCTCGCGGAGCAGTCCCAGAACTTGAAGTTTGGAGATCAGTTTGCTGGTTTGATTTGCCATGGCCACATCAAGGGATGAATAGGTATGCCCAAAAGGGCTATCTGGCTGCTGTGTGGAAATCGCCATGGCCTGCCGCCACATTTCCTTGCTGAGATAGACAAGTGAATGCTCGAGATATTGGCCGACCAACTGGTCGATCGCTTTTTCCACGTTGCGTGGCGGTTTGGCAATGACCTTTTCGCCAGCTTGAAGCACTTCGTTGACCTCCATGGCAACGATAGCCATCAGGAGATCACCCTTGTTCTGGTAGTAGTTGTAGATCGTGCCGATGGAAACGCCGGCGGCCGCCGCAATGGCTTCCATCTTTACGGCATCATATCCCGAACTCCGGAAAAGCTCCGCCGCCGCATCGAGGATACGTTCGAGGCGAAATGCTTTTTGCCTGACCCGAAGACCGCTCATTCTTCAGATAGAGCACATTTTTGTATTTGACTCAATTTTAGAATTGGTTCAGTTTTTGCTGCAGAAGCATAATTCAGGGAGTTACGCCGTGATCAGGAGCTGTGCCCGCCGCCTTGCCGGAATGTCCTTTGTCGCTTTTTCAATGTTCGCGCTCACCGCCAATGGCGTCACCGCGGCCGAACTCAATGCCCTGGTCTGGTGCGACCATTCCGATCCCAACCTATTGAAGCCCTTTGAGGAAGCCAATGGCGTCAAGGTCAACGTCAAGGAATTCGAGGGAACGGGCGCCGGCCTCGCCATCATCGAGCAATCGCAACCTGGTGACTGGGATGTAATGGTCATCGATTCGATCGATGTGCCAAGAGGCGTTGAGCGCAACCTTTTTGAACCCCTCCCCGAAGACCAACTCCCGATGGGCGATATTTTCCCGGAAGTCGCCATGGATGCGAGGACCAAGGTCAATGGCAAGCGGTATGGGATTACCGAAAAATTTGGCTACAACACGATCGGCTTCAACAAGTCAAAGGTCGACGGCAGCGATATGCAGTCCCTCGCCTCGCTGCTTGGCGATAAATACAAGGGCCGTATCGCAATATACGACTACTACCTCCCGGTTATCGGCATGGCGGCAATGGCGATTGGCAAGAAGACCTCGGAGCTGACCGAAGCCGATCTTCCCGCCATCAAGGAGGCGCTCGGCAAGATGAAGGCCAATGCCAAGGCGGTCACCGATGTCGTGGCAAGCCAGACGGCGCTGGCCACCGGCGAAGTGGATGTGCTTGTGGGCGGAGGCGAATGGGTGACAGCCGGCATAGCGAAGGAGAACCCCGATCTCGATTTCTCCATTCCAAAGGAAGGTGCCGTCCTTTGGTCGCAGTCGCTTTCGATGTTCAAGGACAGCAAGAACAAGGATCTGGCGCTGAAGTTTATCCAGTACATCATGAGCCCCGATGGACAGGCAAGGCTTGCCACGTCCGCCTGTTATTGGGGCATGCCGGCCAATTCAAAGGCCGCGCTCAATGATGATCAAAAGCGCATCCTGCGCTTTGCCGAGCA
This sequence comes from Hyphomicrobiales bacterium, assembly GCA_031373255.1. Taxonomy (GTDB): domain Bacteria; phylum Pseudomonadota; class Alphaproteobacteria; order Rhizobiales; family Aestuariivirgaceae; genus JANMMJ01. The sequence goes on from JANMMJ010000027.1 coordinate 41,617, forward strand.
GCCAGAATTTCTGAAGCGCGCCCAGCCTTATCCCTCGCCCGATGAAACGCTTGACAAGAAGATGCAAGATCTGTGGACGGAAATGCTGCAAGCGCAGTGAAGACCAGCCGTATCGCCTGGTTCAGCGTCGCTCCGGCGCTGCTGTTCACCCTGCTGTTTTTCATCGTTCCGTTCCTGGTCATGGGCATCTACAGCCTTTATCCCAAGGACGCTGACGGTTTCAGCCTGTCGAATTACGCCCAGTTCTTCATTACACCCAGCTACTACCGCGCCTTGGCCAATTCGCTTGAGGTGACCGCAATCGTCACCGTGGTTTCGATACTTCTGGCTTATCCCTTCGCCTGGATACTGGCCAATGTCGTACCCGAGCGCTGGCAGCGGCTCGCCCTGATGGTTGCGTTGCTGCCATTCTGGACATCCTATGTGGTGCGCTCGTATTCCTGGCTGCTCGTACTAGCGGAGAAGGGAACCATCAACACCACGCTGATCGATCTCGGCATCTTGTCCGGGCCAATCCAGCTCGCCAACACCCGCACTGCGACGGTCATTGGCTTCACCCATTTCTTTGTGATGCTCCTGACACTGACGATCTATGCCAGCCTGAAGCAGCTTTCGCCAAATTATCGCAAGGCCGCAGCCGATCTCGGTGCAGGTCCGTTGCGGACTTTTATCTACGTTATCCTTCCCCTGACATTGCCCGGGATCATGGTTGGTGCATTCCTGACCTTCGTCCTCGCCATTGGCGATTACATCACGCCCCAGATCCTCGGCGGCAACAATGAACTGCTGATGCCGCAATTGATCATGATGCAGATCGGCAGGCGGGGCGACTTTCCGCTCGCATCGGCACTTTCAATTATCTTGATGGCGGCGGTCACCATTGCTTACCTCGCCTGCGCCAGATGGCTCAGGATCGAGAGGGCTTGATGCTTCGAATTGCGTCTGCCGCATATGCACTGGCGATTTATGCCTTCATATTCCTGCCAGTTTTGGTACTCGTACTTTATTCCTTTCAGGGAACACTCTTCCCGATTCCCCCATTCAATGGCCCCTCTCTCCGCTGGTATGAAGCTGTATTGAGCGACGGCCGGCTGACATCGGGTTTGGGTAACTCGATACTGGTCGCCGCATTGACGTCGGCGATTGCCACGATTTTAGGCTTCCTTTCAGCATGGGGATTTGCCCGCTTCCATTTTCCCGCGTCATCGCTGTTGCGTGGCTTGATCACGTTGCCGCTCACCGTCAGCTATCTGATCATTGGCATGGGATTGCTGGTGTTCTTCACTTGGCTCGGGCTCCCCAAATCGCTGGTCGCGGCTGGAATAGGGCACATCGTGATCAATCTGCCGCTCTGCTTCGCCATCATTTACAGCCAGATGGGCGATCACCAGGCCAACATTGAGCGCGCGGCGCGCGATCTGGGCGCTGCTGATTGGCAGGTCCTGTTGCAGATCACCGCGCCAATGCTCTGGCCTGCACTTTTCGCCAGCTTCTTCCTGTCGATGACATTCTCCTGGGATGAGTTTGTCATCGCCTTCCTGCTGACCCGCTTTGACACGACCCTTCCCGTCGAAATCTGGAACATGCTGCGCGCCGGCCTGAACCCCAAAACCAACGCGGTTGGTTCGCTCGTCTTCGTCGTTTCGATAGTCCTGGCCATCATCTTCGAACTTGTGGCATTTCGAAAGCAGCCCAAATGAACCCGCTTGTGAAGGTCGAAAATCTTGTACATGTGTTTGGTTCAGCCAGGGTTTTGGATGGCATTTCGCTTGATATCCTGCCAGCCAGCTACACTGTGCTGCTGGGACCGTCAGGCTCAGGCAAGACGACATTGCTCTCGATACTGGGAGGCTTCCTCCAGCCCACAGCCGGTCGCGTCTTGATCAAGGGCCAGGATTGCACGGCAATGCCGCCCGCCAAACGCCCCACCGCAACGGTGTTTCAGGACTACGCGCTTTTTCCGCACATGAGCGTTGGCAACAATGTCGCCTTCGGGCTTCGCATGAAAGGCGTCGGCAAGGCTGAACGCCTGGCGGCGGCAGAGACCATGCTCGGGATTGTTGGGCTTGCTCAGGCATTCGGCAAGCGGCCGCATCAACTCTCGGGCGGCCAGCGTCAGCGCGTGGCGCTTGCCCGCGCCCTCGTCGTCGAGCCCGCCGTTCTCCTTCTGGATGAACCTCTCGGAGCACTCGACCTGAAACTCCGCCGTCAGATGCAGGACGAGCTCAAGGCGATACAGCAGCGTGTAGGCACGGCCTTTGTCCATGTCACCCACGACCAGGAGGAGGCAATGGCGCTTGCTGATCATGTCGTCGTCATGAACAACGGACGGATTGTGGACGAAGGAACGCCCGAGCGTGTCTATAGCCGGCCGTCTACCCGCTTCAGCGCCACCTTCATGGGCGAAAGCACCATTCTCGATGGCCGAATATTGTCGGACGGAAAACTGGATACGGTCCTCGGCGTTTTTCCCGCAACCGGGCAGCATCCGGTTGGACACAGACTCAACATTGCCATCCGCCCGGAACATTTCCGCTTTGACCCCGGTGCGGCGGATGCCTGTGCCACGGTCACCGACATCGTCTTTCAGGGAAGCTTCAAGCGCGTCACCGCAACGGTTGACAAGTCGCCGGAGCATCCGCTCGTCGCCAGGCTTCCGGCCGATAGTGCCATTCGGCTTGGTGATCGCATCGTTCCTTCCGTGGAAGCCTCGCGGCTCATTGTGTTGAACGACTAGCGCAATGATACGGGTCGGCGCCACGTACTGGTTCGAAACGCTTCGCATGGGCGATGACGTGACCTTGATTCACGAGCCATGGATCAAGCCCTTTTTCCGCTGCAACATGTGGCATGTCCGCGGCCGCGACCGCGACTTGCTGTTCGATACCGGCCTGGGGCATTTCGGCCTTCGCAGCCATGTCCCGCTGGTGACGGAGCGGAGCTTGGTCTGCGTTGCCAGCCACACTCACTTCGATCACATTGGTGGACATCACGAGTTTGAAGGCTGTTGCGTACATCACGCAGAGGCTGAAATTCTGGCCGATCCTCGCAATGACTGGACCTGTGCCGACCGCTACGCGACGGACGACATGTTCATCAGACAGCCCGAAAATTGGGATCAGGCAGCATACCAAGTCAAGCCCGCGTGGCCCAGCCGCCTCCTGTCAAACGGAGACGTCATCGATCTTGGGGACCGCGCATTTGAGGTCGTCCACACGCCCGGCCATTCGCCTGGCGGCATCGGCCTCTTCGAGCGTCGATCAGGAATTTTCCTGTCTGGCGACATCGTGTACGACGGCTTGCTGATCGACGACGCTTACCACTCTGATCGGAACGACTACGTCTCCACCATGGAGCAATTGGCCAAGCTTCCCGTCAGCATCGTCCATGGTGGCCATTTCCCGAGTTTCGGCCCGGTTCGCTACTGCCAACTGATCGATGAATACCTTGAGGGTAAGCGCAAATCAGGTTGCCATCTGGGTCAAAAATAGCTGGAAAACTCAGAATAAGCGGCCGATTCTTACGCTGACCGGCCTGAGACATAGGTGACGATTTGTACCGGACACATGGGTAACACTTTTTGCCTTTTGGCGGGAGGTGTTGATGCCGTGGAGAGAGTGTTCGGCCATGGAAGAGCGTCTGCGTTTTGTCGCCCGCTTGCTTGAA
>JANMMJ010000034.1:0-5793 GCA_031373255.1 Hyphomicrobiales bacterium
TAGGCAAGAAGACTCGATTTTCCCGATCCGCTTGCACCCATAAGTGTGACCGTTTCTCCCGGCGCTATTGTCACGCTGAACTTGTCGACAAGAGGGCTGCCGAGCAGCCTGATCGTCACGTCTTGAAGCACGAGACTCATGCAAAGCCTGCGCCGTTGCGCCCATAGCGTTGCGCCAGCATGAAGCCCAAAGCGGGAGGAAGCGTCAGCGCCAGTGCAAAGACCGCAAGCAGCGGCCGGTTGCCGCCGCTGGCCAATGTGACGGCGACAATTGGCAGGGTCTCTATCCTGCCGCCGCCAATGAGCTGCGCCGGCAGATACTGCGTCATGCTCACGGCAAATCCCACCGAACCCGCAGCAGCAAGCGCCGGCATCGTGAGAGGCCGTTTGATTTCATGCCAGAATCGCCACGGACTGCAGTTGAGCCCGAGCGAAACCGCGCGATAGCGGGGATCAAAAGTGCGGTAGGTTCCGCGCAAGATGACCAGCACATAGGCCAGCACCGGCGTCAGATGCGCGAGATACAGCGCCACCGCCGTCCCCGCCATGCCAAGATGGAGAAACAACCCGTATTGGCCGCTAACCAGCGTGATTTGCGGAACGGCGAGCGCTGTGACTGCGCCTGCCATCACCAGTTTGTCGCGCTGCTGCGGCATCGTCTCGAACCAGAAAACGGCAAGCCCAACCGCAGTGGCCGAGGTCAGGAGACCCAGCCACAGGCTGTTCAGCAAGGGCGCAGGATCGGCGAAGAGCATCGCCCACCCGCGCATGTGGAATGCCGATGGCAAAAGATCCGGGAATGGCCAATGCGAACCAACAGATATGACAAGAAGAACTGCAACAACCAGGAAATAGACCAGCGACAAAAGCAAAAGCAGAAACCGCGCGAGCGGCATGTGCAGGCTCACTGTGGTCGCCACCGGCCCAGCCGTCGCCAGCCTGCGGAACCACGCAGCAGCAAGGCCCCAGACTGCCAGACTTGCCAGCGCGCCGGCCGCGAGCACCAATGCCAGCAATAGTGCGCCCGTGGCGCCCCGCGCGTTGGTGATGGCTTCGGCATCGTTGAGATCGGCCCATGCTATGACCGAATAAACCGGCGGCTGCGTTGGTCCAATGACCAGCGCCATGTCCACGACCGTTGCGCCATAGACCCACACGATCACGATCGGCCAGGCAATCGCTGGAATGATCTGCGGAACGAAGAGCCGGAGCCAGATTGATCCCGGACCATGCCCGAGGCTGCGCGCTGTGCGCCATTGCCCGGCAAGCATCGCCGCCATGTCGCCTCGCGCCAGAAGGCTCCATACGGCCCAGATCAGGAATGGCGTTTCCTTGAAAACCAGCGCCGTGATGAGCGCAATGCCATGCGGATCCTGCGAGGTGACCCAGCCCGGAGGCGCGCTCCATCCCGTTACCGTCTGGGCAATCACCCGCGCGATCCATCCGCTCGGCATGATGAGAAAGCCAAGCCCGGCTGCAAATGCCAGATGCGGAATGGCCAGAAACACGCCCGTCAGGCGCGACAGGCGAATCCAGCTTCGCGATTGATACGTCCCGGCAACAATGGTCAGTGCGCAAATGAGAGAGATCGCCAGTGCCGCGGTGCCGGTGAGCACTGAAAGCACCAGGGCCGGAGCAAGTTGCGGGTGAGCGAAAACAGCCTGCCAGGCTGCGCCATCAAAGGCGGCGGTCAAAGCAAACAGCAAGCCGGCGATCAGCGGCACCCCCCACAGCAACCCGGCCGCCAACGTCGCCAGTATCACCGGCCAGACTGGTCTCACCCGCCGTATCGCTCAAGCCAGGAGGCTTCGATCAACGGCACCCAGCTGGCGTGTGGCTCGGGAAGTGCTGGTCCGCCGATCACCACGCCGCCCGGAATGTCCTTCTTGCCGAATAGCGCGGCTTCGGCCGGTGAAAGCTTGGAAAGCGCCAGCACAGTCGGATCGCCCCATACGGTGAGGTCTGCCTTCCTGGCCTGAGCTTCGGGCGAAAGCAGAAAATTCGCCCCCACTTGTGCGCCTTCCTTGGCTCGCGCATTGGCCGGAATGGCTACAAAATGCGTGTTGCCGATCGTGCCGTTCTGATGCTGCCAGGCAATTGTCGTCGCGGGCAGGGCGCCGCTCGCCACAAGATTGGCCGGCTCGTTGGGATTGAAGGTAAGCGCCATGAGCAACTCGCCGTCACCCAACATCTGCTTCACTTGGGCCTGTGATTGCGGGAACTGCTTTCCTTCTCGCCAAAGCCAGGGATGAAGCTCATCGAGCGTTGCCCACACGGGCGCGCTGAGCCGTTTGAACTCATCGGCAGAAACTGTCAGCTGCAGCACATCGGTGCTTGTGATCGACTCGATCAGGGCCTGCTTGACGAAGGTGGTGCCATGAAAGTCCGGCGGTGCGGGATAGCTCACGCGGCCCGGATTGGCTTTCGCAAACCGTATCAGGTCGCTCATGCTCATCGGCGGCGACTGAATTTTGGCGCCATCGCCGAAAAACGTCAGTTGCGCCATGCCCCAGGGACTTTCCAGACCTTCCGTGGCTTCGGCGAAATCCACAACGGTCGTGGGCTTGCCATCGATGTCGACAAATCGGTAATTCGGCAGGTCCATGGCAAACGGGCCGAACAGGAGCCTGTCAGCCTTCATTGCGCGAAAATTTTCGCCGTTGATCCACACCAGATCGACCGAGCCTTGCATCTGCCCAGCCTTCACCTCGTCGCGAACCCGCCGCACCGTTTCGGCGGCATCGGTGATCTTCACATGCTCAAGTGTCACGCCGTAGCGTTTTGAGATCTCGGCGCCCGCCCACGCGATATAGGCATTGATCGTCTCCGAGCCGGCCCACGCGTTGAAATAGACGGTTTGCCCCCGCGCCGCCGCCTCGATGCTGCTCCAGTCCGCCGCCTGTGCTGCACGTGGCCCGACAAGGCCTCCGCCAAGCGCCGCAGTGGCCAGAAGGAAGTGTCGCCGGTTTAGTCTCATGCCTCAATCTCTCAATCGCAAACTGAAGCGCAGGGGTAAGGCAATTTGCCAGACCCGTCCACGGATTAGCCCGGCCGCACCTGCCATGGCCGCTCAGATTTTTGTGAACTCAAAGCGCCTTTGTTCCGCCATATCGGAAGGATTCTGGAGCCTTGGTGAGCCGGTTGCGCAGGGCCGGCCCGAATGTGGCGCTCTCGATCTCGAACACATCGCCCTCCTGCGTCACGATATTGTCGGCAACGCTCAAGGTCGCAGTTCCGAAGAAATGGATATGAACGTCGCCCGGTTTGCGAAACACCTCATATTTGAAGTGGTGATACTCGAGATTTTCGATGGTGTGGGACATGTTGGCCTCCGCCGAGACGAAAGGTTTCTCCCACAGCGTCTTGCCGTCCCGGAGGATGCGGCTCATGCCCTCGACATGGGCAGGTAACGCACCCACGCGGAGCGCCGGTCCCACCGCGCAGGCCCTGAGCTTGGAATGCGCCAGGTAGAGGTAGTTCTGCCGTTCGGTCACATGATCGGAGAATTCGTTGCCGATGGCAAAACCGAGCCGGTAGGGCACGCCGTTTGGCCCGATCCAGTAGAGACCGGCGATTTCCGGTTCCTCGCCGCCATCGAGTGCAAAAGAGGGCGAGGGGATGTCGCCAAAGGGCGCCACCACCATCGATCCGTCGCCCTTGTAGAACCACTCGGGCTGGACGCCCGGGCCGCCATCTGTCGGCTTGCCACCCTTGAGGCCCATGTTGAACATCTTGATCGAGTCGGTTTCGTTGCCGGTCGCCGATTGCGCCTTTTTGTGCATTTCGTCGCGCGCCGATGCTGAGCCGAGATGGGTAAGTCCGGTACCGGTCACCACGCAATGGGAAGGATCGGCATGATCGACCGGTGGCAGGATACGTCCCTCGCGTGCCAGGGCTTCAAAGGGGGTGCTCGATCCTGACGCCGAGGCGACGAGATCGGCGATGGTCTTGCCATGCCTGGCCGCTGCCAGCGCGATGTCGGTCACCCGCCCATAACCGGCGACGGTGGTCACCTTGCCATCACGCAGCAGCCCCACCGCGCGCTGTCCGTCATGATCGATAAACTGCACGATATGCATTGATTGGTCCTTCCTTGTCGCTTAATCCCGGTGGCGTCGTTCAATGGCCGCCGGGTTTCCCTGTGGCTCAACTCATAGCGTTTTTTGACATGAATACACACACGCCGTCAGGAAAAATTCGGTGCCGGGGACTGGGCTTGGCGCTTCCGGGCAATCCGGGGCCTTTCAATGCGATAACCGACGTTGCAGGCGTCGAGGTTGGCGTTTGCACGCTGATTTCGGGCGAAGGTCCGCTTGTCGTGGGGCAGGGACCGGTGCGCACTGGCGTGACCGCCATCCTTCCCCGTGGCCGCGCCAAAGCCGGAACGCCATGTGCCGCAGGATACTATAGTCTGAACGGCAATGGCGAGATGACCGGTACGGTCTGGATCGAGGAGGCGGGTGAACTGCAATCCCCGATCACCATCACCAATACCCATTCCTGCGGCGTGGCGCGCGATGCCACCATTAAATGGCAGGTGCACAATCGCTTTGGCACCGGACAGGATTGGGGCCTTCCCGTCGCCGCCGAGACCTATGATGGAGAATTGAATGATATCAACGGCTTTCATGTAAGAGATCAACATGTGCTGGAAGCTCTGGATAGCGCGGCGCCGGGCCCTGTCGAAATGGGAAGCGTCGGCGGCGGCACGGGCATGATCTGTTACGATTTCAAGGGTGGCAACGGTTCCGCATCCCGCAAAGTTAGTATCGCGGACAAGGCCTATGTGGTCGGGGTGTTTGTCCAGGCTAATTTCGGCCTGCGCCCGGAACTCACGGTTCTAGGCGTGCCGGTCGGACGCCAGATCACCGGCGGTGAACTCAGGGGAAAGCCGGCAGGCTCGATCATTGTGATTGTCGCTACCGATGCGCCGCTCATGCCGCACCATCTCAAGCGCCTCGCCCGACGGGTTCCGCTTGGCATGGCGCGGACCGGCGCCATCGGTCACAACAGCTCGGGAGACATTTTCCTGGCCTTTTCGACCGCGAACGAAGAGGCGTTTGCGCCGGGAAAATCGCAGTCGCGGCAGTATGAAGCCCTGCAGAATGGCGCCATGAACCCATTGTTTGAAGCTACCGTTGAAGCCACCGAAGAGGCCATTCTGGACTCGATGGTTGCCAATACCGCCATGGTCGGCCGGGATGGCAATACCTCCATCGCACTTCCGCTTGACCGTCTGACCAAGATCATGAAGTCTGCCGGACGGATTGGCTGAGAGGTCAAAGGGGCTGCCAATCGGGCCGTGGCTGGGCTAGGGATGGCCCATGGATGCGGACAATACCCCACATGTCTGGGTGCTTCAGGGTCACCGGAAGGGCGACAATGCCCAGGCGCTGGAGCTGGCGCGCCTGCTGGGCTGGCCCTTCGAGAAAAAACAGCTCGTCTACACGCCGGCCCATGCGCTGCCCAACCTGCTCCTGGGCGCCAGCCTGGTGTCGCGTGATCGCCAGAAATCCGATCCGCTGACGGCACCCTGGCCCAGCGCCGTCATCGCCGTTGGTAAGCGCACCGTGCCCATCGCCCTGTGGATCAAAAAGCGGTCCGGGGGTGCCACACGCCTCATCCATATCGGCCGCCCGCGCGCCCCGCTTTCCAGTTTCGATCTGGTCATTACCACACCGCAATACGGCCTTCCGCATGCGAAGAACGTCTATGAACTGCCCTTGCCACTGGTGCCTCCAATCGATCTTGAAGGGGCGGACGCAGCCGCGTGGGCGCAGAAATTTGCGGTCAT